>JANYCA010000031.1 GCA_025360525.1 Chitinophagaceae bacterium | reverse complement strand
CTTTAGACGGCCAGGGAAACCCGGATGCCGTCTTTATAATTACAACTGGTGGAGCCTTTACCACTGGCGCATCTTCACAAGTAATTTTAATCAATGGAGCCAAATCCTGCAATGTGTTTTGGAAAATAGAGGGAGCTGCTTTTTTTGCTGCTAATACTTCTTTTATAGGAACTATTATTGCCAACAACGGTGCAATAAGCATGGGAGCCGGCGTTCAACTAGAAGGACGGGCACTAAGCACAACAGGAGCTATATCCACTTACACTACTACCGCATACTTTAATAATAATTGTAATTCAATACCCGCTATTTGGGGAGGGGCCATCAATACAGATTGGAATTTACCCGGTAATTGGAGTAACGGCGTTGTGCCCAACGGAACAACCAACCTAACCATTTCTGCAGGAACTCCCAATTTGAATGTGGATTATACCCAGTTTGCGGGCAGAACTTTAACAATCAGTGGCAGCGGTGGGCTGGTAATTGCAGCAGGCAAAACCTTAACGATAATGGGTACGGTTGATTTTACAGGAAGGCCTGTTACCATCAAATCCGACTCTACCGGTACCGGTGCCATTGGTAAAGTAACCGGCACTCTTAGCGGCGCTACCCATGTAACTGTTGAACGATATATATCACAAAATGCTACCAGGGCGTGGAGGTTGCTGTCGGCACCTGCATCCGGACAAACCATCAATGCTGCATGGCAGGAAGGTCAGTCAGGGGGTGGAAATAATATGCCAGGTTTGGGTAGCCTGATTACCAGCCCACAGGCAAACGCAATTGCGCTTGGTTTTGATGCGGTTACACCAGGTGCATCTATGTACCGATATGATTCTGCTACAAATTTTTTACAACCGATCACCAATACGAATAACGGGCTGATTGCTGATTACCCGGGGTACTTTCTTTATATAAGGGGCGATAGAAGCCAGGGAATTTCCAGCAGTACTACTGTTTTAAATGCCACTACGCTTCGTACAACTGGCAGCTTGTTTACGGGTATAATGACCACGTCAATTGCAGCTAACAAATCTGCGTTGGTTGCCAATCCATTTGCCGCAGCAATTGATATCAGGTTTGTGAGTTTTACAGGAACAGCAGGAGCTACTACTTTTAATCTTTGGGACGCCAAACTAAATACGGTTGGCGGCTACCAGGTGCTCACAAAAATTGGAGCTGATTACATAATAAGCCCGGGTGGAGGAAGTTACAGCAGTAGCATAGAAAATACGATTGAATCGGGACAGGCATTCTTTGTGAGAGGCGGCAGCAATGGAGGAAGTATTAGTATTGGCGAAAACTGCAAAACAGCGGGTAGTATACAAAGTTTTAGACCAGCCGACATTAAAAGCGTTTATCCGGCTATGTTTACTACTTTAAATGTGGTTAAAAACACAGTCAGCAAAATCATTGATGGAACACTAATAGCTCTGGACAACAGTTATGATAATGCAATAGATGATTTTGATGGCCTTAAAAAAAACAACTTTACCGAAAATATTAGTATGGTAAGAAATGGGGTAAAACTTTCGGTAGAAAAAAGGGCATCACTTGCAGCCAACGATACCGTTTTTTATAATATTTCATCCATGTTGAAACTTCCTTACCAGCTAAACTTCCGGTCTCAAAACCTGGATGCAAACTTAATAAGTGTTTTAGAGGACAAATATCTTAAAACCAGTATACCCATTAACATCGATGGTAATACAACGTACAACTTTACTGTAGGAACCGACGCTGGTTCATTCGCAGCAGACCGCTTTATGCTTGTCTTTAAGCAGGCAACGGTATTGCCAATAAACTTTCTCAGTATTAGCGCCAACCGCAGTGCGGCTGGTGTGCAGGTAAACTGGAAAGTAGCAGCCGAACAAGCCATACGCACCTACGAGGTACAACGTTCTGCAGATGGCCGCAATTTTGTTACCGCAGGCATTAAGGAAGCCGTAGGTAACACAGCCTTTAATTACAACTTACTGGATGCAGCAGCGCCCTTAACCAGCCTTTTCTATAAAGTTAAGAGCATTGGCATAGCAGGCGAAGTATATTATAGCAGCGTTGTAGCAGTGGGCAGCGGTATGGAGCATCCTGCCTTCATCGCTTTGTACAACCCAATGAAAAATGATGTTATTACTTTAACCCTTACTAACCAGCCAAAAGGCAGGTACAGCCTAAGGCTGATCGCCAACACAGGACAACTTTTTTACAAAGAAATGATAAGCCATGCTGGCGGCAGCGGTACAAAATCACTTTATCTGCCAGCGGCAATTGCAAGTGGTATTTACCAGCTGCAAATAACTTTACCAGATAACAGCCAACAGGTAAAAACCCTGTCGATTAATCGCAATAAATAAAAAATGCGGCGGAGTTAGTTTAAAAAGTATTTTATTCCTCTTGTAAAAAGTTCGTGTAACCAAATAGGGAAGATACCTGCCGTTTATTAGTGGCACCTAAAACATACAAATTTTTAATCTTCCCGGGAAACGAAGTAATATTGGGCGTCTGTTTTATAAGTCTCTGATCATCCCGTTTACTTCTTTGCATCAGAACAAAGCAGTAAACGGTGTCGAATTATTTAGGTAAACTTTTGCAGTCAAAATTCTATATTCTTTAAATCAATCAGCCCTCCACACCCCGCTGCCGGATGGCTTCGTACAAAATTATACCATTGGCCACTGATACATTTAGTGATTCAAATTCGCCGGGCATGGGTATTTGAAAAACCGCATCGCATATTTTTAATAACGGTTGATAAACACCATGTTCTTCTCCGCCTAGTACGATGGCACAGGGTTCTTTAAAATCTATATCATACACTTTGGTAGTAGCCGTCATTTCGCTGGCAAATACTTTAATGCCATTCAAATGCAATTCATCCACAGCCTTCATTAAACTGCTAACCCTGCAAACTGCCATCATTTCCAGCGCCCCGGCAGAGGTAAGTATTGCATCTTCATTTAAAGCACCCACCCCTTTGTCGGGAATAATGATGGCATGTGCACCAAAACTATACGCACTCCGTGCAATGGCACCGATATTCCTGATGTCAGTTACGCCATCCAATATTACAAACAGCGGCGTCTCCCCATTTTCTACTACCAATGAAATTACATCCTGCAGATTCTGGTACTGCACCTTACTGATTACAGCTATGCAACCCTCATGGTTACTAACATTTAAACCATTTAATTTTTCTACCGGTACTTTATTGATGGGTACCAGGTTTTTTTCTGCCAGTAACTTGATTGTATTGATTACCTCTCCATGAACGGTGGCCTGCATAAAAATCCTTTCCAGCTGTTTGCCGGATTCCAATGCATTAATAATAGCCTCTCTGCCTACAATAAGTGTGTTTTTTTTAGGCCTGTGTTGTTGTTGCCTGAAATTTTTCATATTGCGAAGTTGCTGCTAATTGCATTCATTAACATCAATGTTTGTAGTTAATTTAATTTCAGCCAGGTCAACCAGATAAATTGCCCTGTATTAAAAAGTTTTTCTAAAAAAAAGGGATGCTGTTCAGCATCCCAATAATCATCAATTTTTAAATCCCAACATTCTGCTGGGAAATTAGCTACTTATAAATAACGGGCAATTGCATTATCATCAGCTGTCTCCAGCAGTGAATGACCAACCAAGAATTCATCAACTTTTTCAGCACAATCCCTGCCTTCTTTTATCGCCCAAACCACCAGGCTTTGCCCACGGCGCATATCACCTGCGGTGAATATTTTGTTGATGTTGGTTTGATAACTTTTTTCCGTAGCCCGTACATTACCCCTTTCGTCCAGTTCCAGTTCCAACTCCTGTATTACGCCTTCGTGTTGAGGATAAACAAAGCCCATGGCTAATAAAGCCAGTTCGCAGGGAATTTCCCGTTCGCTACCGGGTATCTCTACAAAAGCTGCTGGTTTTTCATCAACAATTTTCCATTCAAGGTCTACCAGTTGTATTGCTTTTAATTTACCGTCCTCATCGCCAATAAATGCTTTGGTGGATACAGCCCATTTTCTATGGCAACCTTCTTCGTGAGAGGAGGTAGTTTTTAGTAACATGGGATAAGTAGGCCAGGGCATAATTTTATTTCTTTCTGCAGGTGGCTTGGGTAACAACTCAAACTGGGTTACTGAAACTGCTTTGTGGCGGTTACTGGTTCCTACACAATCGCTGCCCGTATCGCCACCACCTAATACAACTACGTTTTTGTTGCCGGCAACAATTTCTTCCAAACTAAAAGGAATATTGGCTATCCTTTTATTTTGCTGCTTTAAAAAATCCATTGCAAAATGAACCCCTTTTAATTCCCTGCCGGGAATATTTAAATTACGTGGAATGGTAGAACCGCCTGCTAGTACGATGGCATGAAACTCTCTCAGCAGATCACTTATATTGATATTTAAACCCACGTTGGCGTTACATTTAAAAACGATACCTTCTTCTTCCATTAATTTAATGCGCCTGTCGATTACCCATTTTTCCAATTTAAAATCGGGGATACCATAACGAAGCAAACCGCCTGGTAAATCATCTCTTTCAAAAACGGTCACCGTATGACCTGCTATATTTAATTGGGCAGCTGCTGCAAGTCCTGCAGGGCCACTGCCTACTACAGCCACTTTTTTTCCTGTTCTGGAAATCTGCCTGTTGGGTTGTACAAAATTCTTTTCAAAAGCAATTTCAATAATGTGCTTTTCAATTTCTTCAATAGCTATGGCTGGTTGATTGATGCCTAGCACACAAGCTGTTTCGCAGGGAGCAGGACAAATGCGGCCTGTAAACTCCGGGAAGTTATTGGTGGAAGAAAGTATTTCGTATGCCTCCTTATAGCTTTTGCGATACACAGCGTCGTTAAATTCGGGTATTACATTACCCAGCGGACACCCATTATGGCAAAAAGGAACACCGCAATCCATGCACCTGGCAGATTGCTGGTTCAATTTTTCATCCGTATATCTTTCTACAAATTCCTTGTAATCGTTTACCCTGTCTTGCGATGAACGTTTTGAAGGAAGTTCCCTTGTAAATTCTAAAAAACCAGTTGGTTTGCCCATGTTGTAAAATATGGTTTAATGTTGTTGAATGCGGTTGAATTCAGTTGAATATTGTTGAATGTTGTTGAATGTTTTTGAATGCAGTTGAATGTTGTTGAAGGTTGTTGAATATTGTTTAATTCGTTTAAATATTATTTACTTCACCATGTTTAAATTTGGTTTTAATCTTTGCTTTTTTTTTGCTGATGAAACAACCAACAGTACAAGTGAGTGACACAACGATGATGCCATGAAAAACTACCGCTTGTTCCAAAAATAATATTAGTCCAACATAAATTTTTGAATTAAATCCCTGCTATTTTCTTACCGGTTCTTTCATCTTTTTACCTGCCAGTGCCTTCTTGTAATCTTTTGGAAACACTTTTACAAAATGCTGCAACTGGTTATCAAAATCATCCAATACAAATTTGGCAACCGTACTTTTGGTAAACATAAAATGATTGCTGATGAGTTGATACAATTCATTTCTATCTTCATCCAAAACCGGGTCAAGGTCAATCATTTCCTTGTTGCATTGTGCTTCAAAATTGCCTTTTACATTATAGACATAAGCAATTCCTCCGCTCATTCCTGCCGCAAAATTTTGTCCGGTTGCACCAAGAATTACAACTCTTCCGCCAGTCATATATTCACACCCATGATCACCTACACCTTCTACAACTGCTGTTGCGCCTGAGTTACGTACGGCGAAACGCTCACCTGCTTTACCACGGATAAAAGACTCACCGGAAGTTGCGCCATAAAAAGCAACGTTACCAATAATGATATTGTCTTCGGGAACAAAAGTGGCGGCAGCAGATGGATATACAATCAACCTTGCGCCGCTTAATCCTTTTCCAAAATAATCGTTGGCATCACCTTCCAGTTCCAGCGTAACGCCTTTGGTATTAAAAGCACCAAAACTTTGTCCGGCGGTTCCGGTAAATTTAAAATGAATGGTATCGTTCGGTAATCCTTCCGATTTATAAATTTTGGAAATTTCGTTCGATAAAATTGTACCCGTTGTACGATCAATACTGGTAATATTGAAAGATGCAGCTATTTTTTTGCCGGATTCCAAAGCTGGTTTTGCAGCGGCCAATAATTTCCAATCCAACACTTTATCCAATTCATGATCCTGCGATTCTTTATTATACAAACCAGTGTAAATAGAAGCAGGTTCTTTGTACAATATTGGCGAAAGATCCAGTTTACTGTGTTTCCAGTGCGTAATATTATCCCGTCTTTCCAGGCAATCGGCCTGTCCAACCATTTCGTTGACAGTTTTAAACCCAAGCTGGGCCATTATTTCACGCAGTTCTTCCGCTAAAAAACGGAACAGATTTACGACATGGTCTGCATTACCTGTAAAACGTTTGCGTAATTCAGGGTCTTGTGTGGCTACACCAACCGGGCAGGTATTCAGGTGGCATTTTCGCATCATGATACAACCTTCTGTAACCAATGCTGCTGTTGCAACGCCCCATTCCTCTGCCCCTAATAAAGTGGCAATGGCAATGTCTTTGCCGGTTTTTAACTGGCCATCTGTTTGCAATACTACCCTGCTGCGTAATTTATTTTTTACCAGGGTTTGGTGTGCTTCTGCCAATCCTAACTCCCAGGGTAATCCTGCATGTTTGATAGAACTGATGGGAGATGCGCCTGTGCCACCATCATTGCCGGCAATCAACACCACATCGGCTTTTGCTTTGGCTACACCGGCAGCAATTGTACCAACACCTGCTTTTGAAACCAGCTTCACATTAATTCTTGCGGCACGGTTGGCATTTTTTAAATCGAATATTAATTGTGCCAGGTCTTCAATAGAATAAATATCGTGGTGCGGCGGTGGAGAAATTAATCCCACACCCGGCGTAGCATGACGTACCCTTCCAATCCAATCATCTACTTTATGTCCGGGCAACTGCCCACCTTCACCCGGTTTGGCACCTTGTGCCATTTTAATTTGAAGTTCATCTGCCTGCGTTAAATAATTACTGGTAACCCCAAACCTTGCGGAGGCCACCTGCTTAATGGCACTTCTCATAGAATCGCCGTTGGCCAGGGTTTCATACCGCATTTCATCTTCTCCACCTTCGCCTGTATTGCTTTTACCGCCGATGCGATTCATGGCAATAGCAAGTGTGCTGTGGGCTTCATGAGAGATGGAACCAAAGCTCATTGCGCCGGTTGCAAAACGTTTTAAAATTGTTTCAACAGATTCTACTTCGTCAATTGCAACAGAAGTGCGATGGTAATTAAACTGGAACAAACTTCTTAAGGTGCAGGCCTTATCGCCCTGGTCGTTTACCAGTTTGGAATATTTTTTAAAGCTGGCATAATCATTCAGCTTAGTTGAATACTGCAACAAATGAATGGTCTGCGGATTAAACAAATGAAATTCTCCTTTGCGTTTCCACTGGTACATGCCGCCTACCGGTAACCGATCTACGGGTATTGCTTTTTTACTGAATGCAAAATTGTGTTTGGCCAAACTTTCCTTAGCAATATCATCTAACCCTAAACCTTCAATACGGGAAATACATCCGGTAAAATGTTTATCAACCACCATTTTATTTAATCCAACAATTTCAAAAATCTGTGCCCCCTGGTAAGATTGCAGAGTGGATATACCCATTTTTGAAAACACTTTCAACAACCCGTCGTTAATAGCTTTGGTATAATTGTATTTAAGCTGATCTACATCAAGATCGGTTTGTAACTTTCCATTAAGCTTCATATCCCGAATGCTGGAAAATGCCAGGTATGGATTAATGGCTGTTGCACCAAAACCAATTAAACAGGCAAAATGATGTACTTCCCAAACATCGCCGGCTTCTACAATAATACCTACACTTCCACGCTTTCCTTTGCGGATGAGGTGGTGATGTACTGCTGCCAATGCCAGTAAAGATGGAATGGGTGCATGGTCACTATCAATGGCCCTGTCGGTTAAAATAA
Organism: Chitinophagaceae bacterium; assembly: GCA_025360525.1. Classification (GTDB taxonomy): domain Bacteria; phylum Bacteroidota; class Bacteroidia; order Chitinophagales; family Chitinophagaceae; genus Ferruginibacter. Next base: position 3,101 of record JANYCA010000031.1, on the reverse strand, counting down.
GCACTTCAAAACCATCATCCGCAGCATCTACTGCATAGCGACAAAGCCTGTCGATTCCTTTTTGTAAAGAATCGGGTTTGCCATCTGCCCTAAAATAAGTCTGCAATGTTTTGGCCTGAAAAATCCCTGTATCAATACTCCTTATTTGCTCCAACTCGTGACTAGACAATACCGGATGTCTCAATGCAACGGTATGGCAGCTTAACGGATCTTCTACCAACAGGTTACCATTGTTGCCCACAAAAGTTGCCAGCGACATTACCAGGCGTTCCCGGATGGGATCAATCGGCGGATTGGTAACCTGTGCAAATAATTGTTTAAAATAAGAGCTTAAATGTTGCGGCTGATCGCTTAAAACTGCCAGCGGAACATCGGTACCCATGGAGCCAATGGGCTCTTTGCCATCTAATGCCATGGGCGCAATGATGGTGTTTAAATCTTCCGTTGTGTAACCAAATGCTTTTTGATATTTAAAAATCTGATCGCTTTCCAGGTGCGTAAACATTACCCGTGGTTCCGGTAATTCTTCCAGGCGGATTTTATATTTATTAAGCCATTCGCCGTAAGGTTTTTGAGAACATATTTCTTTTTTCAATTCCGCATCACTAATAATTCTTCCTTGCTCTAGATCTACCACAAACATTTTGCCCGGCTGTAAACGACCGTTCTCTTTTATTAGCGCCGGGTCAATTGGCAGGGCGCCGCTTTCGGAAGCCATAATAACCCGGTCATCATGCGTAACACAATATCTTGAAGGACGCAACCCGTTTCTATCCAGTGTAGCCCCAATAATTTTACCGTCGGTAAAAGAGATAGAAGCCGGGCCATCCCAGGGTTCCATCATAGAAGCGTGGTATTCGTAAAATGCCTTTTTTACAGGATCCATTTTATCGTTGCCATCCCATGCTTCGGGTATCAGCATCATCATTACATGCGGCAGCGACCGACCAGAAAGTGTAAGCAATTCAATCATATTATCAAGGCAGGCAGAATCTGATTGCATGCTGGTGATTACCGGCAACAACATCTCCATTTCTTCCTTCGAAAAATAAGGAGACAGGAATCCTTTTTCACTTGCCTTTAGCCAGTTCAAATTGCCTTGTAATGTATTGATTTCACCATTATGTGCAATGTACCGGAACGGCTGTGCCAGCTTCCACGAAGGAAAGGTGTTGGTTGCAAACCTGGAATGCACCAAGCCAAAAGCACTCACCACTCTTTTGTTACTTAGATCGGGAAAATACTGACGAACCTGTCCGCTGGTTAGCTGCCCTTTGTACACCACTGTTTTGTAGGAGAGTGATGCAATATAAAATCCAATAGCATCTTTACGAACGGTATTGAAGATGGTATGACTTGCATAATTCCTTAAAACAAATAATTTTCGTTCAAAATCCATCGGGTTGGTGATATGATCGGGACAGGCTACAAAAACCTGTTCCATCACAGGTTCTACCGACAAAGCCGTTGGACCAATACCCGATGTATTTACCGGTACACTTCTGTACGTTAAAATATCAAGTCCTAACTTTTCGGCAGCCCGGTTAAAAATATCCCTGCATTCTTCCCGCAGTTTAATTTCTTTAGGGAAAAAAATTACGCCGACTGCATACCTCCCAAAGGATGGCAGGTGAACGCCCAACTTTACGCATTCATCAAAGAAAAACTCATGAGGTATTTGTATAAAAATACCGGCCCCATCGCCGGAGTTTGCTTCGCAGCCACAAGCGCCGCGGTGTTCCATATTTTCCAGGATAGTTAATGCATCAGAAACATGCTGGTGCGACTTGTTACCCTTAATATTGGCAACAAACCCAATTCCGCATGCATCGTGTTCAAATGATGGATCATACAAGCCCCCATCTTTTAAAGGCGGGTTTAGAAGGTGCCCATTGCCGGAAATGTTCTGTTTCATCATTATGGTTTGTTTTCTTTTAAAAATAATTTTTAGCAAAAATTATAAAAGCAAGCAATCGAAAAATAGTTTTCATTAGGATTTGAATCTAATTTATTCATACTTTTTTTTCTACCCTGTTTCTCCTTTCGTTTAAATTAGAGAAGCAGTTCAATAGCGATTCAAATCTTGTTATTAATTTATTTTGAAACGTGATGTTAAAAGTTGCTTGTCTCAAAATAAAACTGCCTAATTCCCCCTTTGGGGGCAGGGGGCTTTACGCCACAGTACTAATCACTTTCATTTCCGTCATAGCCTGCCTCAGTTCTGCACCAATTATTTCTATCGGGTGAAAACGAATAATTTCATTTACAGCAATAAGGGTTTTATTATCTACGCCTGCATCTTTTCCTTCATTATAATTTTTTCCTATAATATTAGTATCAACCTTTTTCATAAAATCGGCCAGTAACGGTTTGCATGCATGATCAAATAAATAACAACCATATTCTGCCGTATCAGAAATAACCCTGTTCATTTCAAATAATTTTTTGCGGGCAATGGTATTTGCAATCAAAGGCGTTTCGTGCAATGATTCATAATAAGCAGATTCTTCTTTAATACCCGAATCCACCATTGTTTCAAAAGCCAACTCAACCCCGGCCCTGATAAAGGCAACCATTAATAAGCCATTATCAAAATATTCCTGTTCGTTTATTTTAGCATCTGTGGCTGCTGTTTTTTCAAAAGCAGTTTCGCCGGTAGCCGCTCTCCATGCCAATAAATTTTTATCACCATTGGCCCAGTCTTCCATCATGGTTTTGCTAAATTCCCCACTCATAATATCGTCCTGGTGCTTTTGAAACAAGGGACGCATAATGTCTTTCAATTGCTCCGATAATTCAAATGCTTTAATTTTTGCAGGGTTACTCAACCTGTCCATCATGGCAGTAATACCGCCTTGCTTTAATGCTTCTGTAATAACTTCCACACCGTATTGCACCAGTTTAGCCGCATAGTTTTTGTCAATTCCTTTTTCAGCCATTTTATCAAAACTAAGTATGGACCCTGTTTGCAACAAACCACACAAAATAGTTTGTTCACCCATTAAATCAGATTTTACTTCCGCTACAAACGAAGATTTTAAAACACCGGCCCTGTGGCCGCCAGTGCCCACTGCGTAAGCCTTTGCGTAAGCCCATCCTTT
>JANYCA010000025.1 GCA_025360525.1 Chitinophagaceae bacterium | reverse complement strand
TGTTTATGAAGCCTTGATTTTTCTTGTTACTTCTTTGCATTAAGGCAAAGAAGTAAATTCAGGCTGTCAAAGTTGTTTAAGATTTTGCGGTTTAAATAAATTAATATAAATGAACAGCGATCAATATCTTGAAACAACAATTCATAAAAAATGAGATTATTTTTTTTATATCTTTTTATAAGTTGCCTGCTGTTTCAACATTGTACAGAAACAAAAAAGGAACCGGCTGCAGTAAATATTGCTGAAACTTTTTACACGGCCGAAGATTTTAAAACGGTGGAAAAAATTGATGCACATGTTCATGTTCATACCAATAAATCAGACTACGTACAACAGGCTGCCGAAGATAATTTTCGGCTCATCACTATCAACCTCGATGATGTAAATGAACCACCACCAATGGAGGTTCAGCAGCAATTTGCGCTGCAACAGGTAAAAGCTTTTCCCAATAGAATTGCTTATGCCACTACCTTTTCAATCCGGCATTTTAATGACAGCGACTGGCAATCTCAAACCATCAGTTATTTAAAAAATTCATTTGCACAGGGCGCTATTGCTGTAAAAATTTACAAGGTAATCGGCATGAGCTTGAGAGATAAAACCGGCAAACTGGTGATGATAGATGATGCAAGGTTTGATACGATCATCGATTTTATTATTCAAAATAAAATTCCTGTACTTGGGCATCTTGCAGAGCCAAAAAACTGTTGGTTGCCGGTTGAAAAAATGACGATAAAAGGCGACAAAGAATATTTTACTCAATATCCAATGTATCATATGTACCGGCACCCGGAGTTTCCATCGTACGAAGTGCAGATTGCAGCAAGAGATCATATGCTTGAACGGCATCCTGGTTTAAAATTTATTGGCGCACACCTCGGAAGCCTGGAATGGGATGTAGATGAACTGGCCAAAAGATTGGATAAATATCCCAATATGGCGGTGGATATGGCAGCCCGAATTGTTCATTTACAATACCAGACTGCAGGCAACTGGCAAAAAGTGCATGACTTTATGATCAAATACCAGGACCGCTTATTGTATGCAACCGACGGTGTTATTGATGCAAACGCTGATATCAATAAGGCAGCTATACATGCAGGTAAAATCAGCGACTGGCAATTTTTTACATCGGCTGATTCCATGACTTCTGCCGACTTTAATCAATCTTTTAAAGGACTTAAATTACCCCAACAGGTTATCGATAAAATATACCGGACCAATGCAGAAAAATGGTATCCGGGCATTAGTAAGGGTGCTTTTCAAACTGTTGCATTACCAGCTGCTGGCGGCGTACGCCTCAACCGTTTGAACGATAAAAGGGCTATAAACTAATGAGGTCAAGCTCCCTTTTTCGAAGGAGAGAGGTTAGGGTGAACGCCCCAACCGTTTGAAAGTTAAAAAGGTTATAAATTAATGAGGTCAAGCTCCCTTTTCCGAAGGAGAGAGGTTAGGGTGAACGCCCCAACCGTTTGAAAGTTAAAAAGGCTATAAATTAATGAGGTCAAGCTCCCCTCTCCTTCGGAGAGGGGCTGGGGGTGAGGTCAACCGCAACCATTAGTATTTTACAAAAAATTAAACATAAATTAAAACTCACAAAAAAATGAAAAATAACCGAAGACTTTTTTTAAAGCTCGCTGGCCTTACAGGCTTTAGCGCAGTAGGTGGCGGTATATTAAAAGGGTTTGCCTCCGTACCGCAAAGTAATGTGCTACCGGCACCAGAAAATGCCCGGGCTGGCAAGCAATTGTTTAACATGAGTGGTTACGCAGCGCCTAAATTAGAGACCGTAAGAATAGGTTTTATTGGTCTCGGTCAGCGTGGGCCCGAGCATTTGAGCAATACTTCAAAATTGGAAGCTGTAGAAATTAAAGCGCTGTGCGATATCAGGAATGAGAGCGTACTATCTTCAAAAAAAGTATTGGATGGCACAGCTCATAATCCAGTTATTTATTCAGGTAGTGAAGATGCATGGAAAAAAGTATGTGATCGCAAAGATATCGACCTGGTATTTATTGCTACGCCCTGGCACCTGCATACCCCGATGGCACTGTATGCAATGGAACAAGGTAAACATGTATGTATTGAAGTGCCCGCTGCTGTTACGGTAGAAGAATGCTGGAAATTAGTGGAGACGTCGGAGCGTACCCGTAAACATTGCATGATGCTGGAAAACTGCTGTTATGATTTTTTTGAACTGCTTACATTAAACATGGCAAGGCAGGGATACTTTGGTGAAATTGTACATGGCGAAGGTGCTTACATCCACAATTTGCTAGGGTTAAATTTTGATAAAGCAGGGTACTATGACATGTGGCGTTTAAAAGAAAATATGACGAGGAATGGCAATATTTATCCTACCCATGGGTTAGGCCCCATCTGCCAGTTAATGGATATCAACCGGGGCGATAAAATGGATTACCTGGTATCCATGTCGGGTAAAGATTTCCAGATGGAGAAAAAGGCAGAAGAGCTTGCAGCAAAGGATCCATTTTTTAAACCATTTACCAACCACAAGTACCGGGGCAATATGAATACAACCTGTATTTATACCAGTAAAGGCCGTACCATAATGATACAGCATGATGTTACTTCTCCCAATATTTATTCAAGAATTCATAAAATCAGCGGAACAAAAGCTTCTGCACTTAAATATCCAGAGCCAGCAAAAATTTCCGGAACTGATGGGGAAAGCTGGGTATCGGACGAACAAATGAAATTGCTTGAAAAGCAGTATGAGCCTGCCATTGTAAAAAAAATAGGCGAACTGGCTAAAGAAGTTGGCGGGCATGGCGGTATGGATTTTTTAATGGACTGGCGCCTCATTGACTGTCTTCGTAATGGACTGGCACTCGACCAGGATGTGTACGATGCGGCACTTTGGAGTGCAATTGCACCTTTAAGTGAAAAGTCGGTGGCAAACCGGGCAACTTCAGTCGATGTACCCGACTTTACCAATGGCTCCTGGAAAAAAAATAAGCCGGTAGATATCAGCCTGCAAACAGGCGGTACCACCAAGGCAAAAATATAGGTGTATTTTAAAACGTCTCCGGTAGGTGGAGACCAGGATGTTCGCTACCGCCCTAAAAAAGTCAGTATTAAACCATGGTTAGAGTCGACAAAAACTCTTTGAAAGATACAAGAGCTACAAATCATTTGGGTCAAACTCCCCTCTCCTTCGGAGAGGGGCCGGGGGTGAGGTCAGGTGGGCAATACGAACTACGACAGCAACTCTTTGAAAGATACAAGGGCTACAAATCATTAGGGGTCAAGCTCCCCTCTCCTTCGGAGAGGGGCTGGGAGTGAGGTCAAACAACAGCCAAATAGTTGTTGTTTTGCAGCCGGCCTGCCTGGCTGATTTAGTATGCACTCAAATATAATACCTGCTGCTTTTGTCATTATTTCCGGATGATAAAAATGAATGGATTTTGTTGGTTTATGTCAATTTTTATATCCTATCAAATCATGATAAAAAATTCAATCAGTTATTTTCTTTTTGCCTTTGTAGCTTTTATCCAGGTGCGTGGCCAGCAAAATACAGCCGCCACTCCGCTGCTGGTAAAAATAGCAGCAGGAGAGCAATGGTGGGGAGCCGCTGTGTCAGAAGCTCACCAGGCACCTTTCGGTTCCTTTACCTATGCTATTAATTTATTGGGAGATAATAAGGGGAACCAGGCCCAGCCCTTGCTTATTTCTAACTATGGACGCTACATTTGGTGCACCCAACCTTTTGCTTTTTCGTTTCAGCACGATAGCCTGTTAATTACTTCTTTTACTGATTTGGTACAGCAGGGAAAAATCGGCAATACCTTACGAGAAGTGTACCGCTATGTTTCTAACAGGTATTTTCCGGCATCGGGTAAACTCCCGGATTTATTATTGTTTAGCCAGCCGCAATGGAACACCTGGATTGAATTAACGTACAATCAAAATCAGCAGGAAATTTTACAATATGCACACAACATTATCGATAATGGTTTTAAGCCAGGCGTATTGATGATCGACGATACCTGGCAGGAAAATTATGGACTCTGGCAATTTCATCCCGGGCGTTTTCCCCATCCAAAAGCGATGATGGATCAACTGCATCAAATGGGTTTTAAAGTAATGCTGTGGGTATGTCCTTTTGTAAGTGCAGACTCTCCACCATACAGGTTATTAGAAAGTAAAAAAGCGTTGTTGCTGGAAGGTAACGGCGACACTACCCAATGGGTGAATGCAAAAACAGCACCCGCCATTATCCGTTGGTGGAATGGGGCCAGCGCTGTATTGGATTTCACCAACCCGGTGGCTGTTAAATGGTTTAAAGAACAACTGAACCAGTTGCAAAATACCTATGGCGTTGACGGGTTTAAATTTGATGCAGGCGATGCTTATTTTTATCCGGCTACTTCCGTGGCATACGAAAAAGTGGTATCCAATCGCCACACAGAAATATTTGGTGAGATTGGCCTGGAATATCCTTTAAATGAATACCGTGCCATGTGGAAAATGGGCGGACAGCCATTAGCCGAAAGGATTGCAGATAAAAATCATAATTGGGAAGATCTTCAAAAATTAATACCGCAGGTGGTGGCGCAAGGATTAGAAGGTTATGCCTTTACTTGTCCTGATATGATCGGCGGCGGTGATTTTGTTTCTTTTTTAAATTTTACTTCACTTGATCAGGATTTGGTTGTTCGGTCAGCCCAATGTCATGCAATGATGCCAATGATGCAATTTTCTGTGGCACCTTGGAGGGTGTTGGATGCTGTTCATTTAAGTGCTGTTAAAAAAACAGTTGCCCTGCGGGAGCAGCAGACAGCCCTCATTGTGCAATTGACCAAGGAGGCGGCACTTACAGGAGAACCCATTATAAGGCACCTGGAATATGTGTTTCCTCACCAGGGTTACGCAGGTATAAAAGACCAGTTCATGTTAGGCAATACTATAATGGTTGCACCAATGTTAGAAAAAAATAAATTCAGCCGGGATGTAATAATACCAATGGGCACGTGGCAAACAGATGATGGAAAAATAATTAAAGGACCCGCAAAAATATCAATACAGGTTCCATTAGACCGCTTACCTTATTTTAAAAGAATTGAATAAAATGATCCGCCCTTATGGCCTTAATGTTTGAGGAGATCAGTATTTATTTTGTTTTCCTGCCGCATATCCCTTTACTGCATAAAAAAATATGTACGAATAGCACGGTAGTGTACATATTAAAAAGGAAGTGTGATTAGATGCAATGCCTTTATCTTTTAAGGTGGTATACAATAAAGGCAATAATGCTCCACCAGCAATACCCATTATCAATAAAGCAGATCCTGTCTTAGTAAACTTACCCAACCCATCAATGGCCAATGGGAAAATAGCGGGCCACATCAGGGCATTGGCCAGGCCGAGTAATGCAATGAAAATGATAGCGGTGTACCCCGTTGAGGCGAAAGCACAAATGGTGAAAATGGCACCCAGCACTGCAGATACCGCCAATGCGTTTTGCTGTGAAATATATTTTGGAATGGTAATGATGCCGATGATATAACCGGCCAGCATGGAGAATAAAGTAAAGGTGGTAAAATATTTCGTTTCATCCAATGGCATGCCCAACTGCCTGCCATAAGCACCGATGGCATCGCCGGCCAGTACTTCCACGCCTACATACAAAAACAAACACAATACACCCAGCATAAGATGTTTGTACTGGAACACACTTGTTTTCGCAATTTCATTCCCTGTAGCAGGTTCTTCTTTGTCTAGGTCAATCTCGGGTAAAGATGATTTTTTGATCATGACTGCCAATACCAACAACACTGCTGCCATTATAATATACGGCGTTATCACTCTTCCTGCCAGTTCATTCAGCAATTCATTTTTTGCTACTGCATTTGTTGCACTGTTTACCTTTGCTTCAATGCTACTGGCGTTTTTTAACACCAGCGCACCCAGGATAATTGGACTGAACATACCGGCAACTTTATTACATATGCCCATAATGCTGATACGTTTTGCGGCACTATCTATCGGGCCTACAATACTGATATATGGATTGGAAGCGGTTTGCAGCAAGGCCAGTCCCATACCCTGTACAAATAAACCAGTAAGGAACAGTCCATAATTTCTTCCATTGGCGGCAGGCACAAATATAACGGAGCCAACAGCCATAACCAGTAACCCGAGGGCCATTCCATTTTTAAATCCAATTTTTTTTAAGATGATGGAAGCAGGGATGGCTAAAAAGAAATAGGCCATGTAAAAAGCAAATGTCACGAAGAAGGCCTGTATATCATTTTCTAACTGGCAGGCCAGTTTTAAAAAAGGAATCAATGTTCCGTTTAGCCAGGTAACAAATCCAAACACAAAAAATAAAATACCAATGATCATGATTGCATTACTGTTGTTTTTTGTCGGTTGCTGCATTTTTTTTTAGCTGTTATTAATAGGCAAAATAACGAAAGCATTTTGTTTAAAACGCCCCGGACACTGGTCAAACGTTTGCATTAATTATTACAGCGTACCATGTATATGGTTGAGATTGAAAAAAAGGGCCGCTTGAAAAATTGTGTCTGTCAATTTCAGTAGTAGTAATCACCCATGTATAATTGATGGTGCACCTATTTTCCATTATGCACCACCAGTTGTGATTCTAAGATTATTTTATAATAAGTGGCATTAACGTTGTCTGTTTCTTCCGATGATTTTTGCTGCAGCAATTCAATTAGTGTTTCAGTGGCTTTTTGACCCTGCAGGTAAGGAAATTGTTCCACTGACGCCATTGGTGGGTAAGCGGTGTAATTGCTGAGCGGTAGGTTGGCATAACTTACAAAGCAAATATCCTTGTTGATCTTCAGTTTCATTTTTTGTGCCTGCTGCACTGCATCCAGCGCCACGTAATCATTAAACGTAACAATGGCGGTGGGCTTTCGTTTGCCAGTCAATAATTTTTCCGTGGCAGCGCTCACGCTTTCCCTGCTCAGGTTGCAGTTCAGAACCATTGCAGGATCGTATTTCAACCTGCTTTTTGTCATTGCCTGTATGTAACCGTCTAACCTGTCTTTGGAGGCCGGTAATTTTTCAGGCCCGTTTATCATACCAATGATACGGTGGCCCTTAGTAAATAAGAAATTAATTGCCTGTACGGTGCCGTTTACCATGTTGCAGGCTACATAGTGTATGTTGGGGATTTTTGGAATGCGGTCGAAGAAAACAATGGGGATTTTATACCGCTGCAATGCTTCAAAGTGTTCGTAGTTCACGGTGTTTTTTGAAATGGATATGAGCAAACCATCCACCCGGTGTTTCTTCATGGTGTCAATCAACTGTTTTTCCTTTTCCACACTGTCGTGAGATTGGCCCATCAGTACCGTATAATTTGATTTATGTGCAGCATCTTCTATGCCGCTGATGGCTGATGAAAAAAATGCTTCACTCAGCTCTGGTAAAATAACGCCAATAGTGAATGTTTTTCCCTGCTGAAAAAAAATGGCTGTTTGGTTGGGCTCGTATTCCAGTTTTTTTGCTAATTCCTGTACCCGTGTTTTAGTGCGTAGACCAATGCTTGGATGGTCGTGCAGGGCCCTTGATACGGTGGAAATGGAAATATTAAGCTCCTTTGCTATTTCTTTTATGGTAGGCAAATGATTTTTCATGTAATTACGCAAATGGTAAGATAGATAATTTATGCAAACGTCTGTCTGAAAATATCAAACTTGTTACGGCTTTGCAGGAATGATATCTGTATTGCAATATGATCAACTAAGTATAATTTCCCAATACTTGCCAGCAAGCAACAGGCCGTTTGTAAATTACATGTGTTGAAAAGCAAAAATTCTTCGACAATTTTAAAACTACCAAAATGGAGTCCCGGACGTCCGGGATTAATAAGAAGGTCTCCCATTCAAGTCGGAAAGGGGGAGTAGTCAAAACAAAGGGTTTCAAGCAATTGAAGCCTTTTGTTATTTTTCATTCCGCACCAGACGATTATTTATTTTTTCCCTTCCTATTCGTTTTTTTACGAAGTAAACAATTCAAAAGAAAATAAAATCAGATTTAAGCGACTTGCAGTTTGAGTTGGATAAGAAGCAAATTATCCTCAATCTGGCAAAAGCACAACTACATTCGTTTTAGTAAAACTGACACGATATTTTATACGTTCGTTAATGGCTGAAAAATAATTACAATCCTTCGGACAGTTTTAGCACCGTTTCGTCCTTTTTCGAATTGCTGTCTTTCACTTTAGAGTAACTTTAGCTGTAAAAGTTAGGAATAGCTTAATTAAGGTTTGCGTTTGTATGTGTTTGAATATTAATTGATTATTTAACAATTTTTTAAAAAAATATATAGTGTAATATATATTATATCAAAAAAAGGTCTATACTTGTATTCTGCTAATATTCTATGCCTGTAGCACTTGTTGCTACTCCTGTCCACCTGTGAATGGGTAAACTACGGTTCTGGTATTCCCAAAAAGATTTCGCAATTAATTTAATTGAAATTATTAAAATTAGCTAAACATGCGTCCGTCAAACAATTTATCCGCACTTGTAACAAATTTGTGCCTTACCTCAGTTATTTCAAAAAGTTGTAAAATTTCACTCCCCCTGCTTATAACTTTTATATGCATGCTGGGTATGAGTCCCGCAACAGTTAATGCCCAAGCAATTGGAGATTACCGAAGTATTATAAATGGAGGTCTTCCAACAACAGTTAACTGGGAAGATGCTTCCACTTGGGAAAGATATGATGGTAGTATTTGGGTAGGCAACGCAACCCCTCCTGATTTTAATGCTGGCGTTATTACGGTTAGAACGCCTACCTACATAAAAACAAATAGCAATCTTACAATTGACCAAACCATTGTAGAAAACGGTGCTACTATCCAGCCAACAGCTGCTGGTACCACACTTACTATTAATAATGGCGCTGGAACTGACCTTCAATTGAATGGGACAAATAGCACAGTTTGGGCAAACGATTGTTTACTAAATGTAACAAGTGGTGCTTTAATTGATGGACCAACTTCCAGTATACAGTACCGAGGTTTAACGCTGATAAATAATGGTACTATTAATGCAACTTTAAATCCACGACCAGATGTAACATCTACTACTATTAGTGGTACAGGTACTATTGGCACCTTAACAACCTCTAATAATGGGGGCATATTCTTGGCTGGTGAACAAACCATTACTACTTTATTGAACTTTAATTTTGGTAATGTAATAACCGGCGCCAATAAACTTATTCTTGCAGCATCGGCCACAGTTCAAAATAATTCTGCCACACATTGGTATGTAAATGGTAACCTGCAAATGAATTTCCTGGGAATAACCAATGCTGCTAATTATACCAGAACTTATCGAATTGGCGATGCAAATGGATATCGGCCGGTAGATCTTACTGTATTAGGTATTTCCGGTGCAGGAGGTATTCTTATTTCTACCAATAATCCCGACCATCCAAGTATAATAACATCCAACATCAATCCATCTAAAAGTGTAAACCGTTATTGGCGTGTAGAAAACTTTGGATTGGGATTTACAGATTTGCAAGCTAATTTTAAATGGACTTCAGCAGAGGTAGATGGAGGTGCCATTCCATCTAATTTTAAAGTTGCTCAATATATAAACGGAAGCTGGAGCTATCCAACTGTTTTAGCTCAAACAGACAGCACTTTAAAAGTAAGTGTTAATAATGGTACAGCAGCAGATTACCAAATTGGTGAAACTGCCTCAGCACCACCCCAAATTTTTGCTCCTGCAAACCTTACTGTTTGCCAGGATGCAGCAAGCGGAGCATGTGGGGTTTTATTCTATGCCCAACAAATAGCATCACCTGCTGTGTTAAATAATACTGACAGGATAGGCACTTATACAGGAGTATCCATAAATGGAGGTGGAAATTCCGCTACGGTATTGCCTGGTGCATCCATTAGTTTAAGCTATAACTATTCTGTATTTTTTAATGCTGAGAATGGATATTGCCCCACCTGTGTTGTTCAAACAACAATCGGTATAGGATCTACCTTTCAAACTTTAAAGTGTGAGCCAGGAGTACTTAATGCATCTGTAACCAATGGTTACACATCAAACACCTCAACAAATTTTACTGCCCCTACCACCCCCGGCATATATTATCTTACGCAGGAGTTATCACTTGACTATTTTTGCCAGGAATTTAAGTATAATAATGCTCCTGCTAACGCCATTGGCGTACTTATAGTTGGCCCACCAAACCCAACTACTACAGGTGGCTTTATTGGTGTAAGGGTTAGCAACAATGCGCCTGCATGTTTCCCTATTGGTACAACACAATTAACCTGGACGGCAACTGACTCAAGCGGTGCAACAGCTACTGCTACCCAAAATATAACTGTTACGCCAGCCACCATTTATTATCGTGACAGGGATGGAGATGGTTTTGGAAATCCGGGTTATTCTGTATATGCCTGCGCACAACCAACTGGCTTTATTTTAAATAATACGGATTGTGACGATTATAATGTAGACATTACTGTTTGTGGAACCACCCCCGCTGCGGCTTTAAACTTTGATGGCGTAAATAATTATGTTACCGGACCGGAAGCGTTAATTCCTGCAAGCAGCAACCCTTATACCGTTTCGGTATGGGCTAAATATGAAAACCCTGTTGAGGGCGAATTGATTAATATTGTTTCACAAGGAAGAAATTTTTATATTGGCCAATTTTACGATGGAACAATTCGGGTGGGCGATGGATGGTTAACTAATGTTCAGTTTCCAAAGGATGGCCTGTGGCATAATTACTCGGTAGTAAGAACAACTGCAGATCTGCTTATTTACTTAGATGGAACTTTGGTAGCTACAAAAGGTTCGCCGTTGGGAGACCCTGCTGCAAGCCCAGCCGCCGACAACCCGGTTGCCAATTTTTTAATTGGTTCATCATGGCAAACCGGTACGGAATTATTCAGAGGTGGTATTGATGAATTAAGAGTATGGAGCCGTGCATTAACGGCTACAGAAATTCAAAACAATTTAAATTGCGAAATAACCTCAGCAAGACCGGGCTTATTGGCTGCATACAATTTTAATCAGGGCTTTTCTGGTGCCGCCAATCTTGCCGAAACAATATTAACAGATGCCAGTGGAAATGCTAAGAATGGAATACTGAATAATTTTGAATTAAATGGCAATACCGGTAACTGGGTAGCCCCGGGTGGCGTTATTACAGGAACAAAATGCTGTAATTTATCTCTCTCCACATCGTCTGCCGATTCATTAATTATTTGTAAAGAAAGTGGTCAAACCCTGGGCAATGTAACATTAATACCAACCGGCGGTACTGCTCCATTTACACTTGCAGGCTCAGCTACTACTAACCTTGCTCCCGGAGATTATACCTATACCGTTTCTGATGCCAATGGATGTACAGCTACTGCAGTATTAAATGTACGACTTGCCAACTGTATCATTCCATATTATCGGCCACCTGTTACCGGTGGTACCGATAGCCTGATCGGTTCGGAACTTACACAGCTATACAAATTCCCGGGATCACTGGCAGATACAACATTTGCCAATAACATCTTCCAGTTTAAAAAAGACAATGTTACCAGCGACACACTGATACTGATTGAAGTAATCACCATTGATGGTACTTACAATACTGTTCTAAACTTGCTAAAGACTGCCACCTACGGCATGCGTGACTTTGTTGATAATGGGGCCGGCTCACTGATCATTACAGGCTTTATACCTAAGCAAAACCTGCAGACGCTAAACCAGCTTCCGCAATTTATCAACTATGCAAGGCCGTACTTTACACCAATAGCTTCCGGTTTTACAGGCCTTACCACCTCACAAGGTGATAAAGCCATGGCAGCAGACAAGGCGAAACAGGCCTGGAAGATTTCTGGTAAAGGAGTGAAAGTGGGTGTGCTGAGTGACAGCTACAATACCCGGTTTGGCAACCCTGCACAGCGGGATGTTGAAAATGGTGATTTGCCCGGAACCAGTAACCCTGTTCATAAATTAGTTGTGCAAGTGCCAGCAGAATACCCTTATGGAAGGGCTACAGATGAAGGCCGTGCCATGCTGCAAATTGTACATGATGTGGCGCCTGATGCCCAATTGTATTTCCACTCCGGCTTTATTAGTGCAGGCAATATGGCTGATGGTATTAAGCTACTGAGGGATTCTGGCTGTACAGTAATTGTAGATGACATTACCTACATCACCGAACCGTTTTTTTCAGATGGTCTTGTAGCACAGGCTGTGGATAATGTTACTGCTTCAGGGGTAAACTATTTTACATCTGCAGGCAACTTTGGTGTAAAGTCGTATGAAGCTATTTTTAGCCCAAGCCCAATTGCGCTACCGGCCAGGTTATCTAATGTTGGGCAGGCACATAATTTTGGGTCCATCGGTTTTTATCAGCCTATTAAATTAACGAAGGGTACTTATACTATTGCCATGCAATGGGACGACAATTTTTATTCCGTAACGGGGGTCGATGGTATTGCCACAGGTGCAGCTAACGACCTTGATATGTATCTTGTAACCTCCAGTGGTGACAGTACCCTGTTTGGCTTTAATAGAAATAACCTGAGAGGAGATCCATTTGAAATTATGCCGTTTGTGGTACTGGCCGATGTAGATGCACAAATTATCATTACCCGTAAAGCTGGCAGCGGTAATGTTCGGTTTAAATATGTAATCTTCAGGGGCGAAGGCTCTATTCCCGGAAACACCCAGGGCACCGGCACCATTGTTGGCCAGGCTAATGCAGCAGGAGCTATAGCAGTAGGGGCAGCATTATATACTAACACGCCTGCTTACGGTGTTACACCACCTACAATTGCTTCGTTCTCCTCAAGAGGCGGAACATTAATTAATGGTGTTAACAGAAACAAACCTGATATTGTAGCACCAAATGGCGTAAATACAACCGTTGATTTTAGTGGTGTAAATATTGATAATGATTCATTCCCTAATTTCTTTGGCACCTCCGCCGCTGCGCCACATGCTGCTGCTGTAGCCGCATTACTAGCAGAAGCCAAAAAGAGATATTTTAACGGTTCTTCTTTTACAGGACCGCAAATGAAATCTTTGTTGCAAAGCACTGCCATTGATATGGATGTGTCAGGGTATGATGTAAACACAGGGTTTGGATTTATACAAGCTGATAAAGCATTGTTAAGCTTCTCCAACCCTTTCCCGGTAATTGACAGCTTCAAAATACAAACTAATGGTGTAACAATTGGAGACCAACCTGCTACATTAATAATTAACGGACAATATTTTGATCAAAATGCATCTGTTGTGTTTCAATATAATACCTTACCTATCGTTGCAAATACCGGAACCCAGTTAACCGTACAAATACCAGCATTTTTGGGTAATCCACCGTTAACCGTTAATAACCCTAGCATCACTACTAATGGATTGGATGGCGGTGTAAGTGATTCTATTTATTTAAAAACAACTCCTGCCCAAAATGTAAAAATTACAGTGAACAGTGCTGGTAAATATTTTGGCGAAGCTATCCCTGCTTATTCAGTAAGCGTTACCATCAACGATCAGCCTTTATCAGGTACAGGAAGAACACTCGCTGATCTTGGGTTAACTGATATTACCTATACTTCTTCTGCCAATAGCCTCAGTAATATTGGTTTGTATTTCAGACGTGCAACTTCTTCAGTTACCAACCTTTCGATACCTGCATCCAAGGCATTATCAGCATTATATAATTACCAGTTTGTGGATGGCGTTTTAAGGATAAACAGAATGCCAATAACTATTACACCACGGGATACTACCTTAACTTATGGCAGCTCCATTAAGGGTAAAGAAATGAAATTTAATTACGTTTACAATACAGCCAATATTGCTGTCGCTGATCGTTCCGTATTTTTAGATTCGTTGAATGCTATCCACCAATCAACCATGTCTAATTCCGTAATTTTAATTAATGGCAAGCAGGCTGTAAATGGTGTAACGCTCACTGCTGCAAATTTCTTAAACATGAGCTTTATGACGAGTGGTAAAGCGGCCGTAAATGGTAAGCAAGCGGTTAATGGAAAAGCGGCCGTAAATGGCAAAGCTGCTGTAAACGGAATTGCATTTGATACAACTTACTTTATACCAGTTGCGCCGGAATCTTTATTTGATTATCAAAGAGACTCTGCTAATGCAGTTATTTATAATGGCAAGCAGGCCGTAAATGGTAAGCAAGCGGTTAATGGAAAAGCAGCTGTAAACGGAAAGGCAGCCGTAAACGGTAAAGCCGCTGTTAATGGTAAAGCAGCGGTAAACGGCAAGGCCGCTGTTAATGGTAAAGCAGCTGTAAACAGCAGTAGCCTTAATGATGAAACAAACGAAAATGTTTTACTGATAATTGATTCGCTCGATGTGTTTGATAATGAAAGCACTCCTGTTGAGTTTGGAGTTTCCAACTACCAATCTATGAACATGATATCCGGATATACTGTAGGTAACTGGCTGATTGGCCCGGGTGTTTTATTGTCTGAAAACTTTGATATTATTTATGGCCTTGGTAATTTGCATATTGTACCTGAAACATTGTATGTAAAAGCAAAAGATACAACGGCCGGATGTAATGGGGTACAACCCACTTATACCTCCACCGATTCCTTCTACCAATATGAAGATACAAGGGCTGATGTGATTGCAAGCGGACCTGTATTCTCAGTTTTAAATAGTGCTGATGTAAATGTTGGTACAGGCAATCTTAGCACAGGCACTTATCAAATTGTACCTTCCGGCGTGGTATTAAAAGACGTAGTTTCAAATTATACAGTTGCATATTCAAATGGCATATTGACAGTAGGCGTTCCTTTATCGGGTTCCTTCACAGCACCTGCCATCAATTGTTTCTCAGATTCTACGACAGTGTTGTTAACTGGTCAGGGCGGTACAGCTCCTTATACCTACACCAATCCAAGTGGTCTTATCACCATTTCAAATCCTTCAGGTATCTATACCAATAGCAACGGATCATTCCGTCAGGCAGCGGGCTTAGTTAACTACACTTTAAGGGATGCAAAAGGTTGTACAGCTACTATTGCATTAACTCTTATGCAACCTACTCAGGTTGTTGTAAGTTCTTCCATAACCAATGTAAGCTGTAATGGTGGCAATAACGGGGGCATCAATCTTACCTCCATAACAGGCGGTACACCTTCCGCAACAAATACCTATTTAATCATTTGGACAGGTCCGGGTACATTTACCTCAACTAGTCGTATTTTGACAGGGCTTGTGTCCGGAGTTTACAAGTACATTGTAACAGATTCTAAGGGTTGTGCAGTAAGCGCAGATATAACTGTAAGCCAGCCAAATCCAATTAAAGTAAAAGAAACACATACCAACGTAACCTGTTTAATTGGAGGAATTTCAACCGTAACTGTTACCGCAACGGGTGGTACGCCGGATCTTACATTTAGTAATCCTACGGGTTATAAATTTACAGCTTCCGGGTCAGCGCAACTAGCTGCTTCTTTAACAAGTGGTACATTTCAGCAGGTACCATTAAGCTTACTCACCTACACAGTAAAAGATAAAAACGGTTGTGTCGGCAAATTACTCCTCGACATTATTCCTGGTGATATGACAACACCTTCCTTTACAAGACCCGCTAACATCACTATTTCATATTCACAAGGTTCAAGCTGTTTTAATGCTGCACCAACCATCACCGGAGATGTAACTAATGAAACAGATGCCGTGTGGTCTGGTTTGAAGGCAACTTATAAAGATGCAGTTTATCCATGTGGATTTTCAACAATTATCAGGCGTACCTGGAGTTTGGAAGATGGGTGTAAAAATAAAGCTCCGGATCAGTTACAAATTATCACCGTTACAGATAATAGCACGCCATACATTTTGTTTGCAAAATCGGAGGCTAAAATCGGAACAAGTAATTTCATCAATGGAGCGGTAGGCGTATCTTCTATAGCTGGTAAAGCATCATTTGGCAGCAGTAGCAAGTTGCTAAATCCCTATTTTGTAAAAGCAGCTAATATTACTGTTAGCAGCGGTGCAATTATTAATACACAAACAAGAATAGCAGCAACAGACGGACCTAATCCAGTATTTTATCCATTTACAGGATGTACGCAAAGCCTGGGATATTTAACGGTCAGCAATTCAACAGCAGTACCAGTGTCTGGGAACTATAAAAAGCTAACGATTAAAAAGAATGTTACTGTTACGGTAACAGGAACTTTGTATGGAAGAATACATATTGAAAGTGGAGCGCAGGTTACCTTTAATTCACCAAGTGGAATTATAAATATCGAAACGCTTAAAATTCAGGGTAGTAAAAGTGCTACAACAAAAGTTAAATTCAACACTTGCACATCTGTACGGATAAAAAACAAGGTAGATATAGCTGAATATGTTGAAGTAAATACCGGTGGCCCCAATGTAACTTTCTACCTTGGTAACGATAGAAAAGATGAAGAGAAATTTATAGTACATGGTGGTAAAACAAAGGTTGCTGCTAATATTTTCATCCGGGACGGTAAATTAAAAATAAGTGGTGGAGGTAGAGACAGAAATGATGGCGACAGGGATTGTGATGGAGACGAAAGAGACAAAAGCGAGTACAACAGTGATACTACTTACATGACAGGATGGTTTATTGCAGAAAAGATAGAATCTGATGGTAGAAATGTGGTATGGAGCAAAAACAGTTGTAATCTGCCTTTAACGAGAAATATACTAAGCTTACCAACAACAAAGGTTGAAGAAAGAGGAAATCATTTTGCAGTGAAAGTTTTGCCTAACCCAAGCAGTAGCGACTTTAGACTACTGGTAGAAACCTTTAGTAAAGACCCGGTGCAGATAAGGTTACTCGACGTAACAGGAAAGTTAGTAGGATTGTATGCGGATGTGTCACCTTACTCTATAATAAAAGTTGGCGATAAGTTGATGAAGGGTATTTATTTTGCTGAACTAACTCAAGGCGAACAACACAAAGTTGTCAAGTTGATAAAGTTATAAATCCTTAAGCAATCGAATCTGGTAAGGGAGGCATTAAATAGCCTCCCTTTTTTTGGGTACAATACCCGGGAATGGGTAGCTGTCTAAATGTTCAATTAAGCAAAAAGTATTCAGTTTTTGAAAAAATATTCATGGGTTCCATGTCATTCTCTTAGTTTTACAATACATAAAATATTTGTTTGAATGACCAGAGAAAACTGCCGTTTTATCATTGTTCTTGTCATTTTCTTTTGCAGCTTATTTACAAACTCTTTTGCAAATGAAACAGATAGTTTAAAAAAATTACTAACCTCAAAAATTGCTGATTCCACCAGGGTAAATATTTTAAATGCTTTAAGCAAAAGCTATTTTAATATTAAACCAGATACTTCGGTCATCATTGCTATGGCTTCTAAAACGTTAGCCGAACGCATCAATTATAAATCCGGATTGGCGCTTGCCTTTAAAAACATGGGCATTGGGTATTACTACCAGGGAAAATACAAGGAAGCTATCATAACATGGCAACAGGCAATTGCCGTATATAAATTAATTGGTGATACAAAAGGCGTTGCCAATATGATGAGTAACCAGGGTGCTATTTATTTTAATGAAGGCGATGATCCCAAATCTTTAGAGCTGCATTTACAATCTCTAAAAATGTCCGAACAAATTAATGACACCTTAAGGATACTGACCTCCCTCACAAATATTGGTGCTGTATATTTAAATAAAGAAGCTACTTACAAAAAAGCATTGGAATATTTTTTACGGTCTTATAAATTGAGTTTAACAATTAACGACCAATACTCAATTGGTACGGCAACTGCCAACCTGGGGGAGACCTATTATAAACTGGGCGATGATTCTACTGCTCTTATCTATTTGTACCAGTCAGAAAAAGCCTACCAGGGAAATGAAAACTTACCCTATACTTTAAATTATATGGGAAGGGTTTTTACCAGGCAAAAAGATTACGTGAAAGCTATAAAATTTCACACCGAGGCATACCAGATTTCAAAGAATTTAGACATATTGCTCGATCAAACACAATCGCTTGTAGGCTTGGCGCAAGCCCATTATTCAAACGGGGAAATAGAGGCAGCCATCAAAGCTTACAAGCAATCGCTGGAAGTAGCTATCCCAATGAATTTTAGAACAGAAATAAAAGAGGTATACGAAGGATTGAGCGTAGCATTCTCAAAACAATCGGATTTTTCAAATGCATTTAAATACCAGAATCTTCTATTAGCCATAAAGGATACCATCTACAATAGCAACACCGATAAAAAGCTGGGAACCCTGCAATTTACTTTTGATCTGGAAAAGAAAGAATCACAAATAAGTCTTTTAAACAAAGACAAAGAATTACAGGAACAGGAAATTAAACGACAAAAGCTGGTTACATATGGATTTATTGGCGGCTTTAGCATTGTGCTTTTATTTGCAGGGATATTTCTAAAACAACGTATTCGAATTGGCAAGGAGAAAAAAAGAAGCGATGAATTGCTGTTGAATATTTTACCAGCAGAAACTGCTGAGGAACTGAAAGCTACCGGCACTGCTAAAACAAAAAGAATGGAAATGGTAAGCGTACTGTTTACCGATTTTAAAAATTTTACACAAGCAAGCGAAATACTAACGCCGGAAGAATTGGTAGCTGAAATCAATCATTGCTACAGCGAATTTGACCGAATTATTACCCGCCACGGAATTGAAAAAATTAAAACTATTGGAGACGCTTATATGTGTGCAGGTGGCCTGCCCGTTGCCAACATCACACATCCGTTTGATGTGGTTGCAGCAGGGCTTGAGATGGTAAAATTTATTGAAGAAAACAAAAAGGAAAGGGAACAAAAAGGGCAGCCATTTTTTGAATTGCGGCTTGGAATTCACAGCGGTCCTGTTGTAGCCGGAATAGTTGGAATAAAAAAGTTCGCTTATGATATTTGGGGTGATACTGTAAACACTGCCTCCCGTATGGAAAGCAGCGGGCAGGTTGGAAAAGTAAATATCAGCGGCACTACCTACGAATTGGTTAAAAACAAATTTACCTGTGTACATCGTGGAAAAATTGAAGCTAAAAATAAAGGCTTTATTGATATGTATTTTGTGGAAGGATAATTTTTTTTTAGCCTAAGGAGCCAAATATTAATTTTTGATAATTGCTTTTAGAGCTAACATTGCACGAACCACTGCATCAGATTTTACGGGTACATAAATAATAAACTCAATTAAGCCCCGTATAGCTTATTTTTAATTCAACAAATTAATTGCTGTTTAATCCCCATCATCAGAAAAAAAATAGTTCGGATCCGGCACCGGTAACAGTGGGTTTATTACCCGGCGGCAGGATGGTTATAACCTTTATAAAAAAACATTTTTATGGCTTACTACAAAACGATCAATAACAAATTAAGGCAGCATTGCCTGTATGGATGTTTCCTTTTTATGCTTGTGTTTTTATGCTCCCTTGCATCTTTGGGCCAAACCCGTGATATCAGTAAAATGGGTTCTGGTGGTAAATTAAATCCACTGCAGGCCATAATGGATATCAGGCATTATACCATTAATCTGGATGTGGACATAGAAAAGCAATCTATCAAAGGCAATGTTGAAGTACGATTGAATTTATCCAAACAAACAGATACCCTGTTGCTCGATTTGTTGGATGGGATGCTGGTAACAAAAATAAAAGTGAACAATGCAACGGTTAAATTTAATCACCAAAATGATAAAATTTATATTACCCGAAACGGGGGTTTTAAACAAGGTCAGCAGCTGATTGATGTTGACTACAGTGGCATACCACCTGTTGCTGTAAAGCCACCATGGGGTGGCGGGTTTACCTGGACAAAAGACTCCAACGGTAATCCATGGATGGCTATTAATTGCCAGTTTGAAGGTGGAAAAATATATTTTCCCTGCAAAGATCATCCAAGTGATGAGCCCAATGAAGGGGTTGATTTAAACATCACTGTTCCCGCCGCTCTTACCGTTGCAGGACCGGGTTTATTACAAAAAGTAATTACAAAAAAAGAAAAAAAAACTTTTTATTGGAAAACCAATTATACCATCAGTAATTATTGTATTTTATTTAATATCGGAAAATATAAAGTGGTCAGCGATATCTATACTACCATTAACGGTAATAAAGTGCCGGTTGAATTTTATGTATTGGAAGTAGATACCGCTCATGCAAAAAAATTAATTGAGACAAAGATCAGGGATACAAAAATTTTAGAAAAGTATTTTGGGGAGTACCCCTGGGCCAAGGAAAAAATTGGCATTGCGGAGGTTCCCAATTCCGGGATGGAACATCAAACCATGATCACGTTTCAAAATAAATTTGTGTATGAAACCATTGGTCAGCAGGATTATTCAGACAACTTGTTTCATGAGTATGCCCACGAATGGTGGGCCAATAAAGTTACCAATAAAGACTGGGCACATATGTGGATACAGGAAGGAATAGCCACCTATGCCGGCGCATTGTGTATGTTTGAATTGGGCGGGCAGGAAGCTTACGATAAAGCAATAAATGCACATAAAAGAAGTATTAAAAATAAGAAAGCGGTGGTACAAGGGGAAGAGATTAACACACAGGACACGTATACCGGTGACATTTATACAAAAGGCTCCTTTTTTATGCATAGCCTTAGGTTTGTAACAGGAGATAATGTTTTCTTTCCCACCTTGAAAAGACTGGCTACCGATCCTGCTTATACTTACGATAATTTTGTTACAACTACCGATGTAGAACAATTATTCAGCAAGGCATCTGGCAAAAATCTTAAACCTTTTTTTGATTTTTATTTAAGAACTACAGATGTGCTTAATATCAACCTAAAGGAAACCGGGTACCATAAATACGAGGTTAAAATTGACAATTATTTTATGGATCTACCTGTTGAGGTTACTACCAGTAATAAAACTGAAAAAATAATTGTGCCAAAAGAAGGAGTTACTCTAACGAGTAATACTCCACCAATTATTGATGCCAAGGGATTTTATTTAAAAAAGATCAGCATCCAATAAATATGCAATGTTTTGATTTTATAAAAAATACCATTCAATTATAGTTTATGAATACACAAAAATTTGTGTTGATTTTTTTGTCGTCTTTTCTCAGTTTTATAACAAGTGTATTTGCAGATCGCTACCCTGTCGATAAAAGAATTGATATTAAGAATTACCAGTTTAACATTACCCTCTCGGATAAGTCGAATGAAATAAATGCTACAGCGTTGGTAACTGTTTATTTTAAACAGTCGGGTGTAACGCAGTTCAGGCTCGATCTCACCAACAAAACAATCAATGGCGATGGGAGAGGAATGCTGGTGGATTCAATTACAGCTCTTGATAAAATAGTTTCCTACACTCATATAAACAATGCGTTGCTAATAAACCTGCACCAATCTTCGTTAGCAAATGATCAGGTTACTTTTAAAATTAAGTATCATGGCGAGCCGGCAGACGGCCTTCACATAGGGCCAACCAAATATGGAGACCGATCTTTTTTTAGTGATAACTGGCCTAACAAAGCAAGAAATTGGTTACCAGTGATAGATCATCCTTATGATAAAGCTACCTGCGAATTTGTCATAAAGGCACCGCTACACTACAAAGTGGTGGCTAATGGTTTATTAACGGAGGAGTCTATTATCAACGATTCTACCAAGCTTACCGATTGGAAACAAGCTGTACCAATTGCACCTTGGTTATATACGGTGGGAGTAGCCAATTTTGCGGTTCAATATGTTGACAGGTTTGATAATAAATCAATTGAATCCTGGGTATATTCAAAAGATAGAGTTGCAGGCTTTTACGATTTTGCAGTTCCAACTAAAGGGGTATTAACTTTTTTTTCCGATTACATTGGTCCCTATGCTTACGAAAAGCTGGCAAACATTGAATCCCCTGTTGTTAGTGGCGGTATGGAAGCAGCTTCGGCCATCGGGTACTCGGATAAACTGATTACAGGCGACAGATCTGAAAGAACAAGGAATGTAATTATTCATGAGCTGGCTCACCAATGGTTTGGGAATGGTATTACCGAAAACACCTGGGATGATGCTTGGCTTAGCGAAGGTTTCGCAACCTGTTTTACGATGTTGTTTATTGAACATCAATACGGAAAGACAGTTTTTTTGAGTGAATGGGAAAAAGCAAAACAATCGTTTTATAAATATTATGCAAAGGATTCAACTTATTCGATTGTAGCAAACAGAACCGCTGAAGAAGGACCTGTTACCAATTCCGTTACCTATCAAAAAGGTGCATGCGTATTACTCATGTTAAGAGATATGGTGGGAGAGGCTGCCTTTAAAAAAGGGATTCAATCATACTATAAAAAGTATATGAACTCCAATGCTTCTTCCGGCGATTTTCAATTGGAAATGGAAAGGGCTTCCAAACAAGATCTGACTACTTTTTTTAATCAATGGCTGCATCGGGGTGGATTAATTAAAATACATGCAGGATGGAAATATAATTTCCGAAAAAAGCAACTTATAGTTACAATTAATCAGCTACAAAAACAAGATGAGTTGTATAATTTCCCGCTGGATATTGCTATTAAAACACCCGGAAATAATAAGCCTGTTCTTAAAAAAATCAATATCAAAAGCCAAACAGAAACAGTTATTTTTTCAATGGCAAAAAAACCGGTAACAATAGAAATTGACCCACGAAAAGTATTATTAGCAACCATCGAATTAATCGAAACTGAATAATCATTTTCATTTCTACCAACAAACAAACGCTGGACCTTATTGGCATGAAGAAACCTTTATCTACATGGGCCTCCTTTTTATAACAAACTGACTTTCATTTTAGGCCAAAGTGCGGAGGCTGAAATTCATACAAAGCCTTTGTGCGGCTGGGTTTTGGCAAATACCGGTTGGGCTAACTATAAAATCCAATCGGTATTATTCATACAAGAATAGTTTAACAAAAGAATAAAAATAATCACTATTGTCCGACTAAAAAAAATTGAACTTATTAATACTCTTTGTGGTCGCAGGTTCTAAGCCCCCTCTGCCTTTGGAGAGGGGGTTGGGGGTGAGGTCAGGCTGGGTAGGTGTTTGAAAGCTTTTGTCGGACAACAATGAAAGATTAAAAAAAATAATTGTCAATTTTACAAATAATTTTATATTTGATAAATAATTGCTGCTAAATATGAATGATCAATTTGTAATAGGAGTCGATTATGGGACGGATTCAGTTCGCTCCATAATCGTAAATGCGTTAAATGGAAAAGAAGTGGCTGCTTCCGTTTTTTATTATCCCCGCTGGAAAAATGGTTTGTATTGCAATGCATCCCAAAATCAATTCCGGCAACACCCGCAGGATTATATAGAAGGCTTGCAACACACCATTAAAACCTGTTTGCAGCAAGCCGGAAGTGAAGTGGCAGCCAACATTAAGGCCATTTCTGTAGATACAACGGGCTCAACCCCGGTGGCGGTTGACAAAACTGGAACTCCTCTTGCACTTTTACCTGAATTTGAACAAAACCCCAATGCCATGTTTGTATTGTGGAAAGATCATACCGGTACAGGCGAAGCTGCAGAAATTAATGCGCATGCAACAAAATTCCCCGTTAATTATCTTCAGTATGTAGGTGGAATTTATTCTTCCGAATGGTTTTGGGCCAAGCTGTTGCACATTTTACGGGCAGATAAAAAAGTTCGTGACGCTACTCACTCCTGGGTAGAGCACTGCGACTGGATTCCCTATTTATTAACCGGCGGAAATGATGTAAGTAAACTAAAAAGAGGTGTTTGCAGTGCCGGCCATAAGGCTTTGTGGAGTAAGGAATATGGTGGCTTACCACCCAATAATTTTTTTGCAACACTTGATCCATTGCTGGATGGTTTTACAGAAAATCTTTTTACAGATACCTACACCTCAGATCAATCAGTGGGTAATCTTTCTGCAGAATGGGCACAAAAACTTGGCCTGTCAACCAGTGTTGTAATTGGAGCAGGCGCATTTGATGCTCATATGGGTGCAGTAGGTGGTCAAATTGAACCCTATCATTTAAGTAAGGTAATGGGCACTTCCACCTGCGATATGCTGGTAGCGCCTATGGCAGAAGTAGAGGGTAAACTGATTAAGGGTATTTGCGGGCAGGTGCCCGGCTCGGTTATTCCCGGTATGATGGGTATGGAGGCTGGTCAGTCTGCTTTTGGCGATGCCTATGCATGGTTTAAAAATATCCTGGCATGGCCGCTACAAAAAATGTTACCAAAGTCCGCAATAATCGATAGCGAAACCGCAACCAGGTTAATTGACGAAACTACCAATAATATTATTTTTGAATTAAGCAAAGAGGCCGCATTAATTGAGCCGGATGAAAATAATGAACTGGCATTGGATTGGTTAAATGGAAGACGTACACCGGATGCAAACCAGCTATTAAAAGGAGCCATTTCAGGTCTGAGTCTTGGAACAGATGCGCCTAAAATTTTTCGTGCCATTGCCGAAGCAACCTGTTTTGGTGCCAAGGCAATTGTAGATAGGTTTAACGAGCAAGGCGTTCCTGTAAAAGGATTAATTGGTATCGGCGGTGTTGCAAAAAAATCGCCTTTTATTATGCAGCTGATGGCCGATGTAATGGACATGCCCATTCGAATACACAAATCGGAACAAACCTGTGCATTAGGGGCCGCCATGTTTGCAGCAACTGCTGCCGGCATTTATCCAAAAGTAGAAGACGCTATGCATGCGATGGGTCAGGGTTTTGATGCAACTTACTTCCCGAACAGTGAAAGGGTGGGCATTTATAAAAAAAGATACCAGCGCTACCAGCAACTAGGTGAGTTTATTGAAAATAATAATTCCGGGGTTAAATAAGTACAAATATTAGCAACGATGAACAACTACCAGGATATACGAGAAGCGGCCTTTGAGGCCAATATGCAATTGCCGAAATTAGGATTGGTACTTTTTACATTCGGCAATGTAAGCGCCGCAGACAGAAGCAAGGCTGTGTTTGCCATTAAACCGAGTGGTGTTCCTTATAAAGAGTTGACAGCTGCCAAAATGGTGGTTGTGGATTTTGAAGGCAAAACGGTGGAAGGTAAACTCCGGCCATCCTCTGATACGCTCACCCATGCTGTGTTGTACAAGCATTGGTTAACAATTGGCGGTATTGTTCATACCCACTCTACGTATGCTACCGCATGGGCGCAAAGCCAGCGGGACATTCCCATTTTTGGTACCACGCATGCAGATCACAACACGATTGATATTCCCTGTGCGCCACCCATGAGCGATGCAATGATCAGCGGCAATTATGAATATGAAACCGGCTTCCAGATAATAAATGCGCTAAAGGAAAAAGGATTGACTTATGAAGACATAGAAATGATTTTGGTAGCAAATCATGCGCCGTTTACCTGGGGCAAAACGCCTGAAAACGCAGTGTACAACAGTGCCGTGTTGGAATCAATTGCACAAATGGCTATGCTGACAGAACAGATAAATCCCAAAGCACCACGACTGCAGGCTTCATTAATTAAAAAACATTTTGAGCGCAAGCATGGGCCAGGTAGTTATTATGGTCAATAATAAATTATTGCTGTTGGATTTATGAAGAAGTCTTTTAGTTGGAAAATAGGATGTAAGAAAAAGCAAATTAACGATTGTTCATTTTTTATAAATCAAGAAACATTTTGAAAAAGATTATTTTATTAATCATTATTTGCAGCTCATCTTTTTTGTACGCACAGCAAAAAGATTATGCCATACAGGCTCTGCCATTTACACAAGTGATGCTATCTGATAATTTCTGGTTGCCCCGGATAGAGATAAACAGGACCGTTACAATACCAGCTTCGTTTGAACGCTGCCAGGCTACAGGCAGGGTAAATAATTTTGTGTTGGCTGCACAAAAAAAAGGAAAGTTTTGTACTAAATATCCATTTGATGATACCGATGTTTATAAAACATTGGAAGGCGCAGCTTTCTCTCTTGCAGTACACCCCGATGCAAAGCTGGATGCTTATATCGACTCACTGATAGACATCATTGCAAAGGCGCAAGAGCCGGACGGCTACCTTTATACAGCCCGTACAATCGACCCCGTAAACGTAGGTCCATGGCTGGGTAAAGAGCGTTGGGAAAAAGAACGGGAGTTAAGCCATGAGCTATACAATGCCGGTCATTTGTACGAAGCTGCCGCCGCTCATTTTATGGCAACTAAAAAAAGAAACCTTTTAAATGTTGCATTGAAAAATGCAGACCTTGTTTGTTCGGTTTTTGGCCCCGGAAAAAAAACCGTTGCACCGGGTCATGAGATAATTGAAATGGGGCTGGTTAAATTATATCGCATTACCGGTAAACAGGAATATCTGGCAACAGCTAAATTTTTTATAGAAGCACGAGGACAATATACAGGGTACGATAAAAAAAGTACTGATCCCTGGAAAAACGGAGCTTACTGGCAGGACAGAGAACGGGTGGTGATGCAGACTGAAGCAGAAGGTCATGCAGTGAGGGCAGGTTATCTTTATTCCGCTGTTGCTGATGTGGCTGCTTTAACCGGTGATGATTCTTTGTTACAGGCAATTGATAACATCTGGAACAATGTGGTTAGTAAAAAAATATATGTGCAGGGTGGCGTAGGTGCGTTGGGTGATGGAGAACGCTATGGAGCAAATTATGAACTACCCAATGCAAGTGCTTATAACGAAACCTGTGCTGCTATCGCAAATGTTTACTGGAATCAACGCATGTTTTTATTGCACGGCAATTCAAAATATATTGATCTGTTAGAAAAGATTTTGTACAATGGTCTTATCTCCGGCATTGGGCTCGATGGGAAATCATTTTTTTACACCAATGCCATGGAGTTTAAAAATAATTCCACTTACAAGGACGTGGAGGCAACCCGTTCCGGTTGGTTTGAATGCTCCTGCTGCCCTACCAATCTTGCACGCCTGATTCCATCTATTCCCGGCTACATTTTTGCACAAAAGGATGATAATATTTATGTAAATCTTTTTATAGCAGGCAGTGCAAAGCTTACCGTTAATAAAGTTGCTGTGCAAATTATCCAGCAAAATAATTACCCCTGGGATGGCGCACTTTCATTTACAATCAACCCAGCCAAAACACTAGCCTTTAATTTATTGGTACGCATGCCGGGTTGGGCACAAAATGAAGAGTTAGCTTCTAACCTGTATACCTTCCAAAATAGTATGGATCAAAAACCAACCATAAAAATAAATGGTACAGCCGTTTCTTTCAGCATTAACGATGGCTATGCTGTGCTAAATAAAATATGGGAAAAAGGGGATAAAGTAGAAGTGATGCTTCCAATGGAAACAAGAAGAGTTGTATCCAGCAAAAACATTCCTGAAAATGACGGAAAGGTTGCATTGCAGCGTGGGCCTCTCCTATACTGTGCGGAGTGGGTAGATAATGCTGGCAAAGTCAGCAATCTTATTCTTCCTTCCAGCACCGTTTTGGTTCCGGAATACAATGCCGGATTGTTGAATGGCATTACTGTTTTAAAAGGTAAAGTACCTGCCTACATTATTGAAAACAATCAGCAAATAAAAACAGTAGAACAATCATTTACTGCCATCCCTTATTATGCTTGGGCAAACAGGGGTAAGGGCGAGATGATGCTTTGGCTGCCAACAGCAATAAAGTCAATGGAGATTCTTACAAAATAATTTCAAATAAAAACAGAATGAAATAATCAGTAAAAAAGGGAAATAATTATGATACAGTTGAAAGCATTTGAAGTATGGTTTGTAACAGGTAGCCAGCATTTATACGGGGAAGAAACATTAAGACAGGTAGCATTGCATTCGCAAACTATTGCTGCATCTCTCGATAGCAATTCAACCATACCGGTTAAAGTTATTTTTAAGCCCACCGTAAAATCTACAGAAGAAATTTACAGCCTTTGCCAGGAGGCCAACAACGCTAAAAACTGTATAGGCATCATTGCCTGGATGCATACTTTTTCTCCTGCAAAAATGTGGATTGGCGGGTTAAAGATTTTACAAAAACCATTGTGTCATTTGCATACACAATTTAATCGTGATATTCCATGGAATGATATTGATATGGATTTTATGAACCTTAACCAAAGTGCCCATGGCGACAGGGAATTTGGTTTTATTGTAAGCCGCATGCGGATGAGCCGCAAAGTGATTGTGGGGCATTGGCAAGATCCTGAAGTGATACAGGAATTAAATACCTGGTGCAGGGCTGCAGCAGGATGGCATGATTGGCAGGGTGCAAAATTTGTTCGTTTTGGAGATAACATGCGCTATGTGGCTGTAACGGATGGCGATAAAGTAGAAGCTGAATTTAAATTTGGCTACGCTGTTAATACCCATGGAATTGGCGACCTGGTGCAGGTAATCAATGAAACATCCGATGCCGCTGTTGATGCGTTAACCCAGCAATACGAGGATGAATATAAAATGGCTGCTTCTTTGTGCAAAGCTGGCGAGCGAAACAGTTCATTAAGAGAAGCAGCAAAGATTGAAATTGGGTTGCGTACTTTTTTGGAAGCAGGCAACTATAAGGGCTTTACAGATACATTTGAAGATTTGCATGGTATGGCTCAACTGCCGGGCATTGCTGCCCAGCGATTAATGGAAAGTGGCTATGGCTTTGCAGGCGAAGGCGATTGGAAAACAGCTGCTCTTGTACGGGCTATGAAAGTAATGGGCAGTGGACTGCAAGGGGGTAATTCTTTTATGGAAGATTATACCTATCATTTTGATCCGGAAAACTCACTGGTGCTCGGTTCGCACATGTTAGAAATATGTCCTTCAATTGCAGATGGCAAACCAAGTTGCCAGGTGCATCCATTAGGCATTGGCGGAAAAGCAGACCCGGTAAGGCTGGTATTTAATACAACAGCAGGTCCGGCATTGAATGCATCATTAATTGATATGGGTAACCGTTTTCGTTTAATCGTAAATGAGGTAGAAGCAGTATCTCCAAAGCATGATCTTCCAAAGCTTCCGGTAGCAAGGGTGTTATGGAAACCCTATCCTGATATGAAAACCGGCTGTGCTGCCTGGATATTGGCTGGTGGTGCACATCATACAGGTTATAGCCAGAATTTAACGGCTGCACACATGGAAAATTTTGCAGACATGGCTGGGATTGAATTCACCCTGATAGGAAAGAATACAACAATTTATCAATTTAAAAATGATCTTCGATGGAGTGATGTATATTACCAGTTCAATAAATAAAATCTTACCATAAATCTAAACGCTTACCTATTTAATTATTACTGCTATATGAATAAGAACCTTGCAACTGCCGACTACATTGTATTTATTTTGTATTTTATTATTGTAGCCGGTTATGGCTATTCTATCTACCGTAAACGTAAAAAAAATGAGCATGATGCCAAGGCTTATTTTCTTGCAGAAGGTACATTAACCTGGTGGGCAATTGGCGCTTCTTTAATTGCTTCCAATATTTCTGCCGAGCAATTTATAGGGATGAGCGGAGAAGGTTTTTTTTTAGGAATAGCGGTCGCTGCTTATGAATGGATAGCCGCCATCGCATTAATTATTGTAGCGGTGTGGTTTATACCTGTTTACCTCAAAAACCATATTTATACCATGCCGCAGTTTTTAAAAGTGCGGTACAACGAATCGGTGGCACTTATCATGGCAATCTTTTGGTTGTTTTTGTATGTGTTTGTAAATCTTACTTCTATTTTATACCTGGGTGCTGTTGCTATTAACGGGCTTGCCGGTGGCGAATATCTTCATGTAATTATGGTTGGATTGGCAGTTTTTGCATTGCTGATATCATTGGGCGGTATGAAGGTGGTTGCATATACGGATGTAATTCAGGTGGCAGTATTAATAATTGGCGGTTTGGTTACTACTTATATTGCATTAACAACTGTAGGCGAATATTTCGGCGTAGGTAAAGATGCAATTGCAGGTTTTAAAGTGTTGTTAAGAGATGCGCCTGAGCATTTTAAAATGATTATTCCTAAGCCAACTGCAACATCTACTCAAAACGATATTAATAAATACCTCACCTTTCCCGGCATGCTTTCTTACCTCGCTGGTATCTGGATCATCAATCTAAACTACTGGGGGTGTAATCAATACATAACGCAAAGGGCATTAGGTGCAGATTTGCAGACAGCACGTACCGGTATTCTCTTTGCCGGATTCTTAAAATTATTAATGCCGGTAATTGTTATGTTGCCTGGTATTGCTGCATTTGTTTTGTATAAAAACGGGCATCTGCCCCAACTCATTGGTGGTAAAGATGGCGCCTACTCAGCCGTGCTTACTTTTTTACCAACAGGGTTAAAAGGGCTTTCTGTAGCAGCTTTAACTGCAGCCATTGTTGCTTCGCTGGCAGGCAAGGTTAACAGTATTTCCACCATTTACACACTTGATATTCATAAAAAATATTTTGATAAAAATGCATCAGAAAAAAGACAGGTTATGACAGGTAGAGCGGCTGTTTTTGCTGCCATGATTTTGGCTGTTTTATTTACGTGGAACGATTTACTGGGTATTGGTGGCGTTGGTGGATTTACTTACATTCAAAAATATACCGGGTTTATTAGCCCGGGTGTTTTCGCAATGTTCATATTGGGTATGTTTTGGAAAAGAACAACAGGTTGGGCAGCAATTGTGGGCGTAATTGCAGGCTTTGGATTTTCGGTTTTATTCAATGAATTTGCACCACAACTTTTTGGGCACGAAACGATCTTTTACACTTCTTATCCTAACAGTAAAGGCTTGTATGAAATACCATTCCACATCTGTATGGGGCTGTCTTTCTTTTTCACTATGCTAATAATGATTGGGATAAGTTTTGCCGGACCAAAAGTAAATCCAAAAGCATTTGAACTGGACAGAGAAATGTTTAAATTAAAACCATCAACAACCGTATTAATTGTAATTACTTTATTGATAATTGCTGCCTTGTATGTTAAGTTCTGGTAGTTTTTTAAAAAGATTTTTTACTATATTTTGGTTGATTTTTTATCTTTTAAGTGTACAAAATTCATGAGGCGCTATTCCCAGCAAAAGCGATTTTTATTTGCAGTTGATTGTATCATTTTCGGTTACGATGGGCAGGAACTTAAGTTGTTGGTTATCCAAAGAGGGTTTGAACCCTTTAAAGGAAAGTGGAGCCTGGTTGGTGGTTTTGTGCTGGATAACGAAAGTGCAGAAGACGCCGCAGCCCGTGTACTTAAAAGTTTGACAGGATTAGACGGATTATATATGGAACAGTTACATGCATTTACAAATGTGGATAGAGATAGTGTTGAACGCACCATCTCTGTAGCATACTTTGCATTAATCGATATTCAAAAATATAAGCAGCAGATAAATGAGGATTTTCACCCGGTTTGGTTTCCGATAAACGTATATCCCGAGTTAATTTTTGATCATGCAAAATTTGTGGAATTGGCTAAAGAAAAATTAAGATACAAAGCGGCGCTTCATCCATTGTTATTTGAACTACTTCCACCAAAATTCACTATGCCTGAATTGCAGAATCTTTACCAGTGTGTGTATAATATTGATTTTGACAAAGGTAATTTCAATCGAAAATTATTGTCAACCAACCTGCTGGTGAAGTTGAAGGATAAGGATAAATTAAACTCAAAAAAAGGAGCTTTTTATTATAAAGTAAATTCCAAAAAATACAATGCAGATTTTAATTCATTTTTAAATTTTGTACCCACTCAGTACCTGAATAAAAAAGTTTAAAAATAGTTTTATGTGCAAATAAAATAGATTGGGTTCATCATTTTTTTGTTGAACAATTTGCCCAATTGTTTTTAATGTTAATTCGAAAATCAGATTCAAAAATGAGGTTTGCAGTAAAAATGATTGAAACAAAGAACAGGCGGAAGGTACTACTGGCAACGCTCAATAAAAGTAAACCCAAAGCATTTTAACTTAACTCCTAAATAAATAAAAAAAATGAATACCTACGTAATTAGAAACAGGATAAAGAAAAGCCTATCACTGGCAGTAGTATTTTCTGTTGTTTTAAACATTGCATTTGCCCAGCAAAACATCATATCACTCAATACAGATGAGGCAAAGTATGTTATCAACAAAAATATTTATGGTCATTTTGCGGAGCACCTGGGGCATTGCATTTACGATGGTTTTTATGTGGGGGATACCTCTAAAATACCCAACACAAATGGTGTTCGCAATGATATCATTGATGCTTTAAAAAAATTAAAAATCCCTAACCTGCGCTGGCCGGGTGGTTGCTTTGCAGATACCTATCATTGGAAAGATGGTATTGGGCCAAAAAATAAAAGACCTTCAATGGTAAATAAATGGTGGGGCGGTGTTACCGAAGACAACAGTTTTGGTACCCACGATTTTTTAAATATGTGCGAACTATTAGGTGCAGAACCTTACCTCTCCGGAAATGTAGGGAGTGGTACTGTACAGGAGTTGGCCGATTGGGTGCAGTACAGCAACTTCAACGGCAAAAGCCCTATGAGCGACTTGCGTAAACAAAATGGCAGGGCAGAACCATGGAAGGTAAAATTCTGGGGCATTGGTAACGAAGCCTGGGGCTGTGGCGGTAATATGAAACCGGAATATTATGCTGATCAATACCGCACATTTGCAACGTTTATTTCAGACTGGGAAAATAGCGGTGGCTTAATGCGGATCGCTTCCGGCGCAAACGATGCAGATTATAACTGGACAGAAACCCTGATGAAAAATATTCCACTAAATATGCTGGGCGGTGTGGCCATGCATCATTATTCCGTACTTGACTGGAACAAAAAAGGTGCAGCAATAGAATTTAGTGAAGCGCAATATTTTGGAATAATGAAGCAGGCATTGTTGATGGAAGAGCTGGTAACTAAACATGCTGCTGTTATGGATAAATACGATCCGCAACAAAAAGTTGCCCTGGTAGTAGATGAATGGGGAGGGTGGTACGATGTTGAAAAAGGTACTAATCCTGGTTTTCTATACCAGCAAAATACCATCAGAGACGCTATGATTGCAGGCGTAACATTAAATGTATTTAATAATCATGCCAACAGGGTAAGGATTGCAAATCTTGCTCAATGCGTTAATGTATTGCAGGCTGTTATTCTTACCAATAAAGAAAAGATGATTCTTACGCCTACCTACCATGTTATGGAAATGTACAACGTGCACCAGGATGCTACCATGCTTCCGGTAAAAATAATTTCAAATGATTACACATTTGAAAATGAAAAACTACCTGCAGTATCTGCATCCGCATCTAAAGATAAAAATGGTGTAACGCATATTTCGCTGGTTAATATTGATGCTTCTAAATCGCAGGATATCAGCATCCACATCAATGGATCAAAATATACAGCGGTGTCAGGAAAAATAATTACTTCAAAAAAATTACAGGATTATAATTCATTTGATGAGCCCAATAAAATACAGCCCGT
>JANYCA010000024.1 GCA_025360525.1 Chitinophagaceae bacterium | reverse complement strand
GGCTTCGTATGAACTGTACATGCAGCTGGCGGAAAAACTGGCAACTCTTTTTCCGCATGGAGAGCATACCAAAGTAATGCTTACCAACTCAGGTGCAGAGAGTGTGGAGAATGCCATAAAAATAGCCCGGCAGGCAACCGGCAGACAAGCCATTATTTGTTATGATGGGGCTTTTCATGGTCGTACCATGATGTCGATGACGCTGACTTCTAAAGTAGGATACAAGCTGGGTTGTGGCCCATTTGCGCCGGAAGTTTACCGCCTGCCTTTTCCGGATACCTACCGCTATGGCAATGGTATGAGTGAAGATGATTTTGCTGATTTGCACCTTCGGGAACTGGAAAATTTCTTTCATACCAATGTGCCGCAAACTGCAGTGGCCGCTATTATTATTGAACCGGTGCAGGGCGAAGGCGGCTTTAATGTTGTGCCGGCAAAATACCTTCAAGGATTAAGAAAAATCTGCGACGAATACGGCATCATCCTTATTCTGGATGAGGTGCAAAGTGGTTTTGGCCGCACTGGTAAATGGGCTGCGTATGAGCATTTTGGCGTAACACCGGATATTTCTACCTGGGCAAAATCAATGGGTAGTGGCATGCCGATAGGCTGTGTAATTGGCAAGGCACATATCATGGACAGTTGCAAGCCATCCACCATTGGAGGCACGTACCCCGGTAACCCGGTTTGTTGTGCAGCAGCTATTGCCACCATTCAATACATGGAAGAAATCAACATCAATGCATTGGGCGAAAATGTGGGCAATATTGTTCGCAGGCGTTTCAACGAAATGAAAGAAGATTTTACAGCCATTGGCAATGTACGTGGACTTGGCGCCATGATGGCTTTTGAGCTGATCAAGAACAATGATCCGTTTCAGCCGGATGCAGATACCTGTAAAAAACTGATTGCTTATTGCGCCAACAATGGATTGATCGTAATAAGTGCAGGGGTAAATGGTAATGTAATAAGGGTGTTGAGTCCATTGGTAATCAGCGAAGATTTATTGAACAAAGGATTGGATATTATTGAAAATGGGTTGAAGGAAATATTGGGTTAGTTTTCAAACGCATACAGCCTGCATAAGATCGATCACCTTCTAAAGGTGATCGACCTTGGGAAAGTTCTTCGAAACATTATTGAAATTGTATTGAAGGAAATATAGGGTTGACGTTCAAAGGTTGTCCAGCTTTTAATGGGTGTAAAGTTGACAGATTTTTCTATCAATAGCCCTGAAAGGGCGAAACACCTTAGCCCGGGGTAAAACCTCAGGATTAACAAACGCAACAAAAATGTTAGCCCTAAAAGGGCGAAATAGTGTAGCCGATAGTTGGGCAAAATCAGTTGAATTAAAAAGGCGATACAAAACCGATCATGTGGATAAAGCCCAATAGCAATTCAACAGCCCAATGGATGCCGGATTGAAGCGGAAAGCCCCTCATCCCGTCCGATAGGCGGGATGAGGGCTTGCAGCGAAAAGCCGGAACAAAAGTCGATGGAAATTCAACAGCCGATAGCCCTAAAATAAAAAATCACCCGTTGTAAAAACGGACTAAAAAAATAACCATGAGTGTACAACAATTTATTAACGGCGAATGGCGACAAGCCATTGACAATGCCCGTATTGATTTGATCAATCCGGCAACAGAAGAAGTGATTGACAGCATCAGCTATGCCAACGAAAAAGATTGCAATGCTGCGATTGATGCAGCGGCCGAAGCCTTTAAAACCTGGGGCAAAACCACGCCTTATTTCAGGGCAGAAATATTGAAAAAAGCAGCCCAATACATTCGGGAGAATGTGGCCGAATTTGCAAAGGATATGGTGCTGGAAAGCGGTAAACCTTTGGCAGAAGCAAAAGGCGAATGGGCCGTAGCCGGCAATTTATTTGAATGGTATGCAGAGGAAGGTAAACGCAGCTGTGGCAAAACAATTCCTACTAACAGGATAGATAAACGTAGCTCCACCATTTGGCAACCAATGGGTGTAATTGGTGTAATTACTGCATGGAATTTTCCTGCGTATAATCCTGCCCGTGCCTGGGCTGCGGCACTAGCTGCTGGTTGTACGGTGGTGGCCAAACCCTCGGAAAGTACGCCGCTTGCAGGGGTGCACCTTGCAGAAGCGTTGATTGCCGCAGGTTTACCAAAAGGAGTGTTGAATGTTTTAACTGGCAATGCAGCTTCCATTGGCGATGCCATGTTGCAACACCGTCAGTTAAAAAAAATAAGTTTTACCGGTAGCACAAGAGTGGGAAAATTATTAATGGATGGTGCTTCTGCTACACATACCAAATTATCACTTGAATTAGGTGGCAATGCGCCGGTATTAATTTTTGATGATGTAGATGTGGATGCTATTGCCAAGGGAGCCGCCGCAGCAAAATTCAGGAACAACGGACAGGTGTGTATTGCACCGCAACGTTTTTATGTGCACAAAAATATCTACCAGCAATTTAGCCAACTGGTAACCAAATATGTAAGTGAGTTAAAAGTTGGTGGTGGTTTTGAGGAGGGTGTAAATATTGGTTCGTTAATTACAGCAAAGCAACAGGAAAGTGTGTTGGATTTACTGGCAAAATCAAAAGCCGAGGGTGCTGAAATATTAACAGGCGGCGATGCTATGAAAATTGATGGCAAAGGTTATTATGTACAACCAACGGTGGTAGGAAATTTAACCCAGCAATCCACCCTGGCAAGGAATGAAATTTTTGGGCCGGTGCTTCCCTTGTTTTCTTTCGACAGTTTTGAAGATGCGATTGCAAAAGCCAATGACACAGAATATGGTTTGTCATCTTATGTATTTACCAACAATATTAAAACCGCCATGCTGGCTTCGGAGCAATTAAATTTTGGTATGGTGGGCATCAACGAATGGACACCACATGGCACCGAACTTCCTTTTGGTGGCTGGAATTATAGCGGTCAGGGGCATGAGAGTGGTGCTGAAGGATTGTATGAATATTTGGAGAAAAAACTGGTGAGTATTGGGGGATTGTAGGCAGCCCCGGCAGCCCCCATCCCCTAAAGGGGGGTAAAAGCCCCCGGCCTTAAAAGGGGGGGTAAGGCAAGTGTAAGATTATTGGGGGTTGCTGCTGAGTAGCGGGGAAAGGCCCCCATCCCATAAAGGGGGGTAGGGCAAGAGTAAGAAATTATATAGTTTATGCTGAGTAGCGACAAAAGAAATTTTGTAAACCGAAAAATTATAACAACTAAAACCTAGTCATACTAAGCTACAAAATCAACTCAAACATTAAACTTAAAAACTCTAACCACTAAACCACTAAACCCTAAACCTCTAATCTATTTAAATTATCTATGCAAAATTTTGGCATCATATCACTAGTACCTCCGCTTATTGTGGTGATAATTGCCATCCGCACAAGGCTGTCGCTGGAGCCATTGCTGATTGGTTGTTTGGCAGGTTATGTCATCATTGCAAAGGGAGATTTTTTCAATGCCATCATTGCATCTTTTACCAAAGTGATGCAAAACGAATTGATGGTTTGGGTGATCATGGTGTGCAGTTTGTATGGTGCATTGATCAATTTGATGATCCGCAGTGGAGGCGTACTGGCCTTTGGAAATTACATGTTGCAGTTTGTGGGTAATAGAAAAAAATCGCTTTTGGCCACCTGGCTTTTTGGCTCGTTTTTGTTTGTAGATGACTACCTCAATGCACTCACTACCGGCACCACCATGAAAAAAATTACTGATCATTATAAAGTGCCAAGAGAGTTGTTGGCTTTTGTAGTAAGCTCAACAGCGGTGCCCATTTGCGTAATTGTGCCTATTTCTACCTGGGTAATTTTTATTGGCAAATTATTGGAAGATAGTAAGCTGGTACCTGTAGGAAAAGGCATTGCCAATTACCTCCACATCATCCCCTTTATTGCTTATGGTTGGATACAATATTTAATGGTGCCACTGGTTATTTTTGGTATCATGCCCATCATCTGGAAAATGAAAAAAGCCAACCTGAGGGCAGCAACTACCGGACAGTTAATTCCTGATGATTCGGAAGAATTTAAATTGGATGTGGAAGTATTTGACGAGCAAAAAAAATCCAGTATCTGGTACCTTATTTTGCCCATAGTAGTATTGATAGGCTGCACCATTTTTTTTGATTTGGATGCATTGAAAGGAGTGATCACTGCTTTGATATTTACCATCGCTTTTTATTCTTTTAAAAAAGTAGCACCCTTTAAGGAATTGTCCACTGCCACCATTGAAGGGATGAAGAGTATGCTATTTGCTTTGGTGTTGCTGTTACTATCTTATCTGCTAAAAAATATTGGTGACGAAATGGGGTTAACACAATATATCATCCAGGTGGTATCGCCCAATGTTAACAAACATTTTCTACCATTGGCAATTTTTATTTCTTTGGGAATAGTTGCATTTACCACGGGCAATTCATGGGGTTTGTATGCCATTGCTATTCCGCTGGTAATACCGCTGGCAGCGGCTTTGCATTGCAATATATGGCTCTGCATTGGGGCCGTGGTAAGTGCTGGTGCATTTGGTGCGCATGCCTGTTTTTACAGCGATGCTACCATCCTTGCAGCACAAGGCGCCGAGTGCAATAACTATCAACATGGTATTACGCAATTGCCATTTGCCCTGGTGTCGTTTGTGCTTACTTGCGTGGCTTATGTGGCAATGGGTTTTTGGGTTGGGTAAAATAAAAGGACGAATAAATTGATGATCAGATTGTAGATTATTTTTTGCAGCATAGCAAATGATAGTAGCTAACAAACAACAACAATATTTTTTAAAAACGATTGCAGCATAATGGAAGCACTCATATCAAACTATTACAAAGAAATTACTAACGGGCTGGTCGTGCAGCACATGCAGGCAGCCCATGCCGATGAACTGGAGACCTTACAAAGAATCGTATTCCCAACACTTGGTGAAGATGAGTTAATACTGGCAGTCCACTACCGGCGTCACCTGGAATTGTTTCCCGAAGGACAATTTGTAATTACAGACAATGATAAAGTAATTGGCATGACAACCACCATGCGTAGCAATTTCGATTTTGAACATTATCACCACACGTTTAAAGAAACCATTGCAGGCGGTTGGCTTACCAATCACAACCCCCATGGCGATTGGTTATATGGTTTGGATGTAGGTGTACATCCCGATTATCGGGGCAAGGGATTATCCAGATTTTTATACAGGGCAAGACACGAAGTAGCAGCTCATTTAGGCTTAAGAGGTCAAGTTACAGTAGGTATGCTCAATGGTTATGGCGGGGTAAGCGATCATATAAGTGGCGAAGATTATTATGAAGAATTATTGCAGGGAAAAAGAACCGACCCCACCATTACACCGCAAATGAGAATTGGATTTGAGCCCATTGCTTTAATTGCCGAATACCTCAATGACCCTGCCTGTGGTAATTATGGTGTGCTGATAAAAATTGATATTGATAAAAAAATATAAAGAGTACATGACAATACAAACATGCAATTCAACTGAAGACATACTCCAATGCTGGGAAGTGTTGACGGAGCTGAGGCCACATTTGGTGAAGGACGAATTTGTGCCAATGCTGCAACAAATGATTAGAGAAGGTTATCAACTTGCGTTTATTTCAGAAGACGGAAAAGCAGTAGCAGCAGTTGGTTATCGCTACCTGCAATTGCTGTACAATGGCAAACATTTTTACATTGACGACTTGGTAACATTACCAGCCTATCGTGGAAAAGGCTATGCAGGTATGCTATTGGATTTTGTAGAACAACATGCATTGGCAGAAGGATACAAATGTGTAGCACTCGACTCCGGTCACCAGCGAACGGATGCTCATCGGCTTTACCTAAACAAAGGATTCAATATTGTGGCACATCATTTCACCAAAATTTTAAAATAAATTTTATGGCATATATACAATTAAAAACAAGCTTACCCGGACCCAAAGGTTTGGATGCCTTGGAAAGAAGAAAAAACCTGTTGCCTGCTGGTTTGGCAAAGTCAACCGATGTTGTGGTAGATAAGGCACACGGTGCATTGGTGTGGGATGTGGATGGAAATCAGTTGATTGATTTTGCAGGCGGTATCGGTATGATCAATGTTGGGCATAGTAACGAAAAAGTGGTAGATGCCATGAAGGCACAGTTGGATAAATACATTCATACTTGTACGCTGGTCACTACTATTGAACCATATTTGGATTTGGCAGAATTGCTCAACAATGCCACTCCCGGCGATTTTCCTAAAAAGACATTGCTCGCTTGCTCGGGTTCCGAGGCGGTAGAAAACGCCATCAATATTGCCAAGTATTATACCAAAAGAAATGCGGTGCTTTGCTTTGAAGGAGCCTATCATGGCCGCACCCTGCTTACGTTGAGTCTTACCAGCAAATATGCTTTGTTTAAAAAAGGCTTTGGCAGTTTTGTGCCGGATATTTACCGCATACCGGCACCCAATACTTACCGTGGTATTGATGGAATGACGGAAGAGCAGTATGTAAATTATTGTATAAAAAAACTCGAAGAATCATTCATCTCCCAGGTTGATCCCGATTCACTAGCAGCCATCATTATTGAGCCTGTTATGGGCGAAGGTGGATTTTTGCCAATGCCCGCCGCTTACCTGCACAAGCTGAGGGAAGTATGCGACAAACATGGTATTGTTTTTATTGCAGATGAAATACAATGCGGTGCCGGCCGTACTGGAAAACTATTTGCCTGCGAACACAGCGGTGTGATTCCTGATATGGTAGTAAGCGCAAAATCTATTGGAGCAGGCATGCCGATTAGTGCAGTTACGGGCAGGGCCGTAATGATGGATGCACCGCATCCAGGTGGGGTGGGTGGCACGTATGGCGGTAATCCGGTTGTGTGCGTAGCAGCTATTGAAGCCATTAAAATTTTGCAATCGCCGGAGTTTTTAAACCGGGTAAATGAAGTAGGTGAAATCATCCGCACCACCATGGAAGGTTGGAAAGAGAAATACAAATTGATAGGCGATGTAAGGGGCATTGGCGCCATGCGTTTGGTAGAGT
This sequence comes from Chitinophagaceae bacterium, assembly GCA_025360525.1. GTDB lineage: Bacteria > Bacteroidota > Bacteroidia > Chitinophagales > Chitinophagaceae > Ferruginibacter. The sequence continues at coordinate 21,395 of JANYCA010000024.1, read as the reverse complement.
TTGTAAAAGACCGAACCAGCAAAGAGCCTGATGCAGATGCCACGCTTGAAATAATCCGTGATGCAGTAGCGCATGGCTTAATTATGATCAGGGCAGGATTGTTTAGCAATTGTATTCGCCTGCTGCCACCCATTGCCATCACCAATGAGCAACTGATAGAAGGCTTACAGGTGCTGCAAGACGCCATTGCAAGAGCGCAGGAGAAGCGGTAAACCCCCTATCTGCCCCTATCCCCAAAAGGGGGAAAATAGTAGTTTACAAGGATATTAAATTCAATTAAAGAGATCTTACGATTTTTTTTTGAAAGATACTTGGTAAGATATTTATAAAGTTCAATCTGTATTTACCAAGTCCGAAGGACTTGAATATGAGTAACCATGGGTGAAACCCATGGTTGTTTCTAGCCCGGCATGCACCCCTGGGTCTGGCGAAATATATTAACCCTGGTTGACTATAACGATATAAAATTCATACTACAATTTCATCACCGTGACCAATCTTTTAATACACAATGCCAACCTCCTTTCTTTTCAGGAAGGATACAATGCCAACGGCAATGATGCCATTGCCATTAATGGAAATACCATTGAAGCCATTGGTACATATGAAGAACTGAAAAGCCTTATCCAACCTGAAACACAGGTGATAGATGCCGGTGGAAAAACATTGATGCCCGGCTTTAATGATTCTCATATTCATATCTGGAAAGTGGGCAATCTTAAAACTTTTATGCTGGATGTACGGGGCGTAAAAAGCAAGGATGAGCTGGTACAATTAATAAAAGATTACCATCAAAAAAATCCGCATTTGCAATGGATAACAGCCCGTGGATTTAATGAAGCAGCCTGGCAGGAAAAAAGCATGCCTACCAAGGATGATCTAGATAAAGCGAGCATAGAAAAACCAATTTATCTCATTCGCACCTGTGCACATATTGCCGTATGCAACAGCAAGGCGTTGGAAATGGCTGGTATTGATCATACTACTGTTTCACCAGTAGGAGGTACTATCCAATTAGGTGCAGATGGAAAACCAACTGGTATTTTGAATGAAACTGCACTTGGTTTAGTTACCAATAAAATACCCCCTTATTCTATTGAAGACTTGAAAATTATGATCCGTGCCTGCAGGGAAGAAATGTACCAATACGGCATTACAGCAGCTACCGATCCTGCTGTAGATCCCCTGCTGATAAAGGCTTACAAAGAAATGGATGTTGCAGGCGAACTGGGTTTTCGGTTGAATGCATTGCCCATAATTTTACCCGATGGCAGTAATGATGCCTACCCCATTCCGAAGCCATACAGCAGCGATTTTATGCAAATAAATACGGTGAAATTTTTTGCAGATGGTGGTTTAAGTGGTAAAACCTCGGCACTAAAAAAGCATTATAAAAATAGCACAGAACAAGGCGTACTCAGGTTGAATAAAGATCGCTATACCCAACTCAGCAGGCAATGCATGGAGAAGGGATTAGGCGTTGCTACACACGCCATTGGCGATGCCGCTATTGAAATGGTGATTGATGTATATCAGGATCTTTGCAAAGATTTTCCATCCGTAATAAAGCGAATTGAACATTTGGGCCTGCCCGAAAAAAAGCATTTGGAATCAATGGCTGCCAACAATATTGCGTGCAGTATGCAAACTATTTTTTTAAGTGAATTGGGTAAAAATTTTATTCAATACCTCGATGATGATTACCTCAACCAATGCTATCCTGTGCAATCTGTTTTGCAGCAGGATATTTTAATGGCCTTGTCATCTGATGCGCCGGTGGTGAAAAACTTTAATCCTTTAAAAGGTATTTCTGCGGCTATTACCCGAAGCACCAATGAGGGTGAAGTAATTGCACCCGAAGAAAGTATTTCTATGGCAGCAGCTTTAAAAGCTTATACCATCAGTGCTGCAACAATTGGCGGAGAAACTCGGTTTGGAAGTTTACAAAATGGTCAATTGGCAGATTTTATCCTGCTTGATAAAAACCCATTGACTACTGCTCTAAATGAAATCACACAAATAAAAGTATTGAAAACATTTGTAGACGGTAAAGAGGTTTGGAGCCGGGGACTATAAACCAGAGAACATGAGTAAATGGAGTTTCCGCAGAGGGTTTACCACAAAGAACATGAGTAAATGGATTTTAAACAGAGGATTTTTTATTCCTCAGTGTTACAAATAGAAGCACAGATAAGTGCTATCTCTTTTTATGTCTTAATAGCCATCAGTAAAAAGAAATTCAAGCGCAAATATTCTTTGAACTATGCAGCTAATTCAGGTATTCACAACGATTGAGACATCTGGCAAAATAATTGAACTTCTCAAACAGTTAATCTTTTCGATTCATAGTTGAGCAGTAGTTATTGAAATTATTAATTTGCCAGCTGTTGAAATACAACAGGTATTGCCTATCTTTCAGTTGTAATATTATCATTACTGTATTCTACTCCACTTTTCGATCGCCATTTGCGGATGCTGCAGTTGTAAGTAATTAGAATTCCAATATCAAATATACATTAAAACAGTTACCAATAATTACAACTTCGTATTAGTGAAACCCGGCGCAGGTAAATTAGGCTGATGGCTTTTTTAGTTGATCGCTTTTTTCAAAATATGGTTTGTGATTTTTACAAAACAGCTAAGCGATGCCATTTTTAGACCATGTGTTACAACCGCCATCCTATGGCTGGAAAGATGATAAGGGAATATTAATAAAACCTACAACCAGCCAGCTTTTTAGTGAATTCTTTTCCAGGTTAAATTTATTTAAAACCACAACCAACTGGTTGCCATTTTTTAGCTGGCTTAAAGTTTTATGCCTGCTGCCATTTTTTATTGTATTCGTATTTTACTTCCTTAATGTATGGACATTTGCTGCAGCATTTGTTTACAGTATGATCATTATGGGAACTCATGGCACCATTTGGCATCACCGGTACTGTACTCATGGAGCGTATAAATTTCGCAATGCATTTTGGCGGCTGTTCACGCAAAATCTTACCATCAATGTAATTCCCGAAGAGATTTATGTTATTTCTCATCATGTACATCATGCTAAATCCGATGAACCCGGTGATCCTTATAATGCCCATGCCGGATTTTTGTATTGTTTTTTAGCAGATGTTAATCACCAGCCCATTGCAAAAGATTTATCAGAGGCGGATTACAACAGGGTTAAATTACTAATGAAACATACGGGCTTAAAACCAAATACCTATGCTCAATATAAACATTGGGGATCATATGCCAATCCTCTAAGAGCAGTAATGTCATGGATGTTGAATTGGTCTTTTTGGTACATGGCTTTTTATTTAATGGGCGGCCATGCATTGGCCTGCAGTTTGTTTGGAGCGGCGTGTTTTTGGGCAGTTGGGGTGCGTACATTTAATTATGAAGGTCATGGAAAAGGGGAAGATAAACAAAGGGAGGGTATTGACTATAATCAAAAAGATAATTCTGTAAACCAGCTATGGCCGGGGATTGTGGCAGGCGAATGGCACAACAATCATCACCTTTTTCCTAAGAGTGCCCGAAGCGGTTTTAAACCACACCAGGTAGATTTTGCCTGGTATTATATTAAACTAATGAGTGTGTTTGGCGCTGTTAGTCATTACAAAGATTTTAAAAAGCAATTTTACAAGCAATATCATTTGCCTTATCAGCTTGATAAAAGTAAGCAGGAAAAACTGCAGCCAAATACACCTGTTTTGCAGGTGTCCGAATTAAAATAGAAGTAGAGAAATATCAATTTTATTACCAAAGAAGTTTTCAACCTGGTAATTGCAAATATTACTTTATCAACAGAGCAATGAGATAATCATTTTCTTCAAGTTGATCTAATATTGAACTATTAATTGGGAATTTTAAAACGTGTTGCATAGCGTTTACCGGGTAATCCAGTTAAACTCGTATTGCAGTGGCGCTTTAGTACTGGCACGGTCTGTAATTCTTCTAAAACGCTGGGGTAAAGCCATCAGGTAGTCTCTTGCTTTTTCGGCAGCGTCATTAAGGCCGGTAATATTGGAGATATTCCATTCTTTTACAAGGCTTTCTAAAATATCTGTATAATCCGCTGAAGTGTATACTCCCAGCCGCTGGGCCGCATCACTGAAATGAGAAAAAGTTGCACCAATTTTTTCGCCCTGCTGGCGAAGGAAATGAGCAGGCATTACAATTTTCTTGCGCATCATATCTTCAAAAGCCAGCATCATTTCGCTGGCATCAATTTCAAAAATGCTGGTGATAAAACTCTTATAAGCTTTGGCATGCCTTAATTCATCCGCTGAAATAAGTCCGCAGATTTTTGACAACTGGTTATTGCCATATTGTTTAGAAAGTGTGGCTGTGCGGCGATGAGATATATTGGTAGCCATTTCCTGGAAAGAAGTGTACACAAAATTCCGGTAAGGATCACGTGCTGCCCCATTATCCAATCCATCTGCTAACAGGTATTGGGTGCTTATTTCCATTTGGCGCATGTTTACACGACCGGACAGGTAAACATATTTATTCAGCAAATCGCCATGGCGGTTTTCTTCTGCTGTCCACATTCTAATCCATTTGCTCCAGCCTTCCCGGTCGGTTTTTCCGATTCCTTCAACATCCATCAGCCAGCTTTCGTAAGTTGGCAGGGCTTCTTCAGTTATAATATCGCCTACCAATACCGCCAGGTAGTCGTAGGGCAATTCTTTGCATTCCTGTTGTAATTCCTTTACATCGGTAAGAAATGTGTCTGTGGTACTATCGGGCAATAGGTCGGATGGTTGCCAGTTTTCATCAATTTTTTTTAAATAAGTGTCCACAATACTATCCATCTTCTGGGCAAGAAATTGCATTACTTCTAATCGTGTATGGGAAATATTATTTGCAAAACCTGATATCATTTTCTACTAAAATTTATGTTAGCGTACAAAGGTAGGACACTAGAATTAAAAATGATGGAAAGAACTTTAAAGCTTTAGTGTGTAATAATAAAGAACCTTTTCTATTTTTTTAACATTACAGATTTACTTTACATATTGTTGCATTAATCGCTGCTGGTAAACGATTATTTATACCTTTGGCAACGTAACAATAATTACAGCCATGCTTAGCAACAACGATATACTGAAGAAATTAAGGGTAGCCTTATCGCTGCGGAATGATGATATAATTGAAATTCTTGAACTGGTGGATTTTAAAATTACCAAGGGTGCTTTGGGAGATCTTTTTAGAAATGAAGACCACGAAGGATATGTAGAAGCTGGGGACCAAGTTTTGCGTAATTTTTTAAACGGCCTCATTATATACAAGCGTGGCCGCTTACCAGAACCAAAGAAAAATGTGAAAGAGGAAAATATGATGAAGAAAGAGAAAGAAGGTAAAAAAGATTGACCGTTGTATGATTTGCAAAGGTTAAAATCACTTTTAAACGAGTAAAAAATTGCGATAGACTTTTTAGTTAACAAAGATAAAATACTACATGGATGCAAATCCTCAAATTAGTAAGCTCTAGGTCATTTCTACTTAAAATTCCTTCCACCATAAAAAACATTTTCTTCTTCTTCAGCCTTTAATTTTTGCTTATTATTTTGAGCATGTGCAGGAACAGATTTTTCATCGGCATAAGCCAATGTTAATACCTGCGGATCATTGGTTTTAGATGCTGTAAGCTGCCGCAACAATTTAGAAAAATCGTAACAGCGTTTTACAATCACATGAATTACTTCTCCTTCAATTTGTAACTTACCTTCTACCATTATTAGTTTAGATTGTAAAATTTCTTTTCTGAATTCGTCAAAAAGTTTTTCAAAAATTACCAGGTTGGCAAAGCCGGTTTCATCTTCAATGGTCATAAAACAAATACCTTTTGCAGTGCCGGGTCGTTGGCGAACCAACACAAGTCCTGCTACTTTTACAAATGCTCCATCTTTAAGCGTTGCTAGTTGATTGGTAGCTGTTATGCGAAGCTGGTCTAACTTTTCTCTTACAAAACTTACTGGATGAGCTTTTAATGAAAATGCTGTTGCAGCATAATCTTGAAATACATGCTCGGATGCTGACATAATGGGTAGTTGTATATTTTCGACGGCTGCATCTGCTGCAGGCTGCCCTGTAAACATGGCAACCGGCCTGTCTTTGGTGGATACTTCCCACAATGCTTGCCGCCTGTCGAGGCCAATAGAGCGGAATGCATCTGCATCTGCTAATTTATCCAACGCTCCTTCGGGCAGGGCAATATCACGAAGCGCATTGATGCTGGTATAAGGTTCCTTTCTGTTTGCTATCAACATTGCTGTATCCTCTTTTCGCAAACCTTTTATCTGGCGAAAGCCTAATCGAATTATCCAATACTTTCCTGATTTTTCTTCCATTTTATTATCCCAATCCGAAAAATTGATATCAACAGGTTTTACTTGTACGCCGTGCTTTATAGCATCCCCAATTAATTGTGCAGGCTGATAAAACCCCATGGGCATACTGTTTAATAATGCACAGCAAAACACATCGGGATAAAAACATTTTATCCAGGACGAAACATATACCAGCAATGCAAAACTTGCCGCATGACTTTCCGGAAAACCATAGCTTCCAAAGCCTTCCAGTTGTTTAAAAACACGTTGGGCATAGGCTAATTCATAGCCTCGTTCCAACATGCCTTTGGTAAGTTTTTCCTGGAATTTTGTAACCAATCCCTTTGCCTTAAAGGTGGCCATACTACGGCGTAATTCATCTGCCTCGGCAGCAGTAAATCCTGCTGCCACAATTGCTATCTTCATCGCCTGTTCCTGAAATAATGGTACACCCAATGTGCGGCCTAATATTTCTTTTAATTCGGGTGATGGATATTCTACTGGTTCTTCGCCATTGCGCCTTCTTAAATAAGGATGTACCATATCGCCTTGTATAGGGCCGGGTCTTACGATGGCTACTTCAATTACCAGGTCGTAAAAGCAACGTGGTTTTAATCTTGGTAACATACTTTGCTGGGCCCTGCTTTCAATTTGAAAAACACCGATGGTATCGGCATGGCAAATCATTTCGTACACCGCAGGATCATCCTGCGGTATATTCGCCAGCGTTAAATCAAGTCCATAATTTTCTTTAGCCATATCAAAAGCTTTGCGAATGCAGGTGAGCATCCCCAATGCCAGCACATCTATTTTCATAAAGCCGAGTGCATCAATATCATCCTTATTCCATTCAATACAGGTACGATCAACCATTCGGGCATTCATAATGGGGCATAGGTCAGATAGTTTACTATTGGTAATTACAAAGCCACCGGTATGTTGCCCAAGCTGTCGGGGAAAACCCATAAATTCCCTCGTGAGTTCAAGCACTTTATGCAAGTGTTTATCAGCAGGATTAAAACCCTGTTCGGTTAATTGTTTTCCTTTAAACCAGTCATCTGTAAACTCCCACAGGGATTCTGATAATTTACTAATTGTATCAACAGATAAACCCATCGCCTTACCTACATCCCGGATAGCACCTTTCTGCTGTTGTTGCGTTACGGTGGCTACAATAGCTGCCCTGTCACGACCATATTTTTTAAACACATACTGCATTACTTCTTCCCTGCGTTCATGTTCAAAATCAACATCAATATCCGGTGGTTCATTGCGGGCAGTAGAAATAAAACGTTCAAAAAGCAAATCGAATTTGGTAGGGTTAACAGAGGTAATACCCAAACAAAAACAAATGGTGGAGTTGGCAGCCGAGCCACGTCCCTGGCACAGGATACCCTGACTTCTGGCAAAGCAAACAATATCATACACCGTAAGAAAATAGGCTGCAAAATTCATTTCCTTAATCAGCATCAACTCGTGTTGTATGGATTTGCTTATTTTTTCCGGCAATACATCTCCATAAATTTTCCGGGCGCCTTCCCAGGCTATGCAGGTTATTTCTTGCTGCGGTGTACGACCTTCCGTTGTTAGCTCTACAGGATATTCATATTTTAATTCGTCCAGGGAGAAAGTACAGGCCGCTGCAATCTCCTGCGTACGTTCAATTGCACCAGGATATTGTACAAACAACCGAAACATTTCAGTGGATGGTTTTAAATATCTTTCAGCATTGGGATGTAACAAATAACCTGCGGTATGGATAGTGCATTTTTCCCGTATGCAGGTTACAATATCCTGCAACTGTCTTCTTAAAGGTTCATGGTAATGCACATCGTTGGTAGCAACCATGGGTATGTTTAATTGGGCAGATAGTTGTGCAAGCCTGTATAAATATTTACTGTCATCACCCTGGTAACGGCGGCTGGCGGCTATATACAAATCATCTCCCAAAGCCTGCTTATATTCTTTTGCCGCAATTAAAAAAGACGTATCAAATTCAAACAACTCATTCAATCTTTCAGGTGGCACCAGTATAAACTTTATACCTGCTGCATACTGGTAAATATCTTTTTTATAGAGATGGCATTCGCCTTTTTCTGCCCGGCGGTTTCCCAGGGTGAGCAGGTTAGATAATTGTGAATAAGCCTGGATGGTAGTTGGATAAGCAAGCAGAGAAATACCATCCAATAAATCGAGCCTGCAGCCAACAATAATACGGATGCCCTTTTTTTTTGCAGCAACATGGGCCCGAACGATACCTGCAAAACTATTTCGGTCGGTGATGGCAATAGCAGTATAACCCAATGCTACTGCATGTTCTACCAGTTCGTCCGGATGAGAAGCACCACGGAGAAAACTGAAATTGGAGGTTACCTGTAATTCTGTATAATTCATGCTACTTGTCATTTATGCAAAAAAGCCATGAATAAACCATTGATAAGATTTAGCCATGTCGTAATGCCCGGAACGGAACAACCAGTACCGATGCCCTTCAGTATCTTCCACATAATAATAATCCCGGTGCTGCCCTTGCTGCAGCCACCATTCCTGTTCAATTCTTTCAGGCCCATCTGCTTTGGCGATGCTGTGTAATTTTCCTTTGTACCTGAAATTCATTGGAGGATAATCCGGCACAGGTGCGGTTACATCAATTGGTTCTGGCTTTGATAAAATTTGCAAGGGTCGGGGTTTTTCTACTTTCCAGCCGGTACCTGTTTCTTCATGCAGCGTAGCAGCCTGTTTAAAAGAACGTTCCGGCCAGTAGTGTTCTGCCGGCACATAGCGATGGATGTGATGAGAGCCTAGCTTACCACCAATCCTGTCCAGTAATTCTGCTAAACCCGTATCATTTAACCCGGCATTTCCTTGAAATAATTTTTCCTGTACCGGTGAAAGTTCTTCTACAATGGGCGCTTCCAAAATAAATAGTTCAATGCCCAAGGCGGGTTCAATGGAAGCAATCTTATCTTCAAATAATTTAAATAAATGTTTGCTGTTGCTGGAAGGGCGGTTGGTACCGATAACTATTGTATTTATTTTTCCATCTACCCTCAAACATTTTAATAAGGCTTTACGAAGTCCTTTTTCTTCTTTTAAAAACCGGTTACATAAAGTATCCAGTAATCGTTGTAATGCAATCTCAATACCAGTTGCTGATACAATTGGTTCAAGGCAATGCAATCTTTCCTGGTATAAAACAAGGGGTATTACCGGTTCAATATTTTCTTCTTCAAAACCCAATGCCTGGTTTAACCGCTGCAATAATTCTTTTCCAAAACGCCTGCGCAATGCAGTACGTTGCATATTGATAAAATGTTGTATTTGCCTTAGTCCCAGCTTTTCTAAACGTTCTGTTGTGGTTGCCTGCAGCCTGAGTGCAGCCGGTGGTAAAGTAAGCAGGGCCGTAAATTGATTACCTGTTTCAATAATTAAATGGTTGCTTCCATACCGGGCAACCGCCCAGGCAGTGCCAACCGTATCTGCCATTGCACAGCTGGTATGATAGCCAAAATTATTTAACCTTTTAGTGATGTCTGCCAGATATGCTTGTTCACTTCCCCAAAGATGGGGACAGCCGGTAACATCCAGCAAAAGCCCATCGGGTAAATCAATAGCTACTATTGGCGTATAACGAATGCACCATTCCGCAAGACCGGCAAGTAACCTGGCTGCACGTTCCGGCTCTTCATCAAAATATTGCAGGTTAGGAATGAAAGCCCTTGCATCTGCCAATGCAATAGTTGTATCTACTCCCTGTTTTTGGGCCAATGCATTTGCTGCTGTTACCATCATGCGTCCATGGTCTTTTGTAACAATAACAATAGGTAAATTTTTTAATTCCGGTTGGCGACGGAGCAACCAATCCGTTGTAAGATGACGGAACCAGACTGATACAAAACGTTTACGCATATCATCCCGTTTTTTGATGTAGTTGTTGGGGAATAACAGTCGTTTTATAAATATATCTGAAGCTACCTGCCTTAAATTCTATCTGCCATTTACCTGGATTTCCGTTTCTTACTTTTAATAAATCTACATTCCACCGGGGAAAACCTACGCCGGGTAAACCATCTTCCATTTCGCTGGATAAAGCAGTAATTTTCCATCGGGTAACACAGGCAGTGGTGTTTATGGTACGGGGATTATTACGAATGATAAAACCTGTAACCCTGCTTTGTTCAACAGCTAATTGTAACCGCCTCGATGCGGTAAAACTCAGTTCTTTTATTTCACCAATAACGGCAGCCAAACCTTCACACTTCAAAGCTTCTTCCATAGCCCAAAGCATGGCTGTTTCTTTTTGCAAATTGATAAAAATGATTTTATCCGGTACAAGGCCGAATAATTTTAAGGCAGGCGGAAACACAGAATGGACTGACCCAATCCAAATAACTGCACCTGCATGTTGCATTAATGGCGCAAGTATACTTGCGATGAAACCTGTTGTGGATGCTGCATCTTCCCTACCAGCTGCAATAAATTCGTGAATGGCACCTACCGGAAATGTATTGCCCGGAAAAGAATTTTTTAAAGGACCAATAGTTGTATCAATTGCATTATTATTGACGGATTTTTTAATATCCTGCAAGGATAGAATTTCCTTTTGTAATTTGGCGAAAATAGCGGCTTTTGTTGGGTTCATTGATAACGATTGGTACTTAGTCTGTGGCAATATTACTAAATACTTTAGCAAAAAAACCAATTTACTCTATTGTTATTCATAAAAAGTTAACCGACAGCAGATTGGTTGTTTAATCAGTCCCTACCGAAAAAATAAAAAGCAATGCCATCAGTTTTTTTCTTTTCTTTAATTACGATCTTAAAATCGAGTATGATATTTGATTTCAACAAAACGGCGGACATAAGTAAATGGCGTGTTACAGATGATGTTGTAATGGGCGGCCGCTCTAACGGAAACTTTCAATTAAATGCAGAAGGTTATGGCCTTTTTTCCGGAAAAGTTTCATTAGAAAACAATGGCGGCTTTTCATCTGTCCGTTATTATTTTCCTCAAAAAGAAACAACCGGATTCAGCAAGTTTGTTATCCGGTTAAAAGGGGACGGTAAACAATACCAGTTAAGGGTAAAAGCCATGCAAGATGAGTATTTTGATTACATAATACTATTTGCCACCACAGGCGAATGGCAAACACTTGAACTGCCATTTGATAAAATGGTTCCTTCATTTAGAGGGCAACTGCTCAATCGTCCACCTTTTCCGGGGACATCTATGTTGGAAATCGGTTTTTTAATCGGTAACAAAAAGGCTGAGTCTTTTGCGCTGGAATTGGATGAAATTTTGATTCAATAATTGTAGAAAGGCATTTTGAAGAGGCAACCAATGTTGCATATTTTTTTCGTTCATCAGTTTATGATTGGGAAGGAATATATTAGAGACAGTTTGATTAAAAAACGAATCAAGCATTAAACGGCTTCATACAAATCTCCCTGGGAAGAAAGAATTTCCCTGTATTTATTAAAAAGCTTGGACTTAGAAATAAATCCTAAAAACTTTTTATCCTTATCTAAAACCGGAAGATACCAGCTAAGCGTAGTATCAAATTTTTCCATTGCAGTATGCATGTCCTGATCCAGAAACAAAATGGCCGCAGGCTTTTTCATGAGCGATTTGATACTGATTTTATCAAATTGATCGGGCAGAAAAAGTTTTTGCTTAATGTCATTTAACTCGATAATTCCCGTAAAACGTTTCCTGCTATCATGAACGGCAAAAATATTTTTTTCACTCTTCTTTATAATTTCAATTAAGTCTTTTAGCTTTTTATCTATACTGATACTATCGTAAGTATCCTGCAACATGTCTTGGATGGTGATTGAGGTAAGTATATTTTTTTCTTTTTTGTGGGTGAATATTTGTCCATCCTGTGCCAGCTTTTTGGTTTCCATCGAAAAGGGCTCATAGCTTTTTACAATAAAAAACGAAATGGAAGAAACAATCATCAGGGGAATAAATAATTCGTAACCATTGGTAATTTCTGCAATAAGAAATATTGCAGTAAGCGGGCAATACATTACCCCACTTAATACACCGGCCATACCCACCAGGCTAAAATTACCCACAGGAATTTTTATCCAGGGAACTAAATTTAATATTTTTGAAAATAAGAAACCGAGGTAAGAACCTGCAAATAATGATGGTGCAAAATTACCACCATTACCACCACTCCCAATTGTAATGCCTGCTGCTATGGGTTTGATTAATACAATCAGCACTGTAAAAGCAATGAGACCCCAGTTTTCTCCCAATTTTGAAAACAGGCTGGTATTATCTGTAAAGGTGGTGAAAGTATCACTGGCAACTAATTTTACACTATCATAGCCCTCTCCAAATAATGGGGGTAATAAGAAGGTGATACACAATAAAATTAATCCTCCTACAATCGCTTTTATATAAGCATTCATTTTCCAATTATGAATCCGGTTTTCAGTTCGTTTAAATACCCTTGCATAATACAGGGAAACAAATCCTGCTACAATACCCAATAAAATATAGTAGGGAACATAATTGTAATTAAAGTTTTGCTTTAAAGTAAAATTAAATAAGGAGGATTCCTGTAGAATAATTTTTGAGCAAAGCGCACCCACTGCCGAAGAAATAATTAGTGGAATAAAATAACTGACGATGGTTTCGGCCAGTAAAATTTCAATGGCAAAAATAACACCTGCAATAGGTGCATTAAAAACAGCTGATATGCCTGCAGCTGCACCACAGGCAATTAATAAAGTGCGTTCCTGGTAGTTTAAATCACTGATTCGTGAAAGATTGGAACCTACTGCCGAACCGGTTGCCACGATGGGAGCTTCTAAACCAACAGAACCGCCTAAACCAACAGTGATGGAACTGGTAATAACATGCAGATAGGTATGACTGATGGGAATAAAAGATGATTTTCTAGCGATGGCTTTTAACACCATTGCAATACCTTTTTCTATATGCCCGCCAAAAAAATGACGGATTATAAAAACGGTAATAACCAGCCCGATGGAAGGAAACAGTAAATAAGAAAAACGAGAAACAGGTATTTCTTTAATCCAGTGTTGCAGGTAATGTACCAGTGTTTTTAATAACACTGCTACCATGCCAGAAGCAAAGCCCACCAATGTTGCAATCAGCATAATAAACTGCATCCTGGTAAACTTGGTACGCAGATAATTTATTATATGCTGGTAAAATGATTTTATTAAAGCCAATTAATAATTTTTGGTGAAAAAATTATGCCTGTAAATATACAGCCTTATATTAAAGACGAATTTGGAAGCACTCAACCTGGCCTTTTTATTATAATTTGAAACAATAAAGCTTCCCGCCATTTATAAGTGCCTCCTAATAAAGGGTATTGATTTTTACACTAAATATTGCTGTAATAAAAATACCAATATCCCTGCGGCAAACCCAATAAATGCAAGCCAGCCTATTTTTTTAAGTAGCACATAAAATCAATTTTTTCAATCCCCATTACCGCCATAACTGCGGCTAGTACCAATAATCAATACACTGCCACCTGTGCCAGTGGTTGATGCCAAAAACTCCCAAAAAGGATGGTCTGTTGGATAGGTAGATAAATCATACATACCCTCGGATGCTGCAACCAGGGGCACATTATTTACTATGGCAGAAAGTAATCCTAATGCAGTGCCAATTAAATAATCATTTTTTAAACTGTTGTTAAGTATGGTAGCCAGGTTCTTTAAAATACCAATTGATTGCAAGGCGGAAACTGCCAATAAAATGCCCAGGAAAAATAAAATGCTGGGTGTATCTATTTTCTGTAAAGCTTTGGATGCCGTAAACCTTTCAGCATATTCAATGCTTTTGTTTTTATGAAGAAAGCTGGTAATCACCCACATCAATCATAATGCCAGCAACATCCCCATAAAAAGGAGGCAGGTGTGTAAGTGTTTTAAATATCGGAACAAAAACTAAAAAGCCCACTCCGGCGAACAGAATAATACGGCCATCTTTTTTTTCTTGCATTGTACACTCAGAAGCTGGGATTGGGCTATTTTTTTTCCTTTAAAAGAACGTGCAACTATCCATGCAGGAATTACACATACAACCATACTCGGTAAAATTAATTGCTTGATAATATTGAGAGCAGTTATTTGCCCCCTATCCAAAGCATGGTAGTGGTAACGTCGCTCAATGGCGACCATGCACCACCTGCATTGGCTGCAATTACAATCATGCCTGCAAACCAGGGGCGGCCTTCCTTTTCGGTTAAAATTTTTGAACACAATGAGGTCATTACAATTGCCGTGGTTAAGTTATCCAGCAATGCAGAAAGAAAAAAAGTTAACACGGTTATAATCAGTAATAATTTCTACTTGCTGGTGGTCGTTATTTTTTGAGTAATGATATCAAAGCCATTATGAGAATCTATCAATTCAACAATTGTCATGGCACCTAATAAAAAAAATAAAATGGAGGCAATATCTCCCAGGTGATGCAGCAATTCTTCCCCTACTTGGTGAGAAGACTCACTTTGCAGAATATAAACTGTCCAGCAAAGCACACCCGTTATTAAAGCGGAAGCCGCTTTATTAAGTTTTAAGGAATGCTCAAATGCAATGGCGAAGTATCCTGCAACAAAAATGGTTATTATGAGAGTGGTAATCATTGTTCAAATGTAGTTTCCTTTCCATTAAAAAGCATTATCAGGCCAGAAGATTACTTTTTTAGAATGGTTTCTATTATGTGCGTTGATATTACCAGGTCATTTATATAATCTTTTTTATGCTATAAAAGGGAACAGAATTAGGCAATTACACAGGGGTTTAGAAGTCGGTACAATAAAGTGAACAGTAAAAATAAGACTCACACCTTAGAAGAACTTTATTACTTGTTCTTGAATTTGTAATAGAATTTTTTTAAGTGCAAAAGTGTTCCTGATCAATAACCTAATGTAACTACAGGTAGTTTTTGTAATAGTCGAACTGCCCTTGTAAAATATTTCTCTTTCAAAAACATTTCTGCAAATGTATTTGAAGTTGATAATCATTGTAAGGTTATATAGAAATTTCATACCATGATAAAATGTATTTTTACAAAGATTTCTATTTTACTCAACACTGTTGGCGGTAGCCAAATAGGTAGCCTTATTCGAAACCTTTTTTTAAAATTAATGTTCAAATTATTTATTCAATCATGAAACACATTATTTCAATTTTACTTTTTACAATCTTAACTTATGCCCCTGCCTATAGTCAGCTAGCCCCTGTAAGATTAGGTGTAGTTGGATTAACCCATACTCATGTACATGGTATTTTAGGGCGACCGAAAGATGATAATATTACCATAGTGGGCATTGTAGAAACAGACAAAGATCTGGCCCTTAGATACACACATCAATATGGCTATTCAATGGAGTTGGTTTTTTCAACACTTGAAGAAATGATTGCGAAAACGAAACCAACCGCTGTGGCCGCTTTTGGTACTATTTACGAGCACCTGGCTATTGTTGAAACGTGTGCACCATTAGGCATTAATGTAATGGTTGAGAAGCCATTGGCAGTAAGTATTCACCATGCCAATAAGATGGAAGCATTGGCCAAAAAATTTAATATTTTATTGCTAACAAATTATGAAACCACCTGGTACCCTTCGGTGCATGCCGCTTACGAATTACTTAAAAATGATAGCATTGGCCAGCTTAGCCAGCTGATTATACGAGACGGACATAGGGGGCCCAAAAAAATTGGCGTAAACAAAGAGTTTTTAGAATGGCTTACAGATCCCATAAAAAATGGGGGTGGCGCTATCACCGATTTTGGTTGCTACGGTGCCAACATCAGCACGTGGATGATGAACGGAAAAATACCTAATAGTGTCACTGCTGTAACACAACAGTTGCAAAAGGAAAACAATCCAAACGTAGATGACGAATCGACTATCATACTCACTTACGACAATGCAAAAGCAACAATACAAGCATCCTGGAATTGGCCAATAGGAAGAAAAGACATGGAAGTGTATGGCACCACCGGAGCCATTTATGCCGATAACAGAAAAAATTTAAGAATGAGAATTGCAGAAGGGTATGATGGCTATAAAGAAACAACTATTAAAACATTGGAGCGGCCTGCACCCTATAATGATCCTTTCACTTTTTTTGCAGCCGTTATCAGAAAAGAAATAACATTAGCGCCCTTCGATTTATCTTCTTTAGAAAATAACATGATTGTGATGCAAATATTAGAGGCAGCAAAGTTATCAGCCCAAAAAGGGAAGACGATAAAATTGGGGAAGTAATTTATCTGCAGAATAACAGCGATTAAAATTTGATAAAGACGCAGAAAATGGGTAGTAATAATGCAACAAAATTTAAAACTAAATATTATTTCATTCAGCCACTCTGTCGAGAAAGTATTTACCGGTATTATTAATGAAATGGATGTGCTGATAAATAGAGTTAATGCTGATAGTGAAGCAGTTGAAATATTAGCGAAGTGACGGAAATGTGACGGAATAGGTTAATACAGTAAAGGGTTTCAATTGCTTAAAACCCTTTACTGTATTAAGTGGGAGTTGATGGGGTCGAACCGCCGACCCTCCGCTTGTAAGAAGTATAAAATTCTTTATTCATCTTAACCTGGTTTAACTGATTTAACTTAAAGTATTCATTTTCAATTTGTTGCATGGTTATTGCTTTTTGATCTTAATGTCGTTTAAGTACCGTATAACTATGATTTGTTTGCAAATTGTTTGCAAATGTTTGAAGGGAAAGATTTTGTGAAATTGAAAAATTATCAGTTATGTCAACAACATTAAGCGTCATCCTCGACACCCGTAGGATTAAAAAAAGTAACAAGTTCCCTGTTAAACTACGGGTAACATTTGAACGGGTTACGGAATATTATCAAACCATCTTTGATTTAACAAAAGATGACTTTGATAAACTTTCTGCATCAAGAATTAGTAACGAACTGCAAACCATCCGGGATAAATTAAAAGAGATCGAAAGGACTGCAGAAAATGCAGTTAAGGATTTAGGCTCATTTAGTTTTACTGATTTTGAAAATGAATTTATTTATACTAACGCTATTTTATTTCGTCCGAGAAAATTGAAGCCTATTATTTCTTTTAAGAGTACAAGTGAATTTGATTACTCTTCATTTAGTAAAAAATTTCCTATCCTGCTGGAAGAGGATTCGATGCCTGATACTATTTCTTTCTCTTATAAGAACTTTATAAAAAAAGTTTTAAGGGAAGGCCGTATTAGTTCTGGCATGTATTACCATTGCAGCTTTGTATCTATAAAGAAATTCAGGGGTAATGTTCATTTAAAAGAAATAACTGTGTCTTTTTTATATGAATATGAGAACTGGCATATCAACCAGGATATTTCTAAAACTACTATTGGTATGTATTTGCGGCCGCTCCGTACAATTTTTAATGAAGCAATTGAAGATGGTATCATTAAAAAAGAAAAATGTTATCCATTTGGAAGACGTAAGTATAAGATACCTGCTTCGAAAAATACAAAGAAGGCACTTGAATTAAGCGACATAAAAAAGATATACTACTATAAATGCGATCCTAAAAATGAAAGTGAACAAAAAGCAAAGGACTACTGGTTATTCAGCTACTTTGGAAATGGTATGAATCCAAAAGATATTGCCTGTCTTAAGTATAAAATATTCATGATGAATACATCGTTTTTGAACGTAGCAAAACAGAAAGAGCATTGCGTAGCGACCCAAAGCCAATCACGGTTTTCATTAACGATTATTTGAAAGCCATAATGGAACGTCGGAGTAATAAAGATAAATCGCCTAATAATTACATCTTCCCCATTATGAAGGCTGGTATCTCACCCTTGCGTCAATAAGAACTCATGCAACTTTTTGCCAGCTTTATAAATAATTCCCGACTTGTCCCCTTTAAAATTAGTGCGGTTTTAAGATATTGAATATCAGTATTTTAGTATTTTATTTTGGTAAATTTACCGCACTAAGCCAAGTTTTATAATGAAAATAAGGGTCGTTAAAACAGCTAAAGCAAGTGCGGTTCAGGTAGTTCGATACCAAAACAATAAAAGGGTCATTTTACAACATGTTGGCTCGGCCCATAATGATGAAGATTTGAATGAGTTGATTTTGATTGCAGAGGAATGGATCAAAGATTTCTCCAATCAGCTATCGATTTTTCCGGATGAGCATCCCAATCGTTTGCTACACCTCAACCATTGCACTTTTGTGGGTGTTAAATACCATTTTTTCTACGAATTAATCCATTCCATTCAAGATAAAATTGGGTTTGGCAATTTGCCCTTATTGCTAAATGATTTGGTGGCAATAAGGATTTTTGAACCTGCATCTAAACTTCGTTCTCTGGAACTTATGCAACAGTTTTTTGGCATTGAACATAGCCGTAAGACTTACTACAAGATTGCGCCAAATTGTATTGAACTGAAGGAATCAGTGGAAGAGAAAGCGGTTGCTTTTGCCAAAGAAAATTATGCTTTCAAATTCGATATCGTATTTTATGATGTAACCACGCTTTACTTCGAAACTTTTGAAGAAGACGAGCTGCGAAAGAATGGATTTTCAAAAGACAATAAATCTCAACAGCCACAAATACTGATTGCACTGATGGTAAGCAAAGAAGGTTTCCCTATTGCTTATGAAGTGTTTTCTGGCAACACATTTGAAGGGCACACAATCATCCCTGTGGTGAAGCAATTTATTAAAGCCAATGATGTAAATGAATTTACCGTAGTGGCCGATGCTGCTATGATTAGCACAGAGAATGTAGAGCAATTAATCCAAAACAATATCAACTATATCGTTAACAACTGCATCGTTTTTATCGGCACATAATAAAATTCCGATGGTGGGGTTTTCAAAATCCTGTTTTTCAAACCGGTCGTAGTAGTTTACATACATCTGCAACTGCCCAATATCTTCATGTGTGAGCTTGGTAGTCTTTATTTAAAATATCACAAAGGATTGCAGCAAGCGGCTGTAAAAAACAAGATCAATAGAAAATTCATCGCCTTCTATATGGATGCGTTTTGCCTTGCCACGAAAGAAAAGCCGTTGCCTATTTCCAGTAGAAAATCCTGCAGGTGGGTAATGATGGCGGCCTCCAAATCCTTTTCGTAATAAGCGGCTTCTCTCTTTAAGCCCAGGAACTCTAATACCATTGGGTCTTTAATAATCTCTGTGGCATCGGATGGCAGTTTTTCTTTCCTGGCCACGGCCAGCACCTCTTTTACCTCGTTGCTTAGCAAAAGTCGTTCAAATAACTGGCTGTTTACCTGCCTTTCCAGTTGCCTTGCCGTCCAGTTATTCTTTGCAGCTTCGGCTATATAAAACTTTTTTTTATCCTGGCTGTCAATGCGTATGAGGGTACGGTAATGTGTCCAACTGAATTGCGAACGCAGTGCGTTCGTAATTGGAAAGCTGCGGTAAAACTGGTGGCACATTTCTAACTGGCGGATGGAAAAGCCGCTGCCAAACTGCGGTTGCAAGGTTTCGGACAAAGATTTTATGAGAAACTCGCCATAGCCTGCTTGTTCTTTTCCTTCCTGCTCATCCTCTAAAATAACTTTGCCTATTTGCCAATACATCAGCACCCTTTCGGTATCTACCGAACGGATGGCTCTGTCCTTTGCTGTGGCAATGATGGACTGTATTTGCTGTATGAGTTCTTTTTTTAACTGCATGATGCTACTGCTGAACTATAAGATTGCAAAAGCAATATTTGCGGGTTGATTTTTTCCAATTTGTCACCAAATACCTGTAACAAGGCCAATATAATTTTTCTGCGATAAACATGGTATAAAGAT
The DNA here is from genome assembly GCA_025360525.1 of Chitinophagaceae bacterium. Taxonomy (GTDB): domain Bacteria; phylum Bacteroidota; class Bacteroidia; order Chitinophagales; family Chitinophagaceae; genus Ferruginibacter. The sequence continues at coordinate 1,252 of JANYCA010000024.1, read as the reverse complement.
ACTTTAAGATCCCGGCTTTAAAATGTGGTAGGTTAAAGGAGGAAATATAAAGAAAGGATTATCTAAAATAGTTTTCCTAACACAGCAGATAATGGAGTATTCAAATCAAAAAATTTTACCAGTAACAGGTTAGCACTAATTAAAGGCTGCACATATTGCTTTAAACTATTTACATCTTTTGAAATGATTGCTTCAATTTTTTTTGTACCAATCTGTGCCAATATTTTTACATCATTTGTAATTATTCGTCTTTGGTAGTCGAGGATATTCGACTGGTTACCTTTAATTTCTTTATGAAAAAGTCCGGCGGTTTTAGCATCTAAAAAATCGAAAGATTCAATTTGCAAATTATTGATAGGAAGGTTTGCCGGGTCATCTCCTACAGCATATTCTGCCACAGCAATGGTAGATATATGGATGCTTATTTTTTCTAAAAGAAAATACTTAAAGTAATCAAATGCATTTTGGTGTAAAGCATCATTCTTATCCAGCAGCCTGATACAAAATGAAGTATCAAGCATAATACTTTTTATACCGAGGTCATTCATTTACACCTCCTTTTACGTCTGTAAGCCAGGCATCTTTGTTGTTCACTTTTTTCCAACTAACGGATGCCTTTTCTATGAGCTTATTTAAAGCTAATTCATCATAATTCACCTGGTGGATTAGAAAATCAATCAGGGACAAATCTTTTAAAAATCCGGTGGCTACGTTCTGTTTACCTTTTACCCACAGGCCGTAAATATTATACAATTTATTTGTGCCAGAAGTAAGTTGTTCTTTTGTAGCATCTACTGTTAGCTTACCATACCTGTCTGTAAGAATATGCAGGTTACTGCTGCTCAATCCTCCTTCTTCAAAAATTTCCCCGTATAGATACAGGTTTGTATTTACCCAGTCTGTTTGCGGAGCTATAAATTTTGTATCCCGGCTTATTGTTAAAAAAGCTGTTTCATTTACAGAGGATGTAATGCTGTATTCCCTGCCGGAAGCGAAGGCTTTCTTTTGCCATTTATCTATAATTGCGGCGGCTTTTGGCTGTAATAAATCTGTACTGCCTTGTTTTCCTACTTCACTCATTAATGCAGTGAACATAATAACATTAGCAGCCGGGATAAAAAATAAATTTTTCACAGAACCTTCCTGCACCTCATAGGAAACTCTTGGCCTTTCTTCTTTTTCTGCTTTTGTAGGAAATAAAAGTGTTTCTACATCGGCCAATAGCTCTTTGGTCTCGGCAATATCAATATCC
>JANYCA010000021.1 GCA_025360525.1 Chitinophagaceae bacterium | reverse complement strand
TGATCAAACAACAAGGTTAAACTCCAACAGTCTAAATTAAAATTAACCAGCTGAGTCTTCAATCGCTTTCAAAATATTAGAAAGTCCTTTGGCTAATTTTTCAGTTTTATCCCAGCTGTAACCAATGCGCATGTAGCGGCCATCTTCTTCAAACCAATGTCCACGGCCAACATAGGTGCTGTATTTATTAAGCAATACTTCATGAAAATTGCGGGTGTCAATGGCAATCTCTTTTTTTATACGGGGAAAACATACACAGCCTCCCTGAGGCTCTACCCACTCCAGCACTTGCTGTTGTTCCATAAAGTTTTTCAATAGGGTAAAGTTGCTTAAAATCATTTGTTTTACAGGTGCAAACAGTTTTTCTTTATTTATTAAATATCGGAAAGCAATTTCTTCATCAACAACAGAATTGCTGATAAATATTTGTTCCTTTGCTGCCAGAAAAGTATCCATTAATTCCTGGTTCCTACAAACAATCCAGCCAATACGTATGCCCGGTAAACCATAAGATTTTGACATAGATGATATACTTATTACCCGTTTTGACAGCGTAGCAGCCACCGGAAGTGGTTTTACAAAACTCATATCACGATAGGTTTCATCCATCAGCAAAAAAGTTTTTTTCTTTTCTATAATGGCAATTATTTTATGTAAAGTGTCTTCATCAATTAATACGCCCGTTGGATTGTGAGGATAGGTTAAACTAACCAGTTTGGTGTTGGGTATAATCATTTTTTCTAATGCATCTAAATCCAGCTGGTAACCATTATCAAAATTCATTTGAAGGTAAGATATGGTTGCACCTATTGCACGGGGCGTTTCAATATTGGTAGCATAATTTGATTTTGCAATCACCGCATGATCACCTTTATCCAGCATGGAAGTGGCAACAATAAAAAGTGCTGCAGCTGCGCCGGGTGTCACCAGCACATCCTCTCCGGATATATTAATTTCATCTGCAATCATCCTTCGTAAAGCAGGTTTACCTTTATGATCTCCATAAAAAAGTACGATATCTTCCAAAGAAATACCCAGGTCACTTAACCGCTGATCAGTAAAGGAACTCTCGGAAAGATTACAATCAATATTGTCGTAACCATAGCCTTCGGGTGCTTCCATTTCAATAGGCATTCGCTTATATTTCATGAGCTTACTTTTTATTTTATAAATGTAAGGGTTATCCGGATTTTAAATTGATCAATTTTGCTTCAATAGCATTATTTTTAATGCTGTTATTTAATTAAAATATTAACCGCTGATTATCTTAAAAAGACTACATGAAAAAAGTAATTGTATTTGTTTTGGTACTATTGGTTTTAAAAAGTGAATGCCAGGTGCTCTCCATGCGTGAGCAGGCAAAAGTGGTGGACGAATTACTGGCAGACAGGCTCAATAATTTATTGCCATCGCTGATGGAGAAAAATAACATTGATCTATGGGTTTTAATCAGCAGGGAATACAATGAAGACCCGGTTTTAAAAACCATGCTACCCGCTACCTGGCTAAATGCAAGAAGAACAACGATGCTTGTTTTTTATAACAATCCTCAACAAAAAATATTTAAAAAATTGGCCATAGCACGGTACAATGTTGGCGATCAGATTGAAGCTGCCTGGGACATGAAGGCGTTCCCCAACCAATGGGATGCGCTAATTGACGTAATTAAAAAATACAATCCTACAAAAATTGCCCTGAACACTTCTGAAAATTTTGCTCACGCAGATGGTATGGACCATACAGAATATAAGCAGTTTACCGGGAAGCTCCCTGCCAGCTATTTAAGCAGAATCGTTTCATCAGAACCACTTGCAGTTAACTGGCTGGAAACAAGAACTGAGAGAGAAATGCAGGTATACCCTCAACTGATAAATATAACCCATAACATAATCCGGGAAGGCTTTAGCGACAAAGTAATTACACCCGGCATTACTACCACAGATGACCTTGTGTGGTGGTTTAGACAAAAAGTAAATGATATGGGATTAACCACCTGGTTTCATCCATCTGTAGAAATACAGCGAATGGACAAGGAGGTTTTTGACCACCTGAAAGCCTTTACCAACGAGGACTCTGCTAAACTGATATTGCCCGGCGACCTGGTACATGTTGATTTTGGCATTACCTATTTAAGATTAAATACAGACATACAGCAACACGTATATGTTTTAAAACCCGGCGAAACAACTGCACCCGAATTTTTAATTAATGCATTTACTAAAGCCAATCGACTTCAGGATATATTGACGAGTGCGTTTGCAGCAAATAAAAGTGGTAACGCTATTTTAGCCGATGCGTTGGCGCAGGCTGCAAAAGAAAATATTGAAGCCACCATATATACCCATCCGCTAGGCTACCACGGTCATGCTGCAGGACCAACCATTGGCTTATGGGATCAGCAAAAAGGCGTGCCAGGTAGCGGTGATTTCCCCATGCATTACAACACCTGTTACTCCATTGAACTAAATGCTGCTACCGAAATTCCTCAATGGAAAAAGAAGATCAGGATCATGCTTGAAGAGGTTGGCTTTTTTAATGAAAATGGTTTCCGCTATATCAACGGCAGGCAAAAGCAATTGTACATTTTGCAGCAAAGCAATCCTGCCCTAGCTGATTGATTTAACTCTTTATGCCGGGTTAACATTTTAGTAGATCGACTTTTTTAAAGTGCCGAACGAATATTTTTACAAACTCAACAAATAGTTTTTTTCAAATTTATGCATCAATATAACTTACAAAAAAGCGTCGCTGCCGCAATAATCCTTTTTCTTTTTTTTATTGGATTGAGTAATACTGGATTTTGCCAGGGAAATAATGCAGCCCCCATTTCCCGCAATACGTTGTATGCAGACTTTGCATCCAAAGACGTTTATTATTCTATCAATTTCGATCATATTTTTTATAGAGGAAATAAACTCAGCTATAGTTACAGGGCTGGTATTTCTATCCTTAAAGATGCTTATTCTTTTCCCATCGGTATTCAATGTTTTACCGGCGCCAACAGTTCTCATGCAGAATTCAGTCTTACATTAATTCCCTATGTTGATCATTCAGCAAAATCAAGGAACAGGTTCGACAATACTGATAAATTTCTTTATGTTGAACCAGG
>JANYCA010000137.1 GCA_025360525.1 Chitinophagaceae bacterium | reverse complement strand
ATACATTTATCGGTTTAATAAACGCAATATGAAAGAATGGTTATTTGATAATATTTTAAAACGAGGAATGAATCAAAAACCACATACATATACAGATTTAAAGGCTCTTTGTGCTTATTCTACTTAATCCTATAAAAATATTACTCACTGAAGAAATTGATTAAGAAGTGATAAATACATGAAATACAAAATGTAGCATCCGGTCTCTTTTCGGTTTACAATTTTTCCAATATTTCTTTTCTCACAAATTCATAAGCTTTCTCATTATCATACTCAATACCTGGTCGTAGTATCATTTGAATATCACCAGTAAATTCTTTATCCTTCATTTTTTCTTCCATGTTCAGGATGAATTCTTTTTGTGTAGGCAGTTTATCAACTACAAACTCCATGTATTCTTTGTAACAGGTTAATAATTTATTAGTATCCATTGCATGGTTAGTATAAGCCCAGTATATGTCAAACAAGTCCCTGCTTTTTCTGCGTTGGTATAGTGCTCTTAGTTTGCTACCAAACAATTCTTCCAGTTCATAAGTGGGCAGTTTACATTCTCCGTTAAACCATGAGTTCTCTACTTTAAAATCCATCAGCTTTATACCGAGTATGCTAAAATGTTCCCTGGTATTTATTTCCACCTTTAATCGCATATTAATCACAGGTGCTATTTCTGATGCAAACCGGTAGGTAATAGTATTGTTGTGTTTGCTCTGTTCTATTTTAGGTTTGCTTTCCAAAAAGGCTAACCTTTTCCGCAGCCTGTCTAATATCGGCCCTATGGTTTCTCCTTTTATCTGTACCAGGTCTATGCCTTCTGAATATCTGGCCTGTGGTTTAAGATACAGTTTATGAAAGGCTGTTCCTCCCCGAAAAGCCAGATGCGTTCTCAACATCTCATCAGAAAATATTTCTACCAATGCCCTTTCTATAATTAAGTCTTGCTCTACTTGGGCATCATCCGGCCATGGTGCTTTTTCTTTCCATTCTTCAATATATCTCCTTGCTATCATAAATCGCTTTCAATGGTTACATTTTTTATAACTTTCCATTCTTCATCTATCACTGCATTTTTACTTTTTTGATTAGATAACGCAACTGGAAATATACTTTTATTATGTAATGCCTTACGTAAAGCATCTGCTAATTTTTCATCTCCAATTTCTTTGTCTAATAAATACCCAAGCCTTTGTATTGCCGCTACCTGCTGATAGCGTTTTGCAGTTTTTGTTAATTCAGCAGCTTTTATTTCCGCTACTAATTCTTTCAGGATTGTAACAGCATGATTAATACCTACGCTGTTAGTATAATACAACAAGTCCAATGCTGTAAGTTCAGGTGTGCTTACCCGTATATTCCCTGCATCTGTTTTTTTGTTTACAATATCTTCGTCTAACCAATCTTTTTTTATGTAGAAATTAATTTTCAGTTTACGAGTATTGATTTTTCTTAAAGCAGGCTTTTCTGTTATAACAAAAAACTCCATTGGCTGCTGGTGAGCAGCTCCATACAATGCTGCTGCTGATAACAGGCCAACATAATATCGCTTGTCCAGCGATTTCATTAAATCATCTATAAAAAGAGGGGCAGGTATTATTCCCTGGTGTGAGTACTCCGGAGTAATGATGGCATAAAAACCTTTGCGAATTTGCGCTATTTGTGTCTTTTTTTTAAGCCTGTAAAGGTTTTGGTTGATGGCTTTATCAGATATATCGAACTGCTTCTTAATTTCGGCAAGCGAAAATGAATACCTCCCAACAGACCGTATTTTATTAATAAAACCTTCCAGATAGTTATATTGTAAGATAGCTTTTGGCATAAATACCAGTTTGCGATTAACTACGGACTGTGTAGTAGATGGCGAATGTAAACTTTTCTATTTGATTTTGCAAAGCCTAAATAAAAATGGAGGTTTGAATGGACTTTCTTTTATATGCATTAATAGAAGGCATTTTATTCACTCGGAAAAATTCGAATGAATAGGCATTGCGAAACTAATATTAACCTCTTACTTATTTCAAGCGGCCAAAATATGTACTAAAAGCTGTAAATCTTTCAGTAAAAAGTTCGAGTTTTGTACCATTATAGGGTCACTTCGTGGGACAAGCCGGAAATATTCGGAGTTGTCCCTTTTTTTTGCCATGTAATTTCTTACCTATCAAGGATATAATCTTGATTGCTTCAACAATGTGGTTAGTTCGATATTGAAATCGGTAAAAAGTTAAATTTCCAGGCAAAATCGAACTGATAATTTTACTTTTTTGTATTGTAGTTTCTTTAGTATATAAGGTATCTTACTAAAATCGAATTCTAGTATCCTTTTTTAAAGAGCTCACTGTTTGTATTGCTAGTACCCAATGTATCAAGTAGCACTTCAAGCCTGTTAATCTTTTTTTCACGGTCTGATTTGATTGTACGATAGTCATCTGCGTCAATATAACCAGCAAGCAATAAACCCCTTGCCTTAGAGAGCCTCTTATTTGCTTCATTCAATTGGAAATTCAATTGCTGAACATCACTGTTGACCGGTTCAGCTAACAAAAGGTTCTAAAATTTTTACGGTACAAGTAATAAGTTAATAGTAGTTGCCACCGGTATGCAAGTTCTTTTACTGAATAACGGTATCAAATAGCTCTTGAATAGAGGGAATAAAATACACAGAAGTTTTCCTAAATGATCTATTGCCATTTTTATTAGCGTATAAGTTTAAAGCAAAAAAACTTAACGGATTGATTTCTAATCATTATAATTATTAATTGCTTTAAAAATTCACTATAAATAAGTTCGAAAAATTGTACAGAAATGAAGACTTTTTAAAACACTGATTTTGCGGCGTTTTTTTTATGCCTCTACTTTATCTATATATTAGCCAGTTTACATTAAAAAAGTATAATAAAGAGATAGGATAGTTTTATTGTCGTTAAAGCAGAAAGATAATTTTGATAATCACAAAAACCAAAAAAAATGATTGCTTATGACAAAGATTAACTTATTTGTAAAAGGAAGTTTTTTGATCTTCCTTTCTTTCTTCCTTAGTTTATTCGCAATAGCGCAGCAGCAGAATGTAGCGGGAAAAATAACTGGCCCCAACGGACAGCCGTTAGCTGGTGCTACAGTTACTGTAAGAGGAACATCTATTGCAACCACTACTTCGCCTGAAGGAACCTTCACTATTGCAGTACCATCAAAAAAAACGGTGTTGCTGGTTACAAATGTTGGGTACGAGCCTATAGAAATTAATGTGGCTGGAAAAACCTTTGTAGATGCCACGGTTAAATTACAAAAAAATGACCTGAATGAGGTAGTTGTTACGGGTTACACTACTCAAAAGAAAAAAGATCTGACGGGTGCTGTTTCAATTATAAAAGCATCTGACCTTACCAAAGTTTCTGCCCCCTCCTTTGCCCAGCAATTAGAAGGCCGTGCAACCGGGGTAAAAGTAACTACTTCGGGAGCTGCCGGCGATGGTGCTTCTATAAGGATAAGGGGTACCTCTACTTTCACGGCTGGAGGTGGCGATCCTTTAGTTGTTATAGACGGGATGCAAGTTAAAGGAGCCTATTTTAATGATATCAATCCTAATGATATCGAGTCAATCCAGGTGTTAAAAGATGCGGCTACCACAGCTGCTTATGGAATTGGCGCCAGTGCCGGTGTAATTATTATTTCCACCAAAAAGGGAAAAAATGCAAAGTCTAAAATTGAATACAGTGGTTATTATGGGTCTCAAAAGGCAGTTAAAAGCTACAACGACTTTATGATCGGCACATCACAGGAATACGGCAATCTACTGTTCCAGCAATTTAATAATTCTGCAACCCCAATAAATACATTACCTGCAAATAGTTTTGTAACAAGGGTCTATGGAAACGGAGCAACCCCGGTAATACCCGAATATGCAAACCCAATAGCCGCTACAGTTGGTGGACCAGTGGTTCCGGGTGTTTACAACTATCCTAATAATCTTATAATGAAAGCCAACAAAAATGGCACTAATTGGTGGGATGCAGTAATGCGAACTGCCCCAATTACCGAACAAAATATCAGTGCAAGTGGTGGTACTGATAAAGGTCGCTACTTCTTTAGTTTTAATTATTTTAACCAAGAGGGAACAATGCGATATACAGATTTTAGGCGCTATACTGTAAGGGGAAATACTGAATTTAAGGTGGGGGCTTTTACGTTAGGTGAAAATCTTTCATTAGGATTTTCTAATGGGGTAGGTCTTCCAAATGGCAATCAGTCGGAGCAAAGTATTTTGGTTTCCGGGATTTTAAAACAGCAACCGATTATACCGGTTTATGATGAGGGTGGAAATTGGGGTGGAAACAGGGGTGGTTTTGGAAATGGAAGAAATGGTTTGGCAGAACTGAACAGAAATAAAGATAACCGGGGAGAATATTTCCGCACCATTGGTAATGTGTATGCCGATGTAAAGTTTTTAAATCACTTTACAGCCCGTGTAAATTTTGGTCTTAATTTTGGTGTTAATTTCTTTAAAGGGTTCACATTTCTTGATCCCGAAGCAGCTGAACCAAGAGGCTCCAATGGATTTAGTGAACGTACCGAACGTTTTAACACCTGGGTATTCAACCAGCAGGTAAACTATGATAACCAGTTTGGTAACCACGTTGTAAAAGTAACAGCTTTACACGAAGCGCAACTTAACAAATTCAGAGGTATTTCCGGGTCGCTCAGTAATTATTTTCTTACTTCAAACGATTTATGGTATCTGAATTCAGCCCTGGCTGATCCATCCACACGTTCTGTAAATAGTTATGGAAGTAATGGCCCATCAAAAGAAAGTTATATGGGCAGGCTCGAATACAGTTTTGCGGGAAAATACTTAATAAATGCTACAGCACGCTATGATCAAAGTTCAATTTTCCCAATTGAAAAAGGAAAAACATTTGGTGGTGTTGGCTTGGCATGGAACGTTTCCAGCGAATCTTTTATGAAGAATGTAAGCTGGATATCGAACCTTAAATTAAGGGCAGCCTATGGCGTAACAGGTAATGATGCAATTGATGGAAGCAAAGCCTATTCCTCTTTTGGTGGTGGAGCAGGTACTACTTTTTATGACATTAATGGTACTAATAATTCAACGGTTACCGGATATACTGCCACTAGTTTGGGAAACCCCGGATTACTTTGGGAAGAGCAGATACAAACAAATATTGGTGTAGATGCCTTGTTTTTCAACAGCAGACTTGATATATCTTTAGATGTATATAACAGGGAGAATAAAAACTTCTTGTTTCAACGGCAATTTCCCGGTACATTTCCTTATGATGTGAGCACCCCTTTTGAAAATCTCGGAAAAATAACCAACAAAGGTTTTGAATTAGGGATCAACTGGAAGGATGAAATTAATAAAGACTTCCATTACGGCATAGGAGTAAATCTTACTCATAACGTTAATAAAATTGCTGATCTGGCCGCATCACTTGGTCTTACTTCATTCTTTCCACCAATTTCAGAATCCAGGATTGGCCCATTGGTTCGTCATGAAATTGGACATCCAATGAGTACTTTTTATGGATACACTGTAGATGGATTTTTCCAAACAGATGCTGAAGCAGCGGCCTCTACACAGAGCGGAGCTGCCCGGGGAAGTTTTAGATGGAAAGACATTAATGGTGACAAGAAAATTGATGAGAAAGACAAAGGCGTGTTAGGCGACCCTAACGCTGCACTCGTATTTGGAATGAATTTGAGTATGGAATACAAAGGGATTGATTTTTCAATGTTTTTACAAGGAACACAAGGAAATGAGATTTTTAATTATTCCCGTTATTTCACAGATTTTAATGGTTTTAACGGCAACCGTTCAAAACGAATGCTTTATGAATCATGGTCACCAGCCAATCCCAATGCCAAATTGCCCATGTTATCTATTGATGAAAAGTACAGCTTTGCTCCAAGTTCTTATTACATAGAAGACGGTTCTTATGTGAGATGTAAAGTTTTACAAATTGGCTATAAATTACCTGCCAGTATGTTGAAAAAAATGAAAATAGACAACTTAAGATTTTATGTACAGGCGCAAAATCTGTTTACCATAACCAAATATGGAGGTCTTGATCCGGAAATGGGTAACAGAACTTCTGGTAATGCTCCTGATCCTTACTCTGGAATTGATTACGGAAACTACCCAAGTTCAAAAAATATGACGGTGGGATTAAATCTTACTTTTTAATCTGTTATCTTATTTAAAAAAAAATTAAAATTAGATTATGAAAAATAAATTAATGACATTACTGGGGGCGCTAATACTTGGAGTAGCGATCTACTCTTGTAAAAAAAGTTTTTTGGAAAGGCGTCCTGAAGGTGTTTATTCTGAATCTTCACTTTCTAATGCAAAAGGTATTAATACAACCGTAATTGCTGCCTATGCATTATTGGATGGCTGGAGTGATAATGGCTGGAATAATGCTGCAGGAAATCCGTGGCCTGCTGCGGGCAGTAACTGGATATGGGGAAGTGTTACTTCTGATGATGCTTATCCGGGATCTCAGCCAAATGACCAGGTGGGTGTTGAACGGATGAACAGGTATCAGTTTGAGCCAGATGATCCTTACTTCAGGGCAAAATTTCAAACCTGTTATGCAGGGGTAGGCAAAACCAATGTAGCCTTAAGATTAATTAATGCATCAACAGATTTGTCTGATGCTGATAAAAAGCAATTAACCGGTGAGGCAAAGTTTTTGAGGGCGCATTATCATTTTGAGGCTTACAAAATGTGGGTCAATGTTCCTTTTATAGATGAAACCGTAACTGAATACAGGCAAAAGAATGATGTTGATATTTTTCCCAGGATAGAGGCTGATTTTAAGGAAGCAATTGATGGACTTGCAGAAGTTAGTTCATTTACCTCGGGAAGGGCTACAAAAGGGGCTGCACAAGCTTACCTGGCAAGAGCATATATGTTTATTGGGAAATATGCCGAAGCCAAACCATTATTGCAGGCTGTAATATCCGGTAATAAATATGCCCTGGTTGATAATTTTCATGATGTCTTCGATGCCTCCAAGCAAAATAATTCGGAGATGCTTTTCGTTTATAAAGCTACCGTAAATGATGGGGCTGGAGAAAGTGCTAATGGAAATTGGGGAGACCGCCTAAATTTCCCTAATGGAAATGCGCCGGTAACACAATGTTGCGGTTTTCATCAACCATCTCAAAACCTGGTAAATGCATTTAGAACAGATGTTAACGGGTTGCCATTATTTAACACATTTAATAGTTCTCTTGCAAACTTTACTACTGATAATTTTGATCCTAGATTAGACTGGACAGTAGGAAGAACCGGAACTCCTTACCTTGATTGGGGACCACATAAAGATGATTGGATCCGTGATGGTGGTTATTGTGGTTTTTTCTCGCCTAAAAAGAACGTTTTTCATGCAGCACAGAAGGGCACGCTGTCAACAGCCAGCGGCTGGTCTACTGCTCCCAATGCTATTGATGTTCCTATTATAAGGTACTCCGATGTCTTGTTAATGGCAGCAGAATGTGAAATAGAATCAAATGGAAATCTTGAACTTGCCAGAACTTATATTAACAATGTAAGAACAAGAGCTGGAAAATTTGTTCAGGGTGCTGGCACTACAGAAGCTACTATTTCCGCTCCGCTTATAGGTGGTGCAGGTATAGTTAATGGTACTAAATACAAAGTAGGCACTTATTCAGCATTTGAAAATCAGGCTGATGCAAGGAGGGCGCTAAGGTGGGAAAGAAGAATAGAATTGGCGATGGAAGGATTTCGTTTCTTTGACCTTCGCAGGTGGAAGGATTTGCAAACATTGGTTGATTTCCTTGCTGTTGAAAAAACAAGAAGGCTTCAATTGTATGGGGCAACTGAACAGCCAACCGTAACAAAACTTAAATACTTTCCTATTCCAAGTGTAGAGATTGAGTTGAGTAAAATAAATGGCGACGCACAATTAAAGCAGAATGTAGGATATTAATATTAAGTAGTTTCTTAGTTTTGGTAAAATAGCAGTTTTTGTAAAAGGGCACCCAATCAGGTGTCCTTTTACTTTAATAGAATCCTTAGGTATTAGGTTAAACAAAATATATTGCTGCATGTCCAATTGTTATAGTCATTTTGTAAATTACCCCTTGGTTGTATAATTACTAAAAGTTTTTTGATACTATGAAGAGATTAATCATTATTTTATGTGCTGGCCTCACAGTAGTTTGGTTATTCTCCTGCAAGTCAAAAGAAAGCCAGGGATATGTTGCGCCTGATGCCCCTTTGTTTGTAAAATTAGATTCATCAGTAACAGGTGTCGGTTTTTCCAATACCGTTGCAGACGGCCAGGAATATAATATCCTTTCATACCGGAATTTTTATAATGGGGGAGGTGTTGCGCTGGGGGATATTAACAACGACGGGCTTGCTGATATTTTTCTTACCGCCAACCAGGGTGAAAGTAAACTGTATCTGAATAAAGGCAGTTTTAAGTTTGAAGATATTACCGCTGCCAGCGGCATCAAAAGTAAAAGAGGCTGGCGCACAGGCGTAACGATGGCAGATGTAAATGGTGATGGCTGGCTGGATATCTATGTCTGCAACAGTGGGGATATTAAAGGAGATAATAAAGAAAACGAATTATACATCAACCAGCATAATAATAAATTTAAAGAAGAAGCAAAAGCATATGGGTTAAATGATATAGGCTTTACTACGCATGCTTCTTTTTTTGATTACGACTTAGATGGGGATCTTGATTGTTACATACTGAACAATAGTTTTGTGGATGTAAGAAAATTTGACCTGGAAGAGGTAAGGAAAGTACGTGATACGTTGGGCGGGCATAAACTAATGCGGAATGACAATGGTCATTTTACAGATGTAAGTGAACAAACTGGTATTGCAGGAACAAAAATTGCTTATGGGCTGGGTGTTTCGGTAAGTGATGTAAACGGCGATATGTATCCGGATATTTATGTGAGTAATGATTTTTATGAAAAGGATTATCTATACATAAATCAGCGAAATGGCACTTTTAAGGATGAGTTACCTGAAAGAATGGGACATATATCATCTTCCAGTATGGGGGCAGATGTGGCAGACCTTAACAATGACGGCTACATGGATATTGTAACTACCGATATGTTGCCGGAAGATGAAACCAGGGTAAAAACACTTACGAGGTTTGAGCAATATCACCTGGAGAATATGAAATACAGGGCTTCGTTTCATTACCAGTTTCCCCAAAATTCGTTGCAGTGGAACCAGGGTGATGGCCATTTTTCTGAAACAGCTTTTATGTCGGGCATTGCAGCAACAGACTGGAGCTGGGGTGCCTTAAGTTTTGATTTTGATAATGATGGTTATAAAGATGTATTCATTAGTAATGGTGTTTACAAAGACATCAGCGATATGGATTTTGCAGAGTTTTTGGCAGATAAAAAAAATGTGGAAAGTATAGTAACTAAAAATGGGAAATTTGATTTTAGAAATTTCCTCGCTTACATCCCGTCTTTTAAATTGCCTAATTATGCTTACGTAAACCAGCGCAATTTTACTTTCCTGAATAAAGCTTATGAGCTGGGGCTTGGCGAGCCATCATTCAGTAATGGCGTGGCGTATGCTGATCTTGATAATGATGGTGACATGGATTTGGTAGTAAATAATATAAATGCGCCATGTTTTGTTTACCGGAATGAAGCTGATAAGAAAGCCGGAAATCATTTTTTGAAAATCGGCTTTACAGGCAAAGGCCTCAATCCTTTTGGAACCGGTGCCTGGGTAAACCTATACTCCAATAATGAAAAACAGGTATTGCAAAATATCCCTGTAAGAAGTTTTCAAAGTTGTGTAGATAATAAATTAATATTTGGCTTGGGTAAAAATAACAAAATAGATTCTTTGGAAGTAATCTGGCCAGATCTTACGAGGCAAGTGATGTACAATGTTCCGGCAGATAAAGAAATAAGGCTGGACCAGAAAAATGCTGATAGAAAATTTATACCAGGCAAAGTATCTCCTGCTTTATTTACTGATAAGACTGCCACATTACTTACCAATGCTGTGGTTCATAAAGAGAACAGATATTCTGATTTTGATGGTGAGAGACTGATACCTTATATGTTATCTACACAGGGGCCAAAACTGGCGATTGCAGATGTAAATAAAGATGGACTACAGGATATCTTTGTTGGTGCTGCAGCGGGGGATACGGCTAAATTATTGATTCAAACAAAAAAGGGTTTTATCAAAACTGTCCAGCCTGTATTTAATGCGGATAAAGATATGGAAGATGCAGGCGCTGTTTTCTTTGATGTTGATAAGGATGGTGACCAGGATTTATTGGTTGTTTGCGGCGGCTACCAATATGACCAGGGTAGTTCACTTTTATCTGCCCGGTTATACATTAATGATGGTAATGGAAAGTTTACAAAAGGCCGCATGCCTGATGTTGCTACCAATGCATCCTGTGTAAAAATTGCAGACTACGATAAAGATGGTTACCCGGATGTATTTATTGGCGGAAGAGCCATTACAGGTAAATATGGTTTGCCCGGCAGGAGTTTTTTGCTGCATAATATTAAAGGCCAGTTAAAAGATGAAACACCTGAAATATTAAAATCACCAGGTATGGTGACAGATGCTGTTTGGACGGATATAAACAAGGATACTTATCCTGATTTAATGCTAGTGGGAGATTGGATGGCGGTGACTTATTTTATCAATAACAAGGGGATTATTACTTCTGCAAAAAGTATTCCCAATAGTGCAGGGTTATGGAATTGTATTAGTGCTGCAGATATTGACAAAGACGGCGATATCGATTTTGTCCTGGGTAACTGGGGTCAAAACTCAAGGTTTAAAGCATCCGTGGAAAAACCCATGGAAATGTATGTAAATGACTTTGATAAAAATGAAAGTATCGAATCTCTCATTACTTACTATTGGCCTGATAGTAGAAGTCACTTGTACAATTCCAAAGAAGATATCACCTCTCAATTACCTTATCTCAAAAAGAAAATTTTACAGTATAAAGATTATGCAGGTAAATCAATTAATGACATTATTGGAAATGATTTGTTAAGTAAATCCTTCAGGCTTTCAATACAAACTTTGTCTTCTTCTGTGTTGGTAAACGAAGGGAATAATAATTTTAAATTATTGGCATTGCCGGCAATGTGCCAGGCTTCTCCGGTATTCACTGTTATATTAAATGACTTTGACAAAGATGGCAACTTGGATATTTTAACCGGGGGCAATTTGTTTGATCTAAAACCAGACATTGGAAGACTCGATGCCAATGCCAGCAGCCTGTTGCAGGGTGATGGTAAAGGTAGTTTTAAGTGGATGCCATCACTTCAATCAGGTCTGCAATTAAAAGGACAGTTAAGAGATGCCGCACTAATAACGGTTAACAACAAACAATATGTTTTAATTGCCAGGAATAATGATGCCATCCTGTTTCTTGATTTCAAATAAATAAAAGTACACAAATGAAAAAATTGCTTGCAAAAACCTGGTTTCAAATTATTGCTTTTGGTGTTGTTATTGGCACGGGGCTTATCCTGCTGGATAATCAGTTTAACTTTTTTAATGCCAAAAGTAACAACAGTGGGAATTATAACGGACCGGTTACCATTGAGAAGGATAAAGCTTATTTTACAACAGCAAGTTTAAACCAAACTTCTGTTGATTTTGGGAAAGTAAAAGAAGGGGACACACTGTCACATATTTTTAAGATTAGCAATACAGGAAATGAGCCGCTTATTATATATAAAACCTCCGGTTCCTGCGATTGTGTGGCAGCGGTAGTTACAAAGGAATTGATTCCTCCCGGCAAGGAAGTTGATATTACGACATACTTCAACACAAATGGACGGAAAGGCCCTCAGAACAAAACGCTGGAACTTACCTGTAATACTGAACCTGCTCAGCTATTGATCACTTTAAAAGCAGCGGTAGAATAAATTTTTATGTGGATAATTTTGAAATGTATAAAGCGATCATGACGATACTGATTAATATGAATAACCGACTATCTCAAAATAGCTTTAATAAAAAAAGCTTTTCAATTTGGTTTTTAAAAATCAGCATTGCCATTTCCATCGTGATAATGACGTTATTGAGTTCCTGTAAAAATAAAAAAACCTTATTTACACAATTGTCTCCTGCTAAAACCGGTATCAATTTTTCCAACAGAATAACAGAGAACGATTCCATTAATATCCTCGATAATGAATACGTGTATAATGGCGGTGGCGTGGCCATCGGCGATTTTAATAATGACGGGTTACAAGATGTATATTTTACCGGCAATATGGTGAGTAATAAACTTTATCTCAATAAAGGTGAAATGAAGTTTGAGGATATCACAGAGGCCAGCGCCGTAAATGGAAGTGGGAGATGGTGCTCTGGTGTGGCTGTGGTTGATATTAACACAGATGGTCTGCCGGACATGTATGTTTGTGCCACGCTTAAAACTAATCCGGCTGACAGAAAAAATCTTTTATACATTAATAAAGGTGTTGATAAAAACGGTATTCCTGTATTTAAAGAAATGGCGGCTGAATATGGCATTGCAGATACAACCTATTCAACCAATGCGGTATTTTTTGATTATGACCGGGATGGGGATCTTGATATGTTTGTACTGGTTGATAAAATTGATGAGGATAGGTTTCCCAATAAATATCATTACAAAATTATAGATGGATCAGCACCCGGTACAGACCGCTTATACCGTAACGACTGGAGTGATTCACTGCATCATCCGGTATTTACAGATGTGTCCAAGCAGGCAGGCATTTTAATTGAAGGGTTTGGATTAGGAGTACATGTTGCCGATATTAATCGTGACGGGTGGCCGGATATCTATGTGACAAATGATTATATCTCTAATGATTTATTATACATTAATAATCAAAACGGAACCTTCACCAATAAAGCGGCAGACTATTTTAAGCATACCAGTTTTTCGGCGATGGGCAATGATATTGCAGATATCAATAATGATGGATTGCAGGACGTGATTGCTTTGGACATGTTGCCTGAAGATAATTACCGGAAAAAAATGATGCTGAATCCTAATAACTATTCTTCTTATCTCAATACCAAAGAATTTAATTACGAGTACCAGTATGTAAGAAATACATTACAATTGAATCTTGGAAACAGGCCGGGGGCCGACTCTTTACAACACCCCATTTTTGCAGACATTGCTTATTATGCGAACATTGCTGGTACTGATTGGAGCTGGGCTCCGTTGGTGGCTGATTTTGACAATGACGGCTACCGGGATATTATTATTACCAATGGATTTCCGAGAGATGTTACCGATCATGATTTTATTGCCTACCGGAGCAATACCAAAAACTATGCACCCAAAAATTTATTGCTAAATGAGATACCTGCTGTCAAATTAAAAAACTATGCCTTTCGCAATAATGGTGATCTTACTTTTTCCAATGTGTCTGCTGATTGGGGAATTACCACGCCATCATTTTCAAATGGCGCAGCGTATGCGGACCTGGATAATGATGGCGACCTTGATTATGTCGTAAATAATATTAATGATTCTGCATCCGTATTTATGAATAATGTGAATGAGCAAAAAGATGGTAACAATAATTACCTGCGGATTTTACTAAAAGGTGATCCGGGTAATGCGGCAGCTTTGGGATCGTTTGTACACATTCAATATGGAGATAAACAACAGGTGCATGAACAAACCCCTTATCGTGGATACCTGTCAACGATGGAACCATTTATTCATTTTGGTATTGGTGCCGACAGCATTGTAAATGAAATTAAGGTAACCTGGCCCGATGGCAAAGAACAGGTGTTAAACAATATTAAAACCAACCAGGTAATTACTATTACAAGGCAAAAAGATCTTCCGTCTAAAAAAAATAAAAGCGATATTAATCCACTTTTATTCAATGATGTAACTACTGAAACGGGTATTAAATACATACACTCTGAAAAAGATTACATTGATTTTAATATTCAAAAACTGTTACCTCATAAGTTTAGCCAGTATGGCCCTGCTATAGCAACTGGCGATATAAATGGTGACGGCCTGGATGATTTTTTTATCAGCGGATCTTACGGTAATTCGGGAAGTTTTTTTATACAAAAAAGGGATGGCAGGTTTGATGAAAGAAAATTAGTACCAGCGGCTAATATGAATAATAAAAAAGTGGATGATGCAGGCGTTTTGTTATTTGATGCTGATGCCGATAATGATCTGGACCTGTATGTAGCCGGTGGTGGATTGGAAAGCCCGGCAGGTTCAGAAAATTACAGAGACCGGTTGTACATAAATGATGGAAGAGGAAATTTCAGGTTGGATACACTGGCTATTCCCCGTTCGGTGATCAGTAAAAGTTGCGTAAAGGCCTGTGATTATGACAAAGATGGTGATCTTGATTTATTTATTGGTGGGAGAGTAATGCCTGGGCAATATCCTAAAGCTGTTAATTCTTTCATCTTACGAAATGATAGTAAAATGGGTAAGGCAATATTTACAGATGTTACAAAAGAAATTGCACCTGCCCTATCAGGTGTAGGACTTACCTGTGACATGCTTTGGACAGATTTTGACAACGATGGCTGGACCGACATTATCATTGTAGGAGAGTGGATGCCTGTGAGCTTTTTTAAAAACAATAATGGAAAATTTGAAAATATTAATTCGTCAACTGGTTTGCAAAAAGCAACTGGCTGGTGGAACAGCCTGGTTGCAGGTGATTTTGACAATGATGGTGATATAGATTATGTAGCTGGTAATGTAGGATTAAATTCTTTTTACAAAACAAGCCCTGTTTTTCCGGCGGCTATTTATGCTTTTGATTACAATAACGATGGTGGATATGATGCAATACCCACTTTGTTTCTTCCTGATGTAAATGGAAATCCAAAAGAATTTCCAGCATTTGGCCGTGATGATATGGTGAAGCAAATGATTGCTTTTAAGGGTAGATTTACTAACTACAAACAATATGCAACTGCATCTGTGGCAGAGGTATTAACCAAAGAAGAAATAAGCCACTCTTTAAAACTACAGGCAAATAATTTTTCCAGTTGCTATATTAAAAATAATGGTGGTGGGCATTTTGAAATGCAACCGCTGCCGGTGGAAGCCCAACTATCTTCCATATTTGGAATGATAGCAGATGATGTAAACGGCGATTCAAATCTTGATATTATCATTAATGGAAATGATTATGGGACTGAAATTGCAACAGGCCGCTATGATGCTTTTAGCGGACTGATTTTAAAAGGTGACGGCAAAGGAAATTTTACAGCCGTACAACCTCAACAATCTGGTGTTTACATTCCTGGCGATGGTAAAAGTTTGGCTTATATAAAATCGGCAAATAATAATCTTTTGTTATTGGCAGGTCAAAACCAGGGCCCTTTGTTAATTTTTAAAAATACTGCAGCAAGGAAAATAATCGGCTTACTTCCCAATGACAGGAGTGTGCTTTATACATATATCAACGGTAAGGTACGCAAAGAAGAATTGTATTTCGGCCATTCATTTTTCTCCCAGTCGGGAAGATATATCATAGCAGGACCTGATGTTAAGTCTGCAATTGTAACAGATAATACCGGCAATAAAAGGAATATTAATTTATAGCCGATGAAAAATTTATATACTATAGTTGCTTCATTTGTTATCCTCATTTCAGGTATTGCTGTTTCATGTAATCATTCGGAAAACGAAGGGGAAAAATTGGCAAAAACGGATTATGTTTTTTAAAATATCCGAACCGTAAAAAATTAAGATTTATGAAAAATTATGCCCTAAATATTATAATGTTAATCATTGTATTGGGAGGTTGTAAGAACCAGGAGAAACTGCAACTTCCCAATGCTGCAGATATATTGCACAATAACCAAAGAAACTTAACTGATTTAATTGTCTATGATATATTCTCTCCCCCGGCAGCTTCCAGAATATATGCTTATACCTCATTAGCAGCTCACGAAGCCATTCGCCATGCAGATACGGCGGAAGCTTCTTTGATTTTAAAGCTGAAAGGGTTTCCTAAAATGCCGGAACCTGACAAGAACAAAAAATACAATTTTACACTAGCTGCTTCCAAAGCTTTTTATAGTGTAGCTGCTAATCTTACTTTTTCAAAAGATACCCTTCTAAAATATGAAACGGCCGCTTATGCCTTATTTAAAGGTGCGTTAAGCGATCAGGAATATAGTAATTCTATCAATTTTGGCGATACAATAGCAAAAAAAATATTGGAAAGGATGTCATCAGATAATTATAAAAAAACAAGGGCGTTGGAAAAATATTATGGCAGTAAAGAGGATTGTAAATGGCAACCAACAGCTCCCGATTATTTAGATGGTGTGGAGCCATACTGGGGTCAAATCAAATCGTTGGTAATGGATAGTGCCAACCAGTTCGATCCTGGCCCACCCCCGCCATTTAATAAAAATAAAGAAAGCGAGTTTTACAAAATGAACAGGGAAGTGTATGACATTGGTATAAACCTTACGCAGGAACAAAAAGATATCGCTCATTTTTGGGATGATAATCCATTTGTAATGGAGCATACAGGGCACATGATGATGGCCACCAAAAAGCAAACGCCCGGCGGTCATTGGATGGGTATTGCCACAATTGCATGCAGGCAAACAAAAGCCAGTGCAGTAAAAGCTGCAAGAACTTATGCATTAACTGCGGTCGCTTTATTTGAGGGCTTTATTTGTGTGTTTGATACCAAGTACCGGTATTCCTATGTAAGGCCAATCACCATTATTAACCAATGGATAGATCCTAAATGGGAACCGTGTTTACAAACACCGCCGTTTCCGGAATATACCAGCGGGCACAGTACAATTACTGGCAGTGCGGCAACGGTACTTACTAAAATGTATGGTGATCATTTTACTTTTCAGGATACCAGTGATATGCGGTACATCAACATGCAACGTCATTTCCAATCATTTCTCCAAGCTTCTGAAGAATGCTCTGTCAGCAGGCTGTATGGGGGTATTCACTACAGGCAAAGTTTAACCAGAGGAGCTGATTGTGGTAAAAAAATTGGTGCGTTGATCATCAATCAACTATTGAAATAGCAGGCCCTTCTTTTATTAATAAGGATAGTCCCTTTCAATGAAAATAATTTAAATAATTACTAAATTATTTCGAAACAATTTTCTGTAGTGGGACGGAGTTATCTGTTTTACCTTATGAAACTGCCGGTTAAAATTTGCCAGTGTGTTAAAGCCACTGTTGTAGCAGATATCTGTGATACATTTTTCGGTGTTTACTAATAGTTTGCAAGCATTATCAATTCTTACATCGTTTAAAAACTCGATATAGGTTTTCCTGGTAGTTTTTTTAAAATAATTACAAAATGCCGGAACACTCATAGAGGCAATACTGGCCACTTTTTCCAGTGTAATCGGTTCATAATAATGTTCAACAGTATATTGATAAATGTTGTCAATCCTTTCTTTATTATGGGCATTAAACTCTTTTGTTTCTTGGAAAGAGAGAATTTTATATTCCTTGTTTTCTTCTATAAGGTGCAGGCATTCAGCCAGACAGATTATCCTGGGTAGGCCCGAGAGATTTTCGAGCCGGCTGATTATATCATACAGTAACAATTTTACTGAACCGGTAATTTTTAAACCATGTGAGGAAGCCTCAAATAATTCTTTAATCGACTTACATTCGGGCAGTGAAGTAAAACTTGTTCCCCAAAAATTTTCCTGAAACTGAATAACCACAGCACTGACAAACAAATCTTTATTTGTTTTTTGAAAAGTGTGCGGTAAGTCTGGTCCTAAAAAAAAGATGTCGCCTTTGTGAAATTCACCAACATAGTTCCCAATAAATGAGGTTCCGCTGCCTTCTTTAAATAAAATAAGTTCCATCTCTTCGTGCTGGTGCCAGGTTACTTCAAAATCGGGTGTATTATGTGTCCTGGCATAAAAGGAATTTTTCTCAGCAAGGTTTAATTTTTCAACAAATGGTCGCATAGGGAATAATTTAATATATCAATTAATCAAAATTTAACATCTCTATAAAACACTCGCTTTATGGTTCTTATCAAAAAACCTCAACAAATTTTTACTTTCGAAACCAGGGTTTTGTCGTGGAGGTTTTTTGTATAATTAAATTATCATCAAAGTATTTCATTCATAGTAACCAAATACCTTTACCAATCATTTTATCTGATAAAGGCGATAATACACACGGGTAAAATCCTTAGTTAGTTTTTTAAAAATAGTTTACATCCACAAGCAATACCAGCACTTTTGATGATAAATAAACAATGCACTGACCATCAAAATGTCTTGTAAAAATTAATTATTTTTTGTTGCGTTAACACTGAACATGAATTTGGCTAAGAAGCTATTTGTTTAAAAAATATTATAGACACAGGATGTTTCTACTTAAAGTATTTTTAAAAAATACATCACAAGCAATCGTTAATAAAATTAATTTGGCAATCTCATTACTATAGTAACTTTATCCTTATAGTAATTTGGACAACAAGTTATTTTAATTTTCAATTCTTCCAAAATTTATTTTTACACAATATTTAACATGTTATATCAGTTAGATAAATTTGAAAGATGAGCATGCGGTGATTTATTTAAATTGCATTAACTGTAGTTGAAATAAAAAAAGAAATTTTAAATTTAAAATTGTTGAGTCCGATTAACAAATGCGTGTAAAAAAACCCTAATTTGCTACAGATCAGGCTTGTAAGTATTTAAAAAAATTATTGTGAAATTTTCAGATGAAATTATTGATACATTGTCTATCGACTGTGTAATTTTTGGATTCAAAAATTCAGCACTCTCTGTTTTATTAGTAAAGCATGGCGAGGGTATTGCCAAAGGCCATTGGGCATTGCCTGGCGGATGGATACAATATAATGAAAGTCTTGATAAAGCAGCTTACAGGATATTGACAGCACAAACTGCAGTTAAAAATATTTACCTGGAGCAGTTTTATGTTTTTGGTGAAGTAGATCGTTTTTTGACAAAAAGAGTTATTACGGTCGGTTACTATGCTTTGGTAAATATTGAGAAATTTGAGTTACATGCAGGACCCACTGTGTCTGACGTAGTTTGGTTTGATATAAACAGTGTTCCCAGAATGTGTTTTGATCACAATAAAATTTTAAAAAAATGTTTCACTCATCTGCAGCATAGGGTTCAGCACGAACCCATTGGCTTTAACCTGTTGCCCAAAAAATTTACCCTGCTGCAATTACAAGAATTATACGAAGCGATCCTTGAAAAGAAACTGGATAAGCCCAATTTTAGAAGAAAGCTAAATAAAATGAATTTGCTTGTACCCTCCCATGAAAAACAAAAGGATGTTTCCCACAGGGCTGCGCAGTTATATAAATTTGATAAGAAAGTATATGACCACTTAATAGAAAAGGGTTTTTCTTTTGGTATTTAAATAAGGCATAGTTAACAGCAAAAAAAAGCCATCCGAAGAATAATAAATCCCTTTTAATTAACTCCAGTTTAAATGATTTTCAAGTCGTTCTTAACAACATTCCCGCTGCTATTTTCAGCTTGTAAAATGTAAAACCTAAATTCAGTATACGGTTTTAATTTTAACTCCAATGTTGTTAAAAAATATTTATTATCGAACTACATTTTCTTAATGATTCAATAATGTTCATTCCAACCGTTTAGGTATAGAAAAATAGGTATTAGTTGATGTTAGTTCTTTTTGCAAGACATTTTAATATTTTGCAATAATCTTCCAAAATTCTATTGGGTTTTCCTGTATGGTTCAATCAATTGGATGTTGCCAACAGCATCATAAGTAATTTCAGTAATCTTTATCGACCGCAGATGAGTAACGCCGCCGGATAAACTGGAGTCATGGTAAAAGAGATGCCATTTGTCTGCAAATTCACAGATGGAGTGATGTGTTGTCCAGCCAAACACTGGATTCAGAATCTTCCCCTGGTAAATAAAAGGTCCGTAGGGGCTGTCGCCTGTAGCATAGCAGATAAAATGCGTATCCCCGGTAGAGTATGAGAAGTAATATTTACCATTGTATTTGTGAACCCAGGGTGCTTCAAAATACCTTCTTTCAGTATCTCCTGCTAAAAGTGGTTGCCCCATTTCATCCACAATGATGATCTCTTGTACTGTTTCTGCAAATTGTTTCATATCATTTGTAAGCAATGCAATTCTTGGGCCCAATGCAGGTTCATGAGCAAGTGGCTCATTATTGTTTGCACTGTATTCGTTATTCCTGTATGATTGTAACTGGCCGCCCCAGATACCCCCGAAATACAAATAGTAACTGCCGTCATCATCACAAAAAACTGCAGGGTCTATTGAATAACTTCCCCTGATTGGTTCAGGTTCGGGCATAAATGGCCCAACGGGTGAGTCGCTGACGGCAACGCCAATTTGAAATATATTGTCGGGCTTTTTTGCAGGAAAAAACAAATAATACTTTCCGTCTTTACAGGCTGCATCGGGTGCCCATAATTGCTTTTCTGCCCAGAGTACATGTTTTAGGTGGAGTGCTATGCCATTATCAACAGCTCGTTCTGCGGGGCCATCCATGGAAATAACATGATAGTCTTCCATACCAAAATGGTCACCAAGATCAGTAAATGGAATCCCTGCGTCTATATCATGTGATGCGTAGATATAGATTTTACCATTAAACACATGAGCAGAAGGATCCGCAGTATAAATGTGTTTAATTAAGGGAGGCGAAATGGCTCTCTTGTTTAAATCATCCACATCAATTTGGTCAATATTTACTTCGGGCATAACACAAAAATATTTTATTGAGGATTATTAATTTTATCTCTTTTTTCTTTCAGGAAACTTTCAATTGTCAGTTCCATTTTTTTATCAATTTTATACCAGAAAAGCAATGCGGCACCTGCAATAAAAACTAAACCGGGGTAAATACTCACCGACATCCTGATCCCGAAAATTGTCCCATCTGTTTGTTGGGTTGCTTCTGCTACGTATCCGTATTTAGCCAGTAAACCAGCCCCTATTGCGCCTCCAACACTTAATCCAATTTTTAAACCAAAAATCATTGCAGAAAATATGATAGCGGTTGCTCTCCGGTTGTTTTTCCATTCGCTGTAATCGGCCACATCGGCAATCATTGCCCAAAGCAGCGGTATAGTTACACCGTAAAAAAAGCCGTGGAGAATCTGTGTAATAAATACCATGCTTATTGCCGTTTGAGAATAAAAATTAAACATCAGCAAACATAAAGCAGATAAGAAAAGAAATATCCTGAAGATATCCCGTTTGCCAAACCTGTCTGCAAGCGGCTTTGAAAACATGATACCAACTATCATAAAAATAATTCCACCTGCATTGAATAAGCTGAATGCTGATGTTGGTGCATCTTTCGGCCATTGAAATTCAGTAAGACCTATGTTGGTGAGCAGAGCATTAAGGCCTGTGATAAAACGGTTAAAGCCAATATTTTCAAGAAAGGATGCCAGTTGATTCTCACTGAGGTAGTATTTAAAATAATAGATATACATGCCTCCTTTTAATGCCAGCGTAATAAACACCAGGATGGTAAGAAAAAGAACAATGAGCCATGGCTTGTTTTTTGAAAGGTCGGTAAGGTCCTGCTTTACAGACGATCGTTGGTCCTTCTCCGGTACAATTCTTTCTTTAGTGGTGAGAAAGGTGATGATAAAAAAGACGACTCCAATAATGGCGAAAACCGTCATTGTATTTTTAAACCCTGCAGCTTTATCACCATTGCCAAGTATAAGCACCAGCGGCAGCAGCAAAGATTGTATGATAAATTGTGCGATCATAACAGCTACGAACCGGTAGGAAGATAAACTGTTTCTTTGTTTCATGTCGCCGGTAATTACCCCGCTCAATGCAGAATAAGGTAAGTTATTGGCTGAATAAATTATTACCAGTAAAAAGTAAGTGATTAATGCATAGGCAATTTTTCCGGTGGCTCCAAAATCAGGTGTTGAAAAAGCCAGCAGTGCTATTACACCAAATGGTACTGATGTCCACAATATCCATGGCCTGAATTTACCCCATTTTGTATTGGTACGGTCGGCAATAAGACCCATAATGATATTAAAAAATGCTCCGAAAACGCCGCCAATTAAGATAATAATGCTTGCTGTACCTGCAGGAATTTTATAAACATCCGTGTAAAAAAAAGCAAGGAATGTCATTAAGGTTTGAAAGATAAGGTTGGCAGCAAGGTCGCCCAAACTATACCCGATTTTTTCGATGACTGATAATTTTTGAGATGGTATACTCATAATATTATTTTGAAGATAATTTTTCCAGCGTCAGAGTTTGTATTCCTGTTTTTTTGAATAGTAATAGCTGTGTTGGTGCAATTAATTTTTTTATTTTAAAGCGGCTACTTTTTCATAGGCTGATTTTTTATTGAAATTTTTATCAAACAACAAAGGATAATTGGTCCTGTTTTTTATTGGCCAGTTATTAAGCCATGATTGGCCATCATTCACTCCCCAAAATGTAACCCTGCTGATGTTGTCAGTATATTTTAAAAAGAGTTTGAACAGGCTTTCATAATACAGTGCAAGTTTAGTATCTGCAGAGTCAGATATGTTGGAAGGATAAGGATTCATTGCAGAGTCGCCTTCAAAATTTTGATTCACATCTGCACCTTTTAAATCCCATGGATTGGGTAATACGGTAACATCTAATTCAGTAATCATCACTTTCAATCCCAGCTTAGCAAATTCCTTGATACTTTTTTCCAAATCTTCAAGAGGTAATTTGTTGATACTCCAGTGCCCCTGGATGCCTACACCATCTATTCTAACCCCGGCAGCTTGTATTTTTTTAATTAGTCTAATTGCCCCTGCCCGTTTTTGCGGCTGCTCAATATTATAATCGTTGTAATAAAGCTCAGTGTTAGGAGCTGCTTTTGCAGCTAGTTCAAAAGCTTTGGTTACATAATCCTCACCCAGTTTTTCCAGGAAGATTGAATTACGCATGCTGCCATCTTCATTCAATGCTTCATTTACCACATCCCATCCGTTTACTTTGCCAGCATATCTTCCCGCTACAGCGTTAATGTGGTTAGTCATAAACAACATGAATGAGTCGCTACTTTGTATTTCACTTACAAATGGAGCCAGTTGGCTGTGCCATATTAAATTATGTCCAATTATGAACATATTTTTACGTTTACCATATGCAACAAACTTATCAGCCAGATCAAAGTTATAACGGTCCCAGCCAGGATGAATTACTTCACATTTCATTATATTTTCAGCAGTAATAGCGTTAAATTCTGCAGGTATCAGTGCTGCAGCCTTTGGCTCCTTTTCTTCAATTTGTTCTACATTCATTGCTGTTCCAATAAGGAAATCACTTTTATACAAATCTTTTAATGAGGAGGAATCGGCTGCGCTTTTTTTACTCCCTGTACAGCCCGTCATCAATACACAAAAGTTGATTATACCGAGGCATAATTTCTTCTTAAATGTCATAATATTATTATTTTAAGTGTTGGAAAATTGTTACCTGATTCATTTATGAACCTTGCTGCAATTAGTCGTAGTAAAAATGAGGGCGGTTAAATAAAAAGGTTTCTAGTAAAGCAAAACATCACAAATGTGAAAATATCCGGTGAACAGGATGGTCCTGTAGTTGTTTCAACGGTAACCCTCCCCAAACTACTTGCTTATTAACTATAAAAAAAAATAGATACCTTATAAGTAAGTTTACAGTGATGATGTAATCGTTGAAATAATTTTTTTACAGCTTAACTTTTGTTCTATGGCATCATTTTCCTTTATTGGATAATTAAGGAAGATCAATCTACTAGTCAATTTGACTACAAGGTAAGGAAAAACAGAAACCATCGCAAATAATAATAGAAATTATATAGAAGATTTTTTAAATTTTGGTAGCAAGATTATTCTGCAGGGTTTACAAAACAAATGTATTTTATTAAAAAAGATAAGGAGCCAGTAAAAGCCATTTTAAAAACTGTCGTAATAAATATTTCCTAATCTTCTAGCCGCTGGGGCAACTATTACTTTAACCCCGGTAATAAAACTACTGTTAAAAATAACTATCAAAAAGCACTAAGCATTAATCCTTCTGATCTCTGCCAAAATATCAATTACTAATGTCATTCGAATTATTGTCTTTAATCTATGCTTCAAGTAAGTGAATTATTTATTTATCCAGTCAAATCATTGGGCGGTACTACCTTGCCCACACCGTAGAAAAGTATAAAGGCCGCTTTGGCTTTTATCCAGCCGTGGTGCTGGCAGATCAGATATATTGCACCCGTGATAACAAAAAACAACTTAAAGAAAAGGGAATAAAACTAATTGCCAAACCCTTAGGACGGCCATCGTCAAAGGCAGTGGCAGTGCACCTAAGTCCTGGCGAGCGCAACCCGATAGAAGGTAAGTTTGAACAAGCAAAAATTACTTATGGACTGGACAACATCAACGCCAAACTTAAACAAACCAGCGAATCGTGGATTGCTTCAATAGCTTTAGTGGTAAACCTCGTAAAGATTTCGAGGCAGGCACTTGTGTCTCTAATATTGGATAAATATGCTGTACTTTTTGGATGGATAAAATTTATCCTCTATAAAAAAGAAACAAGCTTTTTTAAAATATTGGCCTGGCCGAGTTGTTGAGCAAGCCCTATATACTTTTCATAATTACCGGATGTAGCCACTGCCATGTCTGTAAGGTTCATGTAAGAGAAGGGTAGGTGAGCATTATCTGGATTGGCAATACCAATTGTCCAAGGTTTATTATTGGGTTGATAACCCCATACGGTGAGGTCGCCAGAAGCATTTACGATACCACTTTCAACGCCCTCTTTCTTTAGCAATGCCTTTGCCATTTCAGCCGCATAGCCTTTTCCAATACCACCAAAGCCAATGCGCATGCCTTTTTCTTTGAGCATTACGCTGCAATCATTTTCATTCAATATAACATTGCGATAATTGATTAACCTTACCATTTGTGTCGCCGTAGTTTCATCGGGCAATGAATCCATTGTCTGGTCGAAATTCCAAAGGCGTTTATCAACCGATCCATAGGTAATATCGAAAGCGCCATCTGTAATGGCTGAAATGCTGAGTGAACGTTGGATTAGCTCAAATACTTCTATATCTACCTTAACAGCCCTGATGCCTGCCTGGCTGTTAACCTGGTTAGTCTGGCTGTTTTCATCAAAAGTGGTGAACAGTTTTTCTATCCTTTTTATTTCTGCAGCGGCCATATCAATTTTATCCTGCGCCCAGGCTTCCTCATCAGCCACAACAGTAATTTCAAAAGAATTACCCATTAACCGGGTTGTTCTTTTGTATTCAGTAAGTATACCTGCATTACTTATTTGCATCACAAATACTCTTTACCCGCTTTGAAAATTGTTCGGCATTTTCATCCGGCAGGCCATCCCATGAATTTATTACTTTGCCTTTGGAATCTATCAACACTGTATATGGAAATTTGCCTTCACTGTTGTACTTGTCGGCCAATTGCTCATTCTGTTTTATCTTGTCTTGACTTAACTGGTTCTTCTTGGTTCTTGGAAAATCTGCATTCAACAATACAAGTGTTGTATCGGCCATTTTTACAAATGCATCACTTTCAAAAATCTCTTTTCGCATTCGCATACAGGGGCCGCACCAATCAGAGCCGGAGAAATTCAATAAAATCAGTTGATGTTTTTCTTTTGCAAGTTGGTTTGCTTTTTCAAAATCAGGTTGCCAGGGAGTAGAAGATATTGCTATAAAGCAGCATAATAGGAGTGCCAGGGTTTTCATAGTTTTATTTATCCTTTATCATTTGAGCGTTAAAAATAGTCAATACTGTTATTACAGCAGTACCAGTGGAAGGCTGTTAACAATTCAACAACTATTGCTTTAATTATTTTAGCAATATCCGTTACTTCAAATTTAATTGTATCAAGATTTTTAATTTGAATAAAGCCTGTAGCCTGCTGTACTGTTACCTCAACAGTTGACGGTAACTTGTTCACTTAGCTATTGCACCTCAACTACTTTTTTTAACGTGCCAATCTAATACACAATCATAGGACGTTTAAATATCAACTAATAGATGTCATTCGAATTATTATCTTTAAGTTATGCTTACAGTCAGTGAATTATTTATTTATCCTATCAAATCGTTGGGCGGTACTGCCTTGTCTTCAGCAACGGTTACCGATAGAGGTTTTCAATACGACAGAAGATGGATGCTGGTAGATGAGCAGCATAATTTTATTACACAAAGGGCATTTCCTGAAATGGCATTGCTACAGGTATCGATAGCGGCAGATGGCTTAAGTGTGCAACATAAAATAACAGGCGATGCCATCAGCATACCTTTTGTGCCGGCGACAAATGCAACGGCGATGGCACAAATATGGAATGATACCTGCCTGGTTCAGTTTGTAAGTGATAAGGCAAATCAGTGGTTTTCCAGTATGCTTTCCATTCCCTGCAGGTTAGTATTTATGCCGGATACCAGCAATCGAAAAGTGGAAGAAGCTTATGCTTTTAATAATGAGATTAACAGTTTATCGGACGGCTATCCTTTCCTGTTAATCGGGCAACCATCGCTCGACGATTTGAATGACCGTTTAACCGAACCTTTGCCCATGAACCGTTTTAGACCAAATATTGTATTTACAGGCGGGCGGGCTTTTATTGAAGACTGTCTAAAACATGTTACTATAAATGGTATTAATTTCTATGGCGTTAAACTTAGTTCAAGATGCCAGATTACTACCATCAACCAGGATAATGGTGTCATTGCCAAAGAGCCATTAAAAACACTTGCCTTATATCGCAGAAAAAATAACAATGTTTATTTTGGACAAAACCTGTTGCACCAGGGCAAAGGAATTGTGCAGGTGGGTGACGAAATTATCGTACAGGAATTGCAAAATAATCCATTGATTGTTATTTAATATTATAGGATAACAAACATATGCAGCCTACTCTTTTTCGGCCTCACAAAAAAGACGTTAAGAAAATTTGAAAGTTTGGCATTAAGAAATGAAATTGTTGTTACAGATGACAGGAATTGCATTTTGCCCGTAGGTTGCACTAAAGCCGGGCCAAATATTGAAGTTCGAGCTAATTTCATTTTAGCCAGACATTCAAATTTGTAGTCTTTTTTATGAAGCCTAGATCTTTCTTGTTACTTCTTTGCATCATGACAAAGAAGTAAATGGAGTCTATTATCTGGTTAAGCTTTTGCGGTCTAAAATTAATTGTTCTTTAATTGTATTAGCAGTTTTGTAGGCAGCTATTGGTTGAATTTATACTGCTATGGATTATTCTAAAATATGTATAAGCGTTTTTATAAAACCTAAATATGCTGTTATGAAAGGACAAATGATGCACTACCCGCTTACAACCAATGCCATTATTGAATTTGGTAACCGGGTATTTCCACACAAGGAAATTATTACAAGGCTTCCCGATGGCAGCCGCCACCAGTACAGTTTTCATGATATGTACCTTCGCTCAAAAAAACTGGCGCATGCATTGGTGCATCAATTAAATATACAGCCGGGAGATAAAGTAGCCAGCTTTGCCTGGAATCATTACCAGCACATAGAATTGTACTACGCCATTCCCGGTGCAGGCGCTGTTTGTCATCCGCTCAACATCCGGCTTTCCGCCGATCAGGTAGAATATATTGTAAATCATTCGGAAGATAAAGTGATTTTTATTGACGCTACACTAGTTCCTTTTTTTGAAAAAATAGCTGCACTTACACCATTGGTTAAATGGTTTATATTGTTGAATGCGCCTGCTGGTTTTGTTACCACATTACCCAATACCATACAGTATGAAACACTGCTCCAAAATGCTGCTGATGATTTTGAGTGGATGGAAATGGATGAAAATGACGCCTGTGCTATTTGCTATACCAGCGGCACAACAGGGGCACCCAAAGCTGTTGTGTATAGTCACCGGTCCGTTTATTTACATGCACAGGTTTTAATAACACCCAATGCTGCCAATATTGGTATGTGGGATAAAGTATTGCTGGTGGTGCCACAGTTTCATGTGCTGGGGTGGGGTTTTCCTTTTGTATGTGTAATGGCTGGTGCCGATATGATTTTACCTTCCTGTCATTTGCAGCCGGCTACTTTAATTGAGTTGATGCAGCAGGAAAAAGTTACACTTGCTACCGGCGTACCCACCATCTGGATGGGCATCTACGAAGTACTAAAAAACAATCCTTCTTTACAACCAATCACCCTTAAAAAATATATGGTGGGAGGTTCGGCATTGCCCATAAGTCTTATAAAAGCATTCGACAAAGATTTTAGCATTTCAGGCATTCACGCCTGGGGCATGACGGAGACTTCGCCACTGGTAACTGCAAGCCGGCTGCAGCCAATACACGATTCCTTATCAAAAGAAGAGCAATATAAAATACTGGCAAAGCAAGGGATTGAATTACCGGGGGCAGAAGTACGTATTATTTTGGAAGATGGCAGTGTTGCACCTAAGGATGGAGTAACAGCAGGAGAACTACAGGTACGTGGGGCATGGGTAATTGACGGCTATTATAAAGTGGAAGATAACAGCCCCTATTTTTCGGCTGATGGCTGGTTTAAAACAGGTGATGTTGCCACGATGGATAGTAATAGATATTTGCAGATAACCGACCGCACCAAAGATTTAATTAAAAGCGGGGGCGAATGGATTTCGAGTGTAGCGCTGGAAGTTGCACTGATGGCGCATACGGCGGTAAGTGAAGCCTGTGTTATTGCCATACCAGACGAACGGTGGCAGGAACGTCCGCTGGCCTGCGTTGTACTTAGAAAAGATGCCGACATGCAAGCACAAAGCTTCAGGGAACTTCTGTTAAAAGATTTTGCTCATTACCAGGTACCCGATCATTTTATTGCAGTACCACAAATACCAAAAACAAGTGTGGGTAAATTTGATAAAAAAGAATTACGCAGGATGTATGCAGCAGGTGAATTGACATCGTAAAGAAACAGGCAGCAACCTATACGATTGCTGCCTGTTGCAAAGCTTTGCATCAACTTATACTTATCGCCAAAGCAGGGCTAATATCCGTTATGCCAAATTACAGGTAGATACCTTAATTAAAAATCTCCGGCAGGGCCAAATAAGCCGGGTACTTTATTTCCGGTGGCTCTTAAATAGACTACCATTTCGCCCCGGTGATGGTAAAGATGATTGAATAAAAATGACCGCACCACCTGTATCCTTGGCATTGGAGGAAACAGGTCGTTTCCATCCATCGTCATGCGCCATAGTTTCAACATGTCCTCATCTTTTGCATTTTCCAAAACTGATTGGGCCCTTTTAAAGTTTTCTTCAAACTTTACCACAATATTCGATGCTTTCGAAATATCGCCCTTATCGTAATGGTACCCGGCCATGTCCATGTTGTCAAGTGTAAAAGTACCTTCAAACCAGTTGTAGGTTTCTGCAATATGTGAGGCCAGTTGCCCGGTGGTCCAGGATTTTTCATTGGGTTTATAACCCAAAGCGCTGTCTGGAATAGCGTTTAATAATTTGCGGGTGTTTTCTGCTTCATGCATAAACTCTCCCAAAAGTGCTTCAACAATCATATTTGTATTTTTATTGGTTTAAAACAATTTTACAAAAAAGTATGCTATAAAGCAAAGTTGTTTTATAGTTTGCAAAGATTTTACCCAGTTGGGCTAGCCTTTACTTACTTTTTTTTCTTGATAAAAAAAAGTAACAAAAAAAATCAAAGCTTCGAATAAAAAGGCTGAAATTTTTATTCAAGGCCGCAACCAATTTTCAATTCCGAACAATGCGCCTAATCCTATTTTTTTACTTTTTTCTCTTTGAGCAGAAAATGAATTTTAAATGGTAATTAAAGGACTGTTTTTTAGCAGGATATAGTAGTCTTTAGGGTTAATATATTTATAGATGCTGCATGTCTTGGTATTCAATGTCCTGAAAATTGTCCCTCCTTAAAAATTGATATCCTGTGTGTGCCGCTAAACTTTTAACTTTAAAAAAAATACCAATGAGATCAATCTTTTTTTTAGCCCTGTTACTATCTATCCAGTTTGCAAGTGGGCAGCAACTTACTTCCGGAGGAAAACTTAAACCAGAGCAGGCCATCATGGACGTGCGGCATTATACACTTGCATTAACCGTTGATATAACCAATAAAAGTATCAGCGGATATACCAGCATCGACGTTTTGTTAAGTGAGCCTGCGCCGGTACTTCTCTTTAACCTGATGAATGATTTTACGGTGCAAAAAGTATGGGTAAATAATAAGGCAACTCTATTTACACATGCCAACGAACTTATCCTTATTACGCCGGCTACTGCACTGCCGGCCGGCAAGGCTGTTGTTAAAATTCAATATGCCGGAAAGCCGCATGTGGCCACTCGTCCGCCATGGGAAGATGGCTTTACCTGGACAACCGATTCGCTTGGCCATCCCTTTGTTGCTGTTACTGCCGAAGGAGCCGGTGGCAAAATTTATTTCCCCTGCAAAGATCATCCTTCTGACGAGCCCAACGAAGGGGTGGACATGCTGATAACGGTTCCAAAAGATTTGGTAGTGGCTGGTCCGGGCCTGTTGCAAAGCGTAAAAAGGACAGGCAAAAACGCTA
The DNA here is from genome assembly GCA_025360525.1 of Chitinophagaceae bacterium. Taxonomy (GTDB): domain Bacteria; phylum Bacteroidota; class Bacteroidia; order Chitinophagales; family Chitinophagaceae; genus Ferruginibacter. The sequence goes on along the minus strand of JANYCA010000137.1, from coordinate 55,755 downwards.
CCTATCATTGGAAAACCAATTATTCCATCAACAATTATAGCATCGTTTTCAATATTGCCGATTATGCTGTTGTAAAAAAAGAATATACTACCATCAACGGTAATAAAGTGCCTATGCAGTTTTATGTATTAAAGTATCATGCCGGCAGCGCTCCTCATCATTTAGACCTGCTGGAAGAAATGGCCAAAGTAAAAGAGAAATATTTTGGTGAATATCCCTGGGCAAAAGAAAAAATCGGTCTTGCCGAAACACCCCACCTTGGAATGGAACACCAGAGTATGAATGCCTATGGTAATAATTTTAAGTATACCAAAGTTGGTGGGCAGGATTTTGACTGGTTGATGAATCATGAATTTGGGCATGAGTGGTGGGGTAATAAAGTAACTGCAAAAGACTGGGCAGATTACTGGATACATGAAGGCATTGGAAGTTTTGGTGATGTGCTGTATATAAGGGACAAAGAGGGTGAGGCAGCCTACATCAATAACTTTAAAAAAAGCGTCTTTAGCATCAAAAACGAAAAGCCTGTTGTGCAGGGAAAAGACCTCGATGAAGAAACAGCTTACATTGGTGATATTTATGTAAAAGGTGCTTTCTTCATGCATACGGTGCGATATGTCATTGGCGACAGTGTATTTTTTCCGGCCTTAAAGCAACTGGCTACTGCGCCGCAATATTGTTACGATACCCTGGTAAATACCGATGAAGTAGAACAGTTGTTTAGCAAGGCAGCCGGCTATTCTGTAAAGCCTGTGTTCGATCTGTTTATCCGTTCCACAAACAAACTGCAAGTGCAGGTAACTGGCATGGCCAACAGCGAATATAAAATTCAATTGGTTAATATAGACATGGCCTTACCGATTGATATTTTAACTGAAACAGGAGTTCAAAAAATTAGTGTTGATAAAAAGGGTGTGGTAGTTAAAAGCAAGCTATTGCCACAGATTGATCCGGATAGCTATTATTTAAAAAACGTAATTATTGAATAGAGATGAAATATTAAAACATCGGATGTTGTAAGCCTTTGTCAGCGCATTTGTACCAGTAACCTAAAAGAAGGCTAAGGAAAAACCCCCCTTCTAATAAGGCTGAAATTTTGCTGATGGTCCTTTATAAAAATAACTGTAAGTGGATATTAACCTAAATAAGCCGGCTCATTTATACTGTTTTTTGCCCAAAACAATCGTTTTTTAAAAAATAGGCTGCCTTTGTTGATGCTCGAATAGACATTTAGCCTTACATTAGTGGTTCATTTTTCTGTATCCTCCCTTAAAACCATATTGAAAACCATACCGTTTGCGGAACAGTTAATAATTTTTCCGCTTTTTTTTGAATAACCAGTGTGTAAATAATACACAATAAGTATAGAGATTGACGAAGTTGCTTAATTTTAAAATGTTGAACTTATAAATTGTGTGATGTTTTTTTGTGAGATGGTATTATACTCTTAATGGAGCTTGCGTATGAAATTTTTTACAAGATTATTTTGGGGGGAGAAGGTAGGTGTGGGTGTCTTACAAACTGTAAGGCAAACATCTGCATTCCTTAGGCTTACAAAAACAGTATTTGTAAAAGCTTCTGTATGCTTCCTAGTATGTTTTACAAGCAATGATTTAGCTGCACAAACTCTCTATGATTGGCAAACTACCGCACCTGATGGAAGTTTGATGAGAGGAATTAACAACGGGCCTAGATGGAATCCTGGCAATTTATGGGATGCGCCACCATCAACTTCAGCTACCCGCCTAATGTTTAACAATAATACTTTCACCATTATGACTAATACTGTGGCTGCAGGGTACACAATTGGTCAACTATTTTTTGGATCTTCAGCAACTACATCAAGAACTATCGGAGGTAATTATGTTCAATTTTTTGAATTTGGTTTAACTTGGCCAAGAATTGAAAATCAATCTACAACGCTTCATACCATTAATTTTCCATTTGTGGCCAGCTCCAATTCAGGATTTGATATGGAATTGGTTGCAAGCAGCGGTAATATAAATTTTGGTTCTTTGGCCACTATTAATAATAACGGTAGAGTTATTCAGATATATGGGAATAATTCAGTTGTGGATGCTAACAATAGGGCTATTCGGTTGACAGGCACAGTATCAGGCAGTGGAGCATTGAATGTTAGTCAATTTGGAGCGGCAAAATTAAATTCTATTCACACCTATACGGGTCAAACATTAATAGACAATGGTGAATTGTGGATCGAAAGTGGAGGAGGAATAAGTGCCAGCATTGGCATTTTTGTTGGCAACGGATCTTTGTTGTCAAACTCTGCAAAACTTTGGCTTTCAAACTCAACAGGCGGAACAGATTTTACTAACAGTTTCACTATAAACAATGGTAATGCAAATACAAGAGTAGTTGGTGGGATAAACACTTCAGGAATCAATACTTTTTCCGGCAATATTACCAATAACAGCGTAACAGGTGGGTTAAATCTAACTGCTTTAACTTTAGGTGGTACTACTATTTTCTCGGGTATTATCTCCGGAAGCGGTGCAATAATTAAAGATGGTGCAGGTCAGGTTACGCTAGGAGGAGCCAATACCTATAGTGGCAATACAATAATAAACACAGGAGTCTTACAAATTAGTGGTGCTGTTGATAGGTTGCCAACCACAACAGCAGTTACTCTTGCAAATACTGCCGGTGCAATTCTTGATTTAAATAACCTGAATCAAACTATTGGCTCAGTTGCCGGGGGGGGAGGTGCCGGTGGTAACGTGATTTTAGGCTCAGGAGCACTTACCGTTAACTCTGGTACTACAACCTACGGAGGTATTATTAGCGGTTCCGGAAGCCTAGTTAAAGCACTAGGTGGCACATTAACTTTAACAGGTGCCAATAGTTATACTGGTGCAACTAACATTACGGGTGGCGTTCTAAATATTCAAAATATTACAGCCACTGGCAGTATCGCTGGTGGCGTAAGTGTAACTTCAGGTGCAGCTATTCAAATACTGAACAATATTGCAGTTGGTGCTGAAGCACTCACGCTAAATGGTACAGGTATCAGCAATGACGGGGTACTGCGAAATTTTAACGGAAGCAATTCCTGGAGTGGCGCAATTACATTGGCAGGAGCATCAAGAATTAATTCAGATGCTGGTATGCTAACTCTAAGTGGCGGTATTACTGGCGCAACAATTGGTTTAACCATCGGCGGCGCAGGAAATACTACGATCAGCAATCCCATTACTACAACTACAGGCACATTAACCAAAGACGGAACCGGTACACTTGTATTATCAGGTGCAAATACGTATACAGGTGCCACAACCATAACTAGCGGTACCATTGTCTATAATGCTACTACTTCGATGTCTTCATCTAGTGCAATTATTCTTGGTGGCGGTAAATTAGCTATAGCAACCACTCCCACTGGTAATTTTAGTGCTGGTAATCTTACAATGACGGCTTCTTCTACTATTGATGTAGGTATAGGGTCAAATGCGTTTAATTTAAATTTTGCAGGCTATGGCGGTACATTTACAGGCACACTTAATATTGATAACTGGACGCCTGCTGCCAATAAAAATATTTTAATACCTGACTTAACCTCCACTCAACTCGATAATATAAACTTTAATAATTACGGTATTGGGGCTAAATATGATGGTACAACCAATAAAGTGATTCCTAAATATGTATATATAACTAACTGCCCTTTAGGCGGAACGTTTGATAATCCTTCTGACTGGCAAAATTTTGATTTACCAAATGTTACTGGTGGAATAGCTTCTATTTACATCAGACCAAGTGATAATTTGACGCAGAATATACCTTATGATTTATTTAGTATAAATGTTGGTGGAACTTATAATGTTGGCGGAATTTTAATAACAATAAAAGGTGCAGTTACACCCGCAGGATTTATCACAAACACCGGCACCATCAATATGGTTGCTACCAGTGTTATTAATTTACGTAACAATTGCACTTTCAATAATTCAGGAATAATTGAGAGTGTGGCTGGCAGTCAAATTAATTTTAATACCGGTGGTAAATTGGTGCATACAGGTACACCAAACTATACCAATGCAGTTGGTTTTATTAACTTCCTTGGATCGGGTACTATCAGCGGTACTGCAACAATTCCATTTACAACTATTGCAGGTGATGTAGATTTTGGAACTGGTAGCACTATTGGAACTTCGCTCGTTTTGCTGACCGGCGGGTCAGTTACGGGCAATGCACCAAAATATGGTACTTCTTCAACCTTATTTTATTACCAAACCGGCTCAACCGTTGGACGTAGTTTGGAATGGGTGGCAGGTATTTCGAGTGCCGCATCAGCAGGTTACCCAAATAATGTGACTGTGGGCAATGGTACTGCCGTAACTGCAGTAAACGTTAACAACAGCACTGCGTTGCAAATGGGAGGAAACCTGTTAATCTCCCCTTTATCATCACTTACTTTGAATGATAATTCAACTCCTTACAATCTTAAAGTAGTAAAAGATGTTACTATTTCTGGTACTTTAAAATTGGGCAATTTTGTAGCAGGCCCTCCATATATAGGTGATTTAGAAACTGGGGGAAATTTTACAAGAAATGCAGGAGGCACATTTAACCCCAATGAAAGAGCGGTAATATTCAATGGTACTTCTAACCAAACAATTGATGGCGGTGGTGCTTCCTTATCATTTTCCTATTTCATCGTAAATAATTCTGGTACAGCGCCCAATAATGTTGTAAAGCTGAATAATTTACCAGATATAACGATTAACGGCGGTATAGGAGGTTTTCCATTTCAAATGCTTAATGGTAACCTTGATTTAAATGGGCGAACTGTATTTTTTAATACATACAATACAGCATCAAATGATATTAGAATTGAAGGATCTACCGGAAACGTTACCAGACAGATTTTTAGCACCGGTGGTACTTCCTCATTTAATTTTACTCATGCTGATAACGCCCAGCGGATAAGTACAGTTACACGAAATTCTGCAGCGGCATCATTATTATCTTTTTCATCAGATATTTTGGTAAATATTTTTGCCGGAGGCTCGGGGCGTAGCGGAGTAAATTTTGGTGCAGGTTTATCCACCATCAATGGATCATTACTAATTAATCCAAATACATTTGTCAGTGATAATCCTCCTACCTATGGTGCAGCTTCCAATTTAATTTATCAAACCGACGGCTCTTATAACCGGGCGGTGGAATGGTCGAGTAATATTTCAGGGGCGACGGGTTATCCGGGAAATGTTAATGTGCAAGGTGGAACAACTTTAAATTTTTTAGGGGGGGGGAGCATGAGTACTGGTTGTGCTGGTAACCTAACAATTGGCAATCCAACTGTTGCAGGAAACGGGGTACTCAATTTAAAAAATTATGCCGCAGCTTACAATTTAAGTGTTGGTGGAGATGTTATTATTGGCGGTTTAAGCGTAACGGGTAACCTTATCTTTTCTGACAATATTGGAAGCGATATTTTTATTGGTAAGGGTTGGAACAGAAATGCAAATGGTACTGTAAATTTTGGTGCAGGCGATGGTAGGGCGGTATTTTTTAATGGGTCTGCCAATGGTACAATTACTGCAAATATTGGGCAAACTTTTCCCTTTCTGTACTTGGTAAAAAGCAGCAGTGCAGCATCAATTACACTCGCCGATAGTATTACAATTACTGATGAAATAGGGTTTACACAAGGTAACTTTGATTTGGCGGCAAAAAATGTAACTTTAAAATCTACTGCTTTAAAAACTGCAAGAGTTGGCCAAAGTAGTTCTGCCAATACCATTTTTCCTTATAGTGGCATAGGAAGATTTGTTATTGAAAGAAATGTATCAGCACTAAGGTCGTGGAGACTTTTAACAGCGCCCATAAATACCAATCAAACTATCAGGAATGCCTGGATGGAAGGTGCAGCACCTAGTACCTCTTCTCCATCATTTTTTAATAGCAATCCGGTTGCAAATTATGGAACCCATGTAACGGGGCCCTCTCCATCATCAAATTTTTTTGATCAAAGCCCATTAAATAATCACTCTATCAAATATTTGGTGGGTAATAACTGGGTTGGCATTGCAAATACCGCTGTTGATATTACTTCTCAAAAAGGGTTTATGGTTTTTATTCGGGGAGACAGAAATTTTCCGATTGAATCTACCAGTACCAGCACATCGGCCACTACCACCACGTTACGTACTACGGGTAAAATAAATATTGGAGATAGGCCGGAAATTACAACCAGCGGCTTTACAGTTATTGGTAACCCATACCCATCCGCCATTAATTTTAGCAGTATTACAAAGATCCCCTCGGCAGGAGGATCTGATATTTATAGTATTTGGGATCCAAAAAGGCCAAGTGGTAATACCTCAACAACTGTAGGTGGTTGGGTTACAATGACAAGGGCGTCAGGAACAAGTTATGTACCTTCTGTTGCACTTTCCAGCGGTACCATTGACCTTACTACTGGTCGTATTGAATCTGGCGCAGCCATTGTTGTTAATTCCGCCAATTTAACCAGCCTTGCTATCAAGGAGGCCGATAAATCTTCTTTTTACGCCTTGGTATTTCGCCCATTGGGTGAGCAGTTTTCCATAGACAAAATGTTGCGGACCACCCTTTATCTAAGAAATGCAGATAACAGCCTCTCTGTATTTGACGGTGCACTGCATATGTTTGATGATAGCTATAGCAAGGATGTTGATGGAATGGATGCTATTAAATTAGCCAATTTTAATGAAAATTTTGGTATCAGCAGTCACACAAAAATACTGTCGATTGAAAAAAGATTACCGCTCACCGAAAACGATACTATCTTTTTTAACATGGCACAAATGCGGGCAAGGAATTATACTCTTGAACTGGATCCATTAAATATTGCACAAAATAATCTGGTTGGTTTTATGGAAGATAATTACCTGAAAACTTCCACTCCCATCAATATGGATGCAAAAACCCTGTTGAATTTTAATATTATTAATGAACCGGGTTCTTACGCCTTAAACAGATTCCGCCTGGTATTTAAAAAATTAATTGATTTTACTTTGTTAAAGGCTACACCTGTTGAAAGCAATGTATCGGTTGACTGGAAAGTTACCAATGAATTTAACATCAGCAGCTATGAAGTAGAGCGCTCTGCGAACGGAGAAAATTTTAGCAGGCTGAGTACTATTAGCAGTACCGGCAACAGCAGCACTACTGTTGGTTACAACTGGATGGATCCTTCATTAAAACCAGGGGTGTATTATTACCGTATTAAATGCATCAGTCAAAACAATATGGTGGCTTACAGCAATGTGGAGAAAATCACTTTTATGAAACCCAGCCCTGCTATTTATATCGCCCCCAACCCTATCACCTCCAACATCATCCATCTGCAAATGAATAAAATGCCGGCAGGGATATACAGTATGCGATTATTAAACACCGCCGGCCAGGTAATACAAACATGCACCATTAACCATCCGGGAACAAATATCCAGCATACCATTTCCATTGCTAAATCAACAGCAAAGGGGACTTACCAGGTGGAGTTATCTGCAAAAGGAAAGAAAACAATATTGCTGCCGGTATTGATTCAATAAATCAAACTGTCCCGTTGTAGTGGGTATTATTTCATGTAAGATTTCAAAAAAGTAAAATCTAATCGCCAATATTTTCTCGAACCATTGTTCGCCCCTTCAAAATAATTTCTCCGGCATAAAAATTTAATTGTATTTTAATCCAGTTGCAATTGCAAAAATTCTTTTGCTGTTGGTGCTGCTGCTGTTACTGATTAAATGATTCCATTACATTTTTGCATCTATGAAGAAAGTAGATGTAGACTTACGATAATCAAACTAAACATATGAAAAATAAATTACTGCTACTTCCGGTATTTTGTATCATCCTCCTTACCTCCTGTAAAGTAACTTTTATAACGGGGTACGACCAGGTGCTTGATCAAACCCTGGGCAAGATGAAAAGAGATTTTAACCTGCACTTTATCAAGTTAAGCAGAACCATCCAGGATAATGACCCACGGAACCAGGACTTTGTCAACTTCCAGGATTATTACGATAACCTGGAAGTCGACATGATAACTATAAAATCGAGATCACAATCGCTGGATAAAAAAGCCAGCATTGTAAATGAACAAATAGCCAATCTCGATGCGGCATTTAAAGTTTTTATCAACCAGCATAAAGGCGGTTTGCCAGACAGGCGAAGCGATGACCGACACGATATGAGAGATGCAATAAATACTTCTATTGATGCGATTACGAGGTTGCAGGAAGCACTTAGAACAACCGGGAAAACGGACTATTAATCATTAAAATATTTTTTTTATGGCAACTATTAATTTCAAACAAATACTTGATGATTCTATCGTATTTGCAAAAGCAGAGCTGGGTGGCACTTATAAAAAATTAAAGCCTTTTGCCGAACATGAGTTTACTCAGTTTGCGGAAAATGCTATCTTTCTGGCACAATTAAGACAGGATGGAATTATTGGGAAAGATGAACTTGAAACGAGGTTAACACTGCAGAAACTTGCCTTTAGCAATGTATTGCTTACTATACAGGGAATCGGCCTTGTTAGTGCTCAAAACCTGGTAAATGGTATTTTGGGAATTGTAAGCAAAGCTGTAACGAGCGCCCTCAGCATCAGTCTGCCAGTTTAAGTAGCCCAAGAAATAGTAAATTATTCGAATGCAATTATTATACAACCAATTAGCGCCCGGCGTTTGTTGGTGTTGAAATGTTTATCTAACAATCCTTTAGATAATTTCATTAATACCTTCCGGTTATCGCTACCTGTTATAAGGAATAGCTGCGTTTGTTTTTGTATTACCCACATTGTAATAAGGGAGCATTGGATAACTGCTTTTTTCCACACTGATGCTTCCGGAAATAGAAAAAGTTTTTGCTTCATTAATATACTGTAGGCCCAACGAGGCGCTTGAATACATAGTAAGGCCGTTTGACTGGAAGCCGTTTTTTTGATAATTATTTTTAGTGCCAGATGTTAAAAAAGATTGGTGGAAACTAATATATGCCGGTGCAACCGTAACATTAGCAAAAGCGTACCAGTTATTATTTAACCGACGGTTTAGCTGCAAACCTATTGGCGCTGCAATTATGGTAGCATTGCCACCATTAAAAAAAGTATAGCTGGTAGAGAGGGCAGTGTATTTACTGAAAGACCATTTCTTTGCAGCGAGACTATCCATAGAATGTAAATCGTTTGCAAAGTTTCCCCTTTGCGTAAGGCCTGGAAAATTGCCCGGATAAAAAGTTTGAGCACTGAGCGTTGCTGAAAATAAGATGCAAGCAATTATAATTATTTTGTGCATGAAACTATATTAGAGGTTAAAAATACAATATATTGATTTACTAAAAACAGCTTTTGCGAACCTTAACAAAAATCTTCGGGTTCAATAATATGCTCCTTATCACGAGAAAAGTTTTCTATTACCAGAACGGCTATTGGATCATTTTATAAAAGCTTTCTTATCTTCAGTTTTAACAGCGCAATTCTTTAGCCATTAGGAGTTGCTACATTTAAAGCGCTGTTGAACGATTGTATAAAATAGATGATTGCAAAATTTAACCCACAAATAATTTCTTATGAATAAACCAGCTGATTACCTGGCATCAAAAAGTCATTACCAAATTCTTGACGGCCTTCGGGGTGTGGCAGCCCTTATGGTAGTTGCCTTTCATGTTTTTGAAACTTTTAATGGCGGTAGCCGCTTTGCGCAAATCATTAACCATGGTTACCTGGCCGTAGATTTCTTTTTTCTCTTATCCGGTTTTGTAGTGGCATATGCTTATGATGATCGTTGGGGTAAAATGACCCAATGGGATTTTTATAAACGCAGGCTTATTCGTCTGCAGCCGATGGTTATAGTTGGTTCGCTGATAGGTGCGTCACTTTTCTATTTTCAGTCTTGCGATATGTTTTCACTAATAGCCCAAACACCTGTTTGGAAGATGCTGCTGGTAATGCTGGTTGGGTGTACGCTGATACCCTTACTTCCTTCAATGGACATACGTGGCTGGCAGGAAATGCATCCATTGAACGGACCGGCATGGTCGCTTTTTTACGAGTACGTTGCAAATATTATGTATGCATTAGTAGTTCGTAAATTCTCAAAAAAGGTATTGGCGTTATTTGTGTTGCTTACTGCCTGCCTGCTGATTCATTATACAGTGACGGGTACACAAGGCGATGTAATTGGAGGATGGGCTATTGATAATATTCAACTCCGGATTGGCTTTACCCGAATGTTGTATCCTTTTTTTGCAGGGGTTTTGCTTTCCCGTATGGGTAAGCTTATCCATTTAAAAGGAGCTTTTTGGATATGCAGCCTCCTGATAATTGTTATTCTTTCTGTGCCAAGAATTGGTGGCAGTGAGCACGTTTGGATGAACGGTTTGTATGAATCGTTCTGTATAATCCTTTTGTTTCCACTGATTGTGTCTATAGGTGCAGGCGGTACTATTAACGGAAAATATTCAATAAAGGCCTGCAAATTTCTGGGCGATATTTCTTACCCAATTTATATAACCCATTATCCATTGATTTATACGTACGTTGGCTGGGTAACAAACAATAAAGTGCCTATTGAGAAAGGTATTTTTATGGGCTTGATTCTATTCATTGCCAGCATCATCGTGGCTTATGCTTGCCTCAAACTGTATGACGAACCGGTTCGCAATTGGCTGCAGAAAAAGTTTTTGGCAAAGAGGGCATGATATGTTTAACTACCATAAAAAAGGTGCTCAATTTTTTACGCAGTATTATAGATTGATCAATAGCTAAAGCAACCTTAAATGAGTAATGAAATTAATAAAATAAGCAAAGCTCAAACAGCTGGCCGCATCATTCTCGGCCTTTTTCTTTCATTGGCCGGTATCGGTCATCTCACTTTTCAGCGGCAGGAGTTTTTGGCACAAGTACCGCCCTGGTTGCCAATAGAACCCGATTTAGTAGTTGTTTTGTCGGGAATTGTTGAAATAACATTAGGCGCATCTTTACTCTTTTTATCAAAATACCGCACTATGGTGGGATGGGTAGTTGGAGCTTTTTTTGTGGCGGTTTTTCCCGGAAATATTGCGCAATTGGTTGAGCACAGAGATGCTTTTGGTTTAAACTCAGATGCACAGCGATGGATACGTTTACTGTTTCAACCAGTGCTAATCTTGTGGGCGTTATGGAGTACAGGGGCCTGGACTAAATGGAGAAAAAAGGAGCATTAAACATAGTGCTTGGTTTTTTATCAGGAAGATAAATCTCAGGAAAACCACGGCAAAAGAATTGATTTTTTGTTTTGATAATTTTATTTGTTGTAGGTAGATAATGAATTATATCACTGTTGTTTTAACACGGATTTTAAAGCCGTTGATTTACTTAGTAAATATTTTAATCACCATAAAAAACATCATCATGACAAACGTAGATTTGGTTAAGCAGTTGTATGCTCTTTTTGCTACAGGAAATGTGCCTGCTGTATTAGAACATTTTGACCCAGCCATAGAATGGCACGAATGCAAGGGAATGCCCTATGTAAAAGGAGATGGTATTTCATCCGGAATTAATGAAATTGTAAGCGACGTATTTATGCAGCTGCCTGTTCACTTTGATGGTTTTAATATTGCAGCAAATGAAGTATTTGGTGTAGATGACAAGGTAGTTATGGTAGGTTATTACCAGGGTACAAATAAAGCAACAGGTAATGCCTTTAAGGCAAACGCAACTCATGTTTGGACAGTGAAAAATGAAAAGCTCGTATCTTTCTTTCAGGCGGTAGACACTGCTACAATAAACAGCTAAATCTATTACCTTACATTATCAGTTTAATACCTGGCGACTTATCTTTTCAATAAAGCCGAGTTAGCCAGGCATTATGCTAGCCATCAATCGCAGAGTGCCGGAGTAAATGAAGTTTACGCAGAGGGCAAATACAAATCTCTACGCAACCTTTGTCAACTCATGTTCTCTGCGGTTAAAACTGAAAATATATAAATGAGCTGCTGCTTTCCTGGCTTAATATAATCAGCAATAACATCACCGTCCAAACTGTTCCCAAAAGCCACCAGCTAAGTTTAGGAACCACGTCAAGCACTTTTGTATTTCTCATCACCCAGTGTGCTATTACCATACAGGTTACTATTACAGACACTTTAATGATAGATAAAGTGGTAAGCATGGGAGCCTCCTTTGCCATAAACCCAAACATCGATTTTAACAGGTACCATGCCTTGGTAAAAGTGTTGGCTCTAAAGAAAACCCAGGTAACATTTATCAGGAAAAAAGTAAATAATGCAATAGAAAAGTTCCTGAAATTTTTAGGTTTAAATGTTTCGGGCACCGGTCCCAGCACGCCCACTTCTTCGGAAGCTGTTGTTTCAATAGCAGCTACTTTATCGTGCCTGTAATCTGCGATGACTTTTTCTACCCATAAATAGAATCCATGCAGACCGCCCCATACCACAAACGTCCAGTTAGCACCATGCCATAAGCCACCCAGCAGCATGGTGATCATTAAGTTAATATAAGTTCTCACTTTTCCGTTTCTGTTACCACCCAACGGGATATATAAATAATCTCTGAGCCAGGCAGATAAAGTGATGTGCCACCTTCGCCAGAAATCTGAAAAACCAATGGCTGCATAGGGATAAAAGAAGTTTTGCGGTAATACAAAACCAAGCGTCATTGCCACACCTATTGCACAGGTAGAGTACCCTGCAAAGTCAAAAAATATTTGTCCGGAAAAAGCCAATACACCCATCCAGGCATCCAACGCAAGCAGTTTGCCTTCAGACCCAAAAACAGTGTTGGCTGTGGCACTCAGCATACTGTCTGCCAATACTACTTTCATAAACAAGCCGAGTGTCATCAAAAACAAACCCTGTAGTAATTGGTTTTGCGTTGCTTTATGTTCTGTTTCAAATTGTGGAACTAATTGCGGCGGACGAACAATGGGGCCTGCCACCAAATGTGGGAAAAAGGTAACAAACAATGAGAAATCCAGCATTGATTTTACCGGCTCGCTCTTTCTTTTATACATATCTATCGTGTAACAAAGTGTGGTAAATGTATAGAAGGAAATACCAGCGGGTAAAATAATATTGGGTCTAGCGGGGTGATAATTAACACCCATTGCGTTCACCAGCGTTACAAAATTATCCAGTACGAATGTGCCATATTTAAAAAAGCAAAGCATGCCCAGGTTGCCGATTAAACTTACTACCAGCAACAGTCTTTTTTTTGCTACATTATCCTGGGTATAAAGCGCCCGGCCAACAAAAAAGTCTACCACAGTAGATAACCACAACAGTAAAATAAAAGGTGGATTCCATGCAGCATAAAAAACATAACTGGCGAGTAATAGATTGATCTTTTTTGTTTTCCAGCTAAAGGGCAGATTGTGCAGGATTAATATCAGTATAAAAAATACGATGAAAGTGTATGAGTTGAAAACCATAATGCAGGAGTTTGATGTTAAGTTATTAAATGGGTAAAGAATACTGGTAAGAAATAAAAATTTTTGTTGAGATGCTTAAGCAAATGAATTATAAAAAAGCAATAATTAATTTAAAGTGCAATTGGTTTAGGAAACTTCCAGCCTTTTTCTTCGCTTAATATTTTAATAAAATTGATGGTAAATGTTTTAGCATCAGTTAAGCTCAAATGCGAATTTTCCGGACAAATAAAATGATCGATAGCCGGGTAATCTTCATAATGTAAACCAGGGCATTTTGTAACAGCTAACAGCTTATCCCAATATTTTTCTCTGGGAAAAAACATTGTTTCGCCTATTTTAGCTCCGCCACTAGATGGAGTTCTTATAAAAAAAACCTGCCCTCCCCTTGCTTGTATTTTATCTACAGCTATTTTTACCGACATAATCATTGTATCTACCATTGCTCCTGTTGGAGGAGGTTCTTTGCTTGCCTTAATACAGGCTACCCAAATATTCTTGACTATATTTTGCATAACAGTATCACTTGAAAATTTATCTGTCATGTACTCTTGCCGGTTAAAATTTACCCGGCCAAAGCCTGCCGGAAAACCTCCAAACTTATATACACCTGGCCTGTTATTTACAGGTAGCTTATCCATCATTGCGCCAAGAGACAGCCATTCTTTATCAAGCATAACAAATTGCGATTCCAGCAGCTGATTTACATAAAAGCTAGCCCTCTGCGAAGGAGTACGTTCTGTGTAATATTTCATATTATCCCTTGGCCTTTGATCCGCACTTTTGTCAAAAAATAAACCTTCTGTAACATCCACTACCAGCCGCCCTTTAAAATTATTATCTGCTGCAAGATTTTCAAGAATGGGTACCGGATTGCTGCCAACACAAGCCAACTGTATAGCGTGGTTGCCTGTTATACCTTCCCAGGTGGGAATGTCAAGATCGAATTTAATACGACTTGAACCAATAAACACGGTGGCCTTATCTGCTGGTTCGTACACCATATCTCTTTTATTGGTCCACAAAGAGGGATCGTCATTATAAGTGATTTCAAAACCTTTGCTACGTAAGAAAAGCTCCCATAAAATAATAGAAATAATTACAAGTACAGCCGCAAAAATGGCTGATTTTGCAAGCGAAGATGCTGGCATAAGCAGTAGGTTTTAAGAGTTAAAAAAATGAAGTAGTTATTACAGGGGGTGGTTAAACAGCTTAAGCTTTCTATAAGTTTGGATTAAGATTAAAAGCAGATTATAATTTATAGTAATAAAATTTAAATATAGAGGATTATTAAGAAATCGAAGCATTTTGTTTATTTTATTTATTTTGTGTTTTACTCCAAATAAACAAATGGTTTAAGATTTATATTTTGAGTAGGGTTATTCAACGAATAATTAATTTCCAGTAAATAAATATGAATTAAATTAATTGGAAAAACAATTATAAGTTGTAAAAAAAAAATATTAAGATGAAGAATTTTGCAGATAAAGTTAATGCCTTCAATAAAAACCTTTTGTTTAAAGGAGAACTGCCTATTGGCATTTCTATTATGAATCCTTTTAAAGATGATAAAAATATTATTACCACTGCCGCTGCATTTTATAATAAATATTATAGCGACAATAATTCAAGGCATTTAATTTTGGGGATAAACCCCGGTAGATTTGGTGCAGGTCTTACGGGAATTCCCTTTACTGATCCCAAAAGATTGATCGATAAATGCGGTCTGCTTTATCAAGGCGAATTAGCGCATGAGCCTTCCTCCGTATTTGTATATGAGGTAATAGATGCCTTTGGTGGGCCTGAAGCTTTTTATAAAAAATTCTATATTAATTCTATTTGTCCGCTTGGCTTTACATCTATCAGCAAAAAAAATAAGACGGTTAATTACAATTATTACGATAGTAATGCACTTACAAAAGCTGTACAAGATTTTATAAAGCAAAGTATTCAAACGCAATTAGAATTTGGCATTGAAAGGGATTTGGTATTTTGTTTAGGGATGGGTAAAAATGAAAAATTTCTACGGGTGCTAAATGATGAAAAAAAGTATTTTAAAGAGATTGTAGCATTACCCCATCCACGGTATAGTATGCAATACAAGGCAAAATTAAAGCAGGCTTACATTGAATTGTATCTTAATGCATTTAGTCAGGTAAAGTAAATATTCAACATTAATTCAGCCTTCGCATGTGGCAAATTATTGCCGGAGAAATTTTTCTTTACATGTAAAATGCAAAAGACTGCAGTGTTATTGAAAATTTGCAACCTGCATAATATCCTGATTTCTGATTTACAATTTTAAAATAGGAGAACAATTTACTTAGTACCTGTTTCAACTTTGATTGGCATAATTGTTGGTATTTTATCAATTACAAAGTTATAACGGGATTTTTTTTATGGATTAGTCAAACCGAAAGACAGGAAATTAAATTATATGTAACTGGGCTGATTCGCCATTGTAAAAACCAACCTCTAATTTTTTTATTTTTTCAATTTTAGCTTACTACCAGTAATACTGAAATTTATTAAGATCATCCTACAGCCTTTCCTTTTATAAACCTTTATCATACCGACGCCATTTTTATTTGCCAGATTGATTTATCAGGCAACAGATAATTTATTTAATATCCATTTTATATGAAAAACCTTTACAAGAATTTATTTACTTTTATTTTGCCCATTTTTATTGTATCAGCTGCTTTTGCACAAACATCTTTAGTTTCTGCAGGCGCTACATGGAAGTATCTTGATAATGGCTCCAATCAAGGACTAGGATGGATTGGGGCTGCTTTTAGTGATGCCGCCTGGGCATCTGGTAACGCACAGCTAGGTTATGGCGATGGTGACGAAACAACATTTGTAAAATTTGGGTCCAGTTCCTCTGCAAAGTATGTAACCACTTATTTCAGGAAAGCGATTTCAATATCAAATGCTTCCCTTTACAGTAGTTACAATCTGCAAGTAAAAAGGGATGATGGCGTGGTAGTTTACATAAACGGAATAGAACGTTATAGAAACAACATGCCTGCAGGGACAATTGCCTATAATACACTTGCAGCAACAAATTGTGGTGACGATGGCAATGTTTGGCAAACAGCTAGTTTGCCTGCCGGATCATTGATTTCCGGTACAAATGTAATACAGGTTGAAATTCACCAAATTGGACCAAGCAGTTCCGATATCAGTTTTGATCTTGAGTTAAAGGCCAATGCAACAGTAGATGTTACCGCCCCGCTTGTCGCTTCTTACTTACCTGCGGATAACGCAATAAATATTTCTACTAGTAATAATCTCACTATAACTTTCAACGAAAATATTCAAAAGGGGGCAGGAAATATTATTGTAAAAGAAGGGGGAGTAATTACCCAGACAATAGCTGTTACTTCGGCGGCAGTAACTGTTACGGGTAAGGTGGTAACTATTGATCCGGCAAATTTTAATTATAGTGCTGCTGAAAATATTGAAATGGCTGCCGGCGTTTTTAAAGACTTGTCGAATAATAATTTTGCTGGAATTACCAATGCAACTACTTGGAATTTTTTGATAGCAGCAGTAGCTACCAATGTAACAACTACTCTTCTAAGAGGGCCATATCTGCAAATGGGTACACCCAATAGTGTTGTAGTCCGATGGAGATCTGCCGCTGCCACCAATTCAAAAGTAAGTTATGGCTTATCGGCTACCAGCTTAACGCTAAATGTTAACAATGCTTCAGGAGTTATCGATCATGAAATGCAATTAAGCGGTCTCTCTGCTAATACAAAATATTTCTATGCTATCGGTTCATCTACTCAAAAACTACAGGGTGATTCAAGTAATTTTTTTGTTACAGCACCAGTTGTAGGCACTGAAAAGAAAACACGAATTTGGGTAACCGGTGATTGCGGGAATAAATCTACCAACCAGTTAAACGTAAGAGATCAGTACATAAAATTTTTAGGAACAGGATATACCGATATTTGGATGCTTCTGGGTGATAATGCATACAGTGGTGGCCTCGACAGTGAATATCAAACAAAGTTTTTTGATATTTACAATACAAAAATGCTGAAGCAAACAGTATTATGGCCAGCTCCTGGTAACCATGATTATGATAATAATGCAACAAATGCAAATACGCATGCGGTTCCTTACTTTAATATTTTTACGCTACCCACAGGAGCCCAAACTGGTGGGGTTGCTTCTAATTCCGAAGCTTACTATTCCTATAATTACGCCAACATTCATTGTATATCTTTAGATTCTTACGGCAAAGATGTTAATACGTATAAACTGTATGACACACTTGGCCCACAGGTACTTTGGTTGAAAAAAGACCTTGCAGCCAACAAGCAAAAATGGACAATTGTGTACTGGCATCATCCACCGTACACCATGAGTTCACACAATTCAGATACTGAAAGTGACCTTGTAAAAATCCGGCAAAATTTTATTAAAATACTGGAGCGATATAAAGTAGATTTAATTTTATGTGGCCACAGCCATGGATACGAAAGAAGTAAATTAATGAAAGGCTATTATGGCAATGAGGCATCTTTTTCAACTTCTTACAATGTAAGCAAGTCAAGTGGAAGCTATGATGGAACTGCATCTTCCTGTCCTTATTCAAAAAATTCCGCTACCTCTTATACCGGTGCAGTGTACGTGGTTTCCGGATCGGCCGGGCAATTGAGCACAACCGGGCAGGCATCCTTTCCGCATGCTGCAATGCATTATTCAAACATTGCCATTGGCGGGTCTTTTGTTATAGATGTTGAAGCAAACAGGCTTGATGCAAAATGGGTTTGTGCGGATGGTGTTATAAGAGATAAGTTCACCATTGTAAAGGACGTAAACACCAGAAAAAGTGTTTCAATTGTAAAAGGCGCATCAACTGTATTAATGGCTTCATGGCTTGGGAGCTATAGCTGGACAACTGCCGCAACCACCAGGGGTATCACAGTTTCTCCTACACAAAGTACTACCTATATTGTAAAAGATGCTGTTAGTTGCTTGGCAGACACTTTTAATGTAACTGTAACTTTTGCAAGGGCAGCCAATAATATAAATGAGCCGCTGACTAATTTAAGCACTGAAAGCTTAGGTATGAAAATTTTCCCTAACCCGCTCACAAATCAAGCCAGAGTTGAATATATTATTCCTGCAACCGACAGGGTTATCCTCGAAATTTACGACGTTGCCGGAAAAAGAATTAAATCACTCATCGATCAAATAAAGAATAGTGGTATTTATCATTATGTTTTTAATACAGGCAATGAAAGGCTTAAAGCTGGTATTTATTTTATTAAATTGACTTCGGGAAAAAGGCAGGTGATAGAGAAAGTTTCTATCGTATCACAATAAGAGCAATAAAGAAAATATTTTTCATGCAAAACAATATTGTTGATAGCCTGCATTTTTACTGCTTATTCTCCTGAACAAAATTTTTGCTAAATTATACATCAATTATTGCTTGTTTTATAATCAGCAACAGCGCCTTCATTTTATTGCCATAAAATATATGTTCTTCTGTTGCTAAACATATCCTCTCTTTAACAATTCAAAGGTTGCTATCCATGGTTGAGTATTTATAATTACAATGAGTTTTAGCCTCAATTCAAATAAAGATGCATCCATTATCTTTGTACTTTATGGCTGTAAAAGATCATTATAAAACGCTGAAAGTGCCAGCCCATGCTTCGATAGAGGAGATAAAAAAAGCTTACCGCCTGCTGGCGCAGCAATACCACCCTGATAAAAATAATAACGACCCTTATTCAATAGCTTATTTTTCTGAAATAAAGGAAGCATACGAAACTTTAACCAACCCTATAAAAAAAGATATTTATCTACAGGTCCGATGGTACAACAGGGCCACAGGTAACAAGCACACCCATGAAGTTATTACGCCGGTAGCTGTTTTAAAAGAGGTACTTGAATTTGAAAAATACACGTCATCAATGGATGTATTCAGGATAGACAAGGAGCTTTTATTTAGCTATATAAATGAATTGCTAAATGAAGCAACCATCAGCCAATTGATGCAATTCAATGAATCTGAAATTAATCAGCAGATTGTACTCACCTTGTTAAAGCCTGTTCGGTTATTGAAATCAGAAAAGGCATTGTTGCTAAATGAAAGGTTATGCAAATTGACAAATGATAACAGCTGGGTACAGTCTGTGATGAGCGATATGATAAAGAAAATACAACGGGAAGAAATATGGAAAAAGTATGAATGGGTCTTCGTGTTGATTATTACCCTGGGGATACTGCTTCTTATCAGGTTTAGTTCAAAGTAGTTGATAGGCTTGATGCATATTTTTATTGCTGTTGTTGCTTCTCTACCGGGTTTATTGGTAAAACCATAATTCATTTTTAAACTGTTTTAAATTTTGTTCTACATCTTTTTCAAAAACAGCCTACCTTAAAGTCTTCATTCACTAAACTTCAACATTTATGAAACAACTGTTATGTTGCGCATTTATTATTATTGGTATTGCATCAAATGCACAGGATGCTGATTCTGCCTGGATCAGGGAAAACTACACTAAAAAGGAAGTGTACATCAGCATGCGAGACGGCATCAAATTATTTACGTCTGTTTATTCTCCTAAAAGTACCACTGAAAAACATCCAATTTTATTATCAAGAACCCCCTATTCCTGCGAGCCTTACGGAGAAAGTGCATATATGGGGTTTTGGAACAGTTACCAAAAGGAATATTTAAAAGAAGGCTATATAATGGTAAAGCAGGATGTGCGTGGCAGATGGATGAGTGAAGGCCAGATGGTAAACATACGGCCATTTAATCCAGACAAAAAAGGTAAGGAAATTGACGAGTCAAGTGATACTTATGATACGATTGACTGGTTGATAAAAAACATTGCTAACAACAACGGGAATGTGGGCGTATTTGGTATCTCTTATCCGGGCTTTTATTCAACAATGGCAGCTGCCAGTAATCATCCTGCATTAAAAGCTGTTAGTCCGCAGGCCCCCGTCACCAACTGGTTTATCGGAGATGATTTTCATCACAACGGCGCCTTTTTTCAAATGGATGCTTTTAGTTTTATGTCTTCACTCGGCTTTGCATTTGGCGTGCCTCATCCCAAACCGGTTTCAGTTGCTGCAACGTCTGTTGGTTATCCGGATCATGATAGTTATAAATTTTTTCTGGAAGCAGGTAGTCTAAAAAATCTTACAAAATACACAGGCGACAGCATTGCTTTCTGGAACGATTTGATGGCACATCCAAATTACGATGCCTGGTGGAAAGCAAGGGATGCACGCAATGCAACAAAAAATTTCCAACCAGCCATGTTGTGGGTTGGTGGATTGTTTGATGCAGAAGATTGCTGGGGTGCCTGGAACGCTTACAAAGCTGCAGAACAAAATAATCCGGGTAAGGCTTTTAATAAAATTGTTGATGGTCCATGGTATCATGGGCAATGGGCCAATCATGATGGCACACATCATGGCAATATTCAATTTGGTTCTAACACCAGTGAATATTACCAGCAAAATTTTGAAATACCTTTCTTTAATTATTTTTTAAAAGGTAAAGGATCCGTAGCACAAATTGCAGAAGCAAACGTGTTTGTTACCGGCGCCAACGAATGGAAATCCTTTGCGCAATGGCCGCCTGCAGAAAAGGAAGATAGAGCAATGTACCTTCAGGCCAATGGTAAATTAGACCTGGCAAAACCTGCCGCTGCAAACAGTTTCAGTGAATATACCAGCGACCCTGCCAAGCCAGTTCCATACAGTGCTGACGTGCATTTTAACCGAACAAGAACTTATATGAGCGACGACCAGCGCTTTGCTGCACGCCGACCTGATGTACTTGTTTTTCAAACAGATTCTTTAACGGCAGATGTAACCGTTACCGGAAATATAGTTGCAGATATTATGACAAGTATTTCTACAACGGATGCGGATTTTATTGTAAAAGTAATTGATGTATTTCCAGATTACCTGGGTTACAACGAGGTGGACATTTATGCAGAAACAGACCCTGTAAATCCATACCCGATGGGAGGTTACCAGATGTTGGTGAGAGCAGAAATATTCCGTGGGCGTTTCAGAAAAAGTTATGAAAATCCCTCAGCTTTTATCCCCGGTAAAATAGAAGAAGTAAAATTTGAATTACCTTCCATTGCACACAATTTTAAAAAAGGACATCGCATAATGGTACAGGTACAAAGCAGCTGGTTTCCACTAGCAGATCGCAACCCACAGCAGTTTATCGACATCTATCATTGCGATACAAAAGACTTTATAAAAAGTAATATAAAAATTTACCACGATTCAAAAAATGCATCAAAAATAATTTTACCGGTGCTGAAATAATTGGCGGGAAGACGATAAGCAAAATTCTTGCCGATAGATGGTATTTATCCATATTGTATTATTCACATTATCGGATAGAATAATTTAAAATAGTTTCTACGAAAGGTATTTTAAACAGAGATCCCGAATTCATCTGATGAATCCGGGATCTATTGTTCTCTCAATTTGGTTAATGTTTTAGCTTACATTTTTATCACTTTGAGTGTTTGTAAATTATTTCCCTGAATCACTTTAATGATATATAAACCACGTACAAAACTGCTTCCAAATGCATAGATTTTATTGGTAATACCTGCTGTTTGAAAAACAGTTCTTCCGTCTTCGCTCATCACTATTATATTTATTTTTTCATTGCTCTTTCCCTCCGCTAATAATTTGAATGTTGATGTGGTTGGGTTGGGGTAACTGCTCATTTTTAATGTGTTTGACATTAGCGTCGCATCAGGTGTAGCCGTTACCGAAGTAGAAGCTGCTGCGGTAGAAACTCTTGCCGCAGTAAGGGTAGCTATACTTATGCTTGCGGTGGATGAACAGCCGTTTGCATCCGTTACAATAAATGTGTTGAGGCCAACTTTGGCCACAAAGGTACCTGTGCCGGAGTAGGGCGCAGCGCCTCCGGAAGCAGTTACCGTTAGTGCATTGGAAGCCACTGAAGATACAGCGGCAGTTAACACTGTAGCAGGTTGTTTAATGGCGATACCTATGGTGGATTTAGCCCCTGCAGCATCTGTAACGGTATAGTAGTTAATGTTACCTATTTTGCTGCTGTTATCCCACTGCAATAGCTGGTTGCTGTTCGAACTCCAGAAACGAACAGCACTAATATCTGTTTCAAATTGCCCTTTGGTAATAACGTTGTTACCGATGAGTTCTCCTGCTGTATTTGCTTCAAAAAAGGCAATATTATCCATGTAGATAATTCCTGCATTCTGGGTTAGCCATAAATCAATTCTTGCAGCAGTATCGGAAATTGTTGGAGTAAAAATAAATTCGTGTTGTTTTGTTGATGTTCCAAAAATTGTGGTTTTAGAGATTGCAAGAAGGGTAAAAGGTGATACGTACTTTTTGAGTGTAATATCCATTGGTACATTATCAATAGAACCCAATGTAGTAAATCTTAACACATAGTTTTTACCTGCAACAATGTTACCAACGCTAAAATAAATGGTTGTTTGTGTAGTTGAAACACTGGTTGGGAAGGATATTTTTAATGTTCCTTTTCCTGCATTTGTATTAAAAATTCCAGTGCCTGTATATGGGCTTACGCCTCCGCTTGAAGATATCGAAACGGTGGAACTTGTACCGGTGCAATTTACTGCAGATTCTACAGCAGATGCCTTAAAAGAGGTGCTTACCGCTGCGTTTACAATTACTTGTACGGTATCTTTGCCAATTGCGCCAAAATTGTCCTTTACCGTTAATTCGTACTGATAAATTCCTGCCGTTAAACCGGTGATACTAGTAGTTGCTGCAGTTGGTGTTAAAATCGCTCCTTCCGCAGGGCCTGATGTTTTTACCCAGGCATAGCTGGCAATTGTTCCATCAGTATCTGTTGCCGTCCCGGATAATGTTACGCTGCTTGTTGGTAGCGTTACTACAATACTGGTTCCAGCGTCTGCCAGCGGGGCTTTATTGGAAGTGGTTGAAGTTACATTTGGAATAAGCACCTTGCTGCTCCAGGCTGGTATGGTAACAGAATTATTGTAAACATTTCCAAACACATCTTTTTTGCTAAGTCCGGAAAATGAAACAACTCTGGGTGTACTGCTGGCATTATATTCCAGCGAGCCGGTGTTGGGTACATTGATTGATTTTGTTTCAATTCCAAATGTAGTTTTAATGGTATTAAAAGACAAAAAATCATCGATATATCCTGTGCCATCATAAAGTGTAGTGATCGCCGTAATTGACGTATCTACACCTGGCCTTAATGAATAATAATTACTATCCAATATGCCTAAAGCGGTAATTGACTCATACAAAGTAAGATTTGGTTTATCCCTTGCAAGATTTCTATATTGGAAACGATAAGGATAAAAAATATTCTTTGCTACTCGCATTCCAATAACAATTTTGCCATTTTTGAGTCTTTGGGTAGAAAAACTAAAACCTGTATTAAAGGTAGTATTGTTGGTAATTGAAATTCGACGGTTGTTGTTTCCGTGAAAAGCGCCTTTAGGAATGTAGGCAACTGTATTTGAATCTAATGATACATCTGCAGCTCCGTCATCTACATAAATACCGGTTACTGCGTTTATATCATTTGGAGCGCTTGTTCCCTTACCTTGTCCGATGCCGTTAATAACAATATTGCCAACCACGTTGCGATTGTACCTTGTTTGGTACAAAGCTGTATCCATTGTTTCTGCAGTGTAAATACCAGCTCCGTCATCCCTTACTTTACAGTAGGCGTCTACTAAATTATATTTTATGTAGGTATCGTTTCCAAACCATCCGATACCAACATATCCGCTGTTTAAAACCCTGCAATTGTTTACATAAACATTATTTCCACCCCTGTTCATAATACCCTCGCCGCCATTAGATTGATTGCTTGTCTCCATTCCAGCTATCAATGCAGTGCTATCAACAGTACAATTTGTAATGGAAGAAAGTGTTATGTTGTTATTGTTACTAATCTGAATTCCGGACCCTAAGCTATTTTTGGTAGTACATTTATCTACTATAACATTGGTGGCAGTCAATATACTTATTGCCTCTGCTCCACTATTGATTACATCACAATTGGTAATTTTATGATTTTCACCTGATAGTATATATATTGCCTTTGTTCCAGCACCAATAAAAGATAAACTGTCTAAATATACATTCCGGTAATACCCCGCCGAGTTACTGATTAATATATCAACTGTAGATGCTTGTATTGTGTAAGCCGATGGATTATTGTTGCTAAAATACATTCTTAATTTATTGTTGGTTCCATCTTGCCACCATTCTCCGTCCTGGTCAAGTGTTCTTGCATCTCTTTGAAAAAAATACCCGTAGTTTAATCTTGGGGTAGTTGAATGTGCTGCAAAATTTACTACGCCTGCGGAATGTGCCGTAACTTTTTTTCTTAAAATTTCCCACCTGTTTATTCTAATGGCAACTTCAGCACCTGTCCAATTTGTTACGGACGAGTTTGCTGGCCCTGTAATGGATGAGGTTGTAGCTGCGGTGTAAGTTAAATATCCTTTATCTGTGGCATCGGCATTTGGATACCGGCCTATTTGCTGAATTCTACCGTTCCTTAAAACAAGGTTATTAGTCGCTTTTACACCGGTAGTTGGAGCCTCCCAAATGTTGCCGCCTAAATTAACCCAACCGGTAATTGTTGAAAGGCCAGAAATTATTGGTTTTGCTCCCGTTCCGTATGCTCCATAGGTAAGGTTATGCTGCGTTATCGTGATACTGCCATAAAAAACATCTCCACGTTTAAATAATATAACATCATCCATTGCAAAGTTAAAACTGTTTATTTGGGAAATTGTTTGCCAGGAACTTGCTTCGGTTAACCCCGTATTTGAATTATTGCCGCTTGCAGAAACAAAATAAGTTTTAGCATGTAAGCAGGATGCGACCAATAAAAAAAACACAAACATGGATTTTTTCCTGTTCGTATTTCTGTTTGCTTTTTTAGGAAGCTTTTTTAGAAAATAAATCATTGGTTTGGTTTTTGGTTTGGTTTTTTTATTATTTTTTATTCTTAGATGATTTTTATATAGGTCCTTTTGTTTTGTATTTTCAAAAAATAGTAATGCCTGTTGGGCATAATATGCTCAATGACATTATATTAAATCTAATAAATGTCTGATAGTAAATTTGTTAACTAATGGGGGTTGTTAAATCAAATTAGTAGATAAGCGTGCTTTTCAAGATGTAGGATTTGATTTTTTACTTCTTTAAATTAAGCGTAAACCGCAGATAAAAGGTAACGAATCAAAAATTTTCAAATACTATGCCAACAGTCGAATTTGTTAATAAGTCCCAAAATTTACTCATTTTCGGGTTTATTATAAATAAATATGCACAAAATATTCCCCAAAAAAAAGGTTTTTTATTTATATTTCAAAAAAAATTTGTTATTGCAATTAAAATAAAAGAATCTAATCTTTTTTTTACATCTTCCTGAAATAATATCCTTATTGGGTAGCTGAACTTGCTGGTAGATAATTTTATGCCACGGCGGCCCTCGCAGCTTCCTTTTTAAATCATGCGACCAAAAGAAAAGTCTCCATGATTAAAATGCAGGGACTCTTGTTGTATTTGTAAATGGAATAGTAAAGTAGTTTCAAATTGGGTATTCTAACATGTTTTTAAAAATCAAGAATGGATAATCAGGTTACAAAACTTGTATTAAGACACCGGAATCAGAAATTAATTTATCGTTTGTTTGGTTAACCCATTATAGCCTGAAGCTTTGTAAAAGAGTTTCAGAAAATAGGTTAAGGAACAGTTGCTTGTAAACTGCAGGTTTCCCTACCCTATAGGTTGTGAACTATAAAGTATTAGTGTCACCCCCCTGGCAGAGTTATGTTTTAGAGATATCCAATACTTACTATTTTTAATCGGGCAGGCAAAAAAAAGAGGTTGTATCACTTTTAAGATACAACCTCTTTAGCCAGGTTAATAATTAAAACAATAAATTGGCTTTTACTGTTTTACTACATTAAGAGTTTGAATATTATTTCCCTGAATCACTTTTATGATATACAATCCATTTACAAAATTGCTTCCAAATTCATAGATTTTATTGGTAACACCTGCTGTTTGAAAAACAATTCGTCCGTCGGTACTCATCACTATAATATTTATTTTTTCATTAGGGATACCCCTTGCCAACAATTTAAATGTTGATGTGGTTGGGTTAGGATAGCTACTGATTTTTAATTTGTTTAGTAATGCCCCTGCATCAGCAACAGGAGTTGTGGCAGTGGAAGTTGTTGCGGTTGAAATTCTTGCAGCGGTGAGAGTAGTAATATTTATGCTGGCTGTGTCTCTGCAGCCGTTTGCATCCGTTACAATAAAGCTATTCAGGCCCACTTTTGCAGTAAAGGTACCAGTACCTTGGTAGGGAGAAGCACCCCCTGTTGCAGAGACAGTTAAAATATTTGAACCTCCCACTGAAACCACAGCAGCCAATACAGTTGCAGATTGCTTTATAGGCAAACCAACAGTAGATATGTTACCAGACGCATCAGTAACCGAATAATAATTAGTGTTACCAATTTTACCGTTATTATCCCATTGCACAAGTTGGTTACTGTTCGAACTCCAAAAGCGAATAGCGCTAATATCTGCCTCAAATTGCCCTTTGGTAATTATGTTATTGCTGATGAGGTCTCCCGCCGGAGATGCTTCAAAAAAGGCAATATTATCCAGGTAGGTAATGCCTGCATTCTGGTTTAGCCACAAATCAATTCTTGCATTTGCATCTGAAATTGTAGTCGTAAAAATAATTTCGTGTTGTTTGATTGATGTTCCAAAACTTGTGGTTTTAGAGGTTGCAAGAAGGGTAAAAGGTGATACGTACTTTTTGAGTGTAATATCCATTGGTATATTATCGTTGGAGCCTAAAGTACTAAATCTTAATACATAGGTTTTACCGGCAACAATGTTACCAACGCTAAAATAAATGGTTGTTTTTGTAGTTGAAACACTGGTTGGGAAGGAAATTTTTAATGTTCCTTTGCCTGCATTGGTTTTAAAACTACCAGTACCTGTATATGGGCTTGTTCCGCCGTTTGATGATACAGTTACAGTTGAAGTAATGCTGGAGCAATTTACCGCAGACTCTGCAGCTGATACCTTTAATAATGTGCTCGTAAGTGAGTTTACAGTTACCTGTACGGTATCCCTTCCAATAGCCCCTGCATTGTCAGTTACAAGTAATTCATATTTATAAACGCCGGCAGTTAAACTATTGGCAGTAGTAGTTGCGGAAGCAATCGATACAATATTTCCTACGGATGGTCCTGATATTTTTGACCATGCATAGCTCTCAATTGTTCCATCAACATCTGTTCCTGTGCCGGATATGGAAACGCTGTTTGTTGGTAAAGTTATTACCTTACTGGTTCCGGCGTTGGCAATCGGAGCCTTGTTTGAGGTAGTTGCAGTTCCATTTGGAATAAGCACCTTGCTGCTCCATGCAGGTATTGTAACAGAATTATTATAAACATTACCATAAACATCTTTTTTGCTTTGTCCAGAAAATGAAACAACGCTAGGTGTACTGCTTGCATTG
Source organism: Chitinophagaceae bacterium (assembly GCA_025360525.1). GTDB lineage: Bacteria > Bacteroidota > Bacteroidia > Chitinophagales > Chitinophagaceae > Ferruginibacter. The sequence goes on along the minus strand of JANYCA010000137.1, from coordinate 27,729 downwards.
TATTCCAGCGAGCCGGTGTTGGGTACATTGATTGATTTTGTCTCAATTCCAAATGTAGTTTTCATGGTATTGAAAGCCAAAAAATCATCAATATATCCTGTGCCATTATAAAGTGTGGTAACCGCTATAATGGATGTATCTGTACCTGGGGTTAATGAATAATAATTACTATCCAGTATGCCTAATTGTGCGATTGTCTGATTAACCGTAAGATTCGGGTTGTCTCGGGCAAGATTTCTATATTGGAAACGGTAAGGGTAGAAGATATTTTTTGTTATCCGCATCCCAATAACAGTTTTGCCATTTTTGAGTCTTTGAGTAGAAAAACCATAACCTGTATTAAATGTCGTATTGTTGGTAATTGAAATTCGGCGGTTATTATTTCCGTGAAATCCACCCTTTGGAATGTAGGCAACAGTATTTGAATCCAATAATACATCGGCAGCCCCGTCATCTACATAAATACCATTAACTGAGTTTGCCACATCCGGAGCGCTTGTTCCCTTGCCTTGTCCTATGCCATTAAGTACAATATTGCTAACCACATTACGATTGTACCTTGTTTGGTACAAAGCCGTATCCATCGTTTCTGCCGTGTAGATACCGGCTCCATCGTCTCTTACTTTACAGTAAGTGTCTACTAAATTATATTTTATGTACGCATCGTTTCCAAACCATCCAATACCAACATATCCACTGCTTAAGACTTTGCAATAGGTTACATAAATATTATTAGCACCCCTGTTTAAAATACCCTCTCCGCCATTGGATTGATTGCTTGTTTCCATCCCCGCAATTAATGCTGTACTATCGACCGTACAATTTGTAATGGAGGAAAGTATTTTGTTGGTATTATTGCTAACCTGTATTCCGGATCCCAGACTATTTTTAGTAGTACAGTTATCAACTTTAACATTCGTACCAGACCATATACTAATTGCTTCTGCTCCGCTGTTGATTACGTCGCAATTAGTAACTGTGTGATTTTCACCTGATAGTAAATATATTGCCTTTGTTCCTGCACCAATAAAAGATAAATTGTCTAAATATACATTCCGGTAATACCCCACCGAGTTACTGATTAATATATCAACTGTAGAGGCCTGTATCGTGTATGCGGACGGATTATTGTTACCAAAATACATCCTAATTTTATTATTGGTGCCGTCTTGCCACCATTCGCCGTCCTGGTCAAGAGTTCTCGGGTCTCTTTGAAAAAAGTAGCCGTAATTTAACCTTGGGGCAGTTGTCGCTGCTGCAAAATTTACTACACCTGCAGAATGGGCCGTGACTTTTTTTCTTAAAATTTCCCACCTAGCTATTCTTATGGCAACCTCAGCGCCTGTCCAATTTGTAACAGATGAGTTTGCCGGTCCGGTAATAGAAGAAGTTGTAGCTGCAGTGTAAACTAGATACCCTTTATTTGCTGCATCTGCATTTGGATATCTGCCTATTTGCTGAATTTTACCGTTCCTCAAAACCAGGTTATTGGTAGCTTTTACACCAGTGGTTGGTGCTTCCCAAATGTTGCCACCTTTATTTACCCAGCCCGTGATTGTTGAAAGGCCAGAAATTATTGGCTTAGCTCCTGTGCCGAATGCTCCATAGGTAAGGTTATGTTGCCTTATTGTTATACCGCCATAAAAAATATCTCCCCGTTTAAATAATATCACATCATTTGCTGCAAAATTAAAACTGTTTATTTTGGATATCGTTTGCCAGGACGTGGCTTCGGTTAAGCCTGTATTTGAATTATTGCCGTTTGCAGAAACATAATAGGTTTTAGCCTGCATAGTGATACAGATCAATAAAAATACTACAATGAGTACATTTTTTCTGATTGTAAAATGTGTTTTTTTTAAATGGTTTTTTTGGAATTGGATCATTGGTTTAGTTTTTGAGTGTGCGTTTTAAAAAAATTGTTGTAGATGCCTACCTTTTAATTTTTATTTAAGTTTTTTTCAATAAAATAATTAAAAAATGCAAAAAAATTTTGCGCATAGCAAGCTCCGTTATATTATTATTACGACTAATAAAAGCCTGTTATTGAATGCTTTAAATATTGTGAGGTTATTAAATCAAATTAGGGAAACGTGCTTTTCAAGAGATGGATTAAATTTTATACTTCTTTGATTTAAAGCGTGAACCGCAAATTCAAGGTAACGGATCACCAAATGTCAAATACTATGCCAAGCGGAAAATTTGTTAATAAGTCCCAATAATAATTAACATCGGGACATATGCTATCAAAAATGCATAAAATATTCCCCAGTACATAATGGAGCCTTAAAAATTTCCTTGTTAATATTTCTGTTCTTTATTAAAAAGCAAAATGAGGGTGGAGGCAAAAGTGTTTGGTAAAATTTTATAGCAAATAATGCCAAAAAAGGATATTATGCGCTTGGGAATGAATTAAGCAATTCTAAATTTCGATACGTAGAATAAATTTAATACAACAAAAAGCGGCTGTATCATATTTAAAATACAGCCGCTTGAAATACAGTAGAAGAAAAATATAAATGCTGACTTTATTGTTTCACCGCTTTAAGTGTTTGAACATTATTTCCCTGGATTACTTTTATTATGTAGATGCCACCCGGAAAATTACTTCCCAACAAATAATGTCTATTGGCAACACCCTCAGTTCTAAAAATTGTTTTTCCATAAACATCCAAAGCCGAGATCGATATCTTTTCGGCACTTTTTCCTTGAACAAATAAATCGAAAGTTGAATTAAAAGGATTAGGAGAAATGTTGATTTTTAATGTATTGTTAGCATTATTAATATCAATATTTTGTGCCAGCCCAACTGCAGCTCGACTACTTGTACTGGCTGCTCTTGAGGAAGTTGGAATATTTATCCTGTACAATTCCGATGGAGGAACCACTGTTTTTGAAATACCATCACTTTCATAACTAACAATAAAGCGACTTCCTCTTCCTCTTTGAAAATATAAACCAGTGATAGCATGTTTGCCCGCCATTAGGCCAATAACTCCGGATTTTTCAGTTATACCATGCACGCCATCATTAGATACCGTTAAAACATTGTCTATAAATAATTTGCTTCCATCATCTGAAGTAGTATAAAATGTATAAAAGCCATCTACGGGTACATTTATAAATCCGGTGAAGCTAAATCCAAATCCCGTGCGAATTTTCGCAGGGCTAATATCAAAGTTTGATACAGTACCACTTCCATTGGCAGTAAGTGTTGAGAAGGGAGGCAAAGCAAGCCATGAACCCTGATAATATTTATAGTCTAAGCCGTTTACGGTATTTGCAGGATTAACAGCAGGAAGAAGATTTAAATTCACCTTGACCTGAATAGTATCTTTTCCAGTGGCGCCATCATTATCTGTAACCACTAATTCATATTTGTAAACTCCCGCTATTAGGTCATCTAATACGGTAGTTGAACTGAGTGGCGATATGATAGAACCAACCTGCGGACCAGAGATTTTGGTCCAGCTATATTTTGAAATAGTACCATCGGAATCTGTGCCCTCGCCAGTTAACGTGACTGTATTTGTAGGTAATAAAATAGTTTGATTACTACCAGCATTTGCAACGGGGGCTTTGTTTGCCGACGGCGCATTTCCATTAGGAATAAGTACAATACTTGTCCATGGTGAAAGTGTAACAGATTCATTGTATACTTTTCCAAACACGTCTTTTTTACTTAAACCAGAAAAGGTCACCACCTTGGGGGAATTACCTGCATTGTATTCCAATCTTCCGGTATTTACAACTTCGGTTGAATTTCTTTCAATTCTAAAAGTGCTATTTAGAAGAGGAAATGTAAAGGAATTTTCAAGATACCCTGTACCATCTGCTTTTGTTGTAACCGTTAGCAGAGATGTATCAATCCCGTTTCTTAAACAATAATAATTATTGTCAATGAGCCCCATAGCACGGATATCTGCTTCTTTTGAAATAGCCGGCGAATTGATACCCAGGTTTCTGTACTCGAACCTGTAGGGATAGAAAATGTTGTTTGTAACAGTCATATTCCTTACAGGTTGAGCATCTGCAAATCTTTGCGATGAAAATCCATTGGTGTTGAAGAAAACGTTGTTGGTTATTGTTAGACTGGCGTTATTATTACCGTGAAACCCACCTCCAATTACATTGGACACTGTGTTTGAATCTGCTAAAACAGATCTTGTTCCTAAATCAAAATAAAGTCCTTTTGCGCTGCTACCTTTAGGATTATTAGTGCCATTGTTATTACCAGGGCCATTTATGACTATATTTCCAATAATTTTTCTATTGGTACGCTTAGGCAAATCACTTCCTAGATTCTCAACAGTATAAATTCCTCCCCCATCATCTCTCAGTGTGCAAAAAGTATTTATAAAATTATACTTTATACTCACGTTATCGCCCTGCCAGGAAATACCAACATAGCCAGAATTTGTAACAGTGTTATTGTGTATAGTTATTCCATCACCTTTTTCGCAAGCAATTCCAGCACCAGAATTAAAATCACCACTTGTTTCCATCCCGGCTATATATGCTGTGTTGGTTACCTTACAATTTGTAATTTCAGCATTAGCCTTTTTTTTATCTTTATTCATAACCCGAATGCCTGAGCCCAAACTGTTTGTTGCTGTGCAATTATCGATGGTAACATTAAGAGAATACAAACAGGTAATCGCTTCAGCCCCACTATTAGTAACATCACAATTTCTAATACTGATTCCAGTACCTCCATTCGACCAAATTCCCCGTTTGCCAGACCCGTTAAAAGCTAAATCGTAGATAGTTACATTATTAAAATGTCGATTTTTAAACAGCGTATCAATTGTGGCAATTTGTATATTAAATGAATTAGGGTTGTTGGAACTAAAATACATTCTTAATTTCTTGTCCCTTTCATTATGCCACCATTCACCGTCTTTATCCAGTGTTCTTGAATCCCGTTGAAAAAAGAAACCGTAATTCACCCGGGGCCGTTCTTCTTCTGCTGCAAAAAATGACAACACATTTCCGGAATGTCGTTTAATTTTTTGTTTGGTAATATCCCAGCGGTTATGCCTGATGGCAACCTCGGCATCCGTCCAGTTTACGTTTAAAGGAAGGGTAGGCACTGTAATTGAAGTGGTTGATGCCGCAGTATAGGTAATATATCCGTCATTAGGAGCTTCTCGATTTGGATATCTTCCCACCTGCTGTATTTTTCCATTAACCAACACTAGATTAACTCTTTTTTTCGCATTGGCATCAGGGGCTTCCCAGATGTTATCGCCTAAATCCACCCAACCGGTAACTGTTGAAAGTCCCGTAATTACGGGCTTTGGACCGCTACCGTATGCTCCAAAGTTTAAGTTGTCACCTTTTACAACAATTCCTCCATAAAAAGTGTCTCCCCGTTTAAATAATATAATATCGTTTCGTTTAAAATTGAAGCTGTTTATTTTTCCAATTGTTTGCCAGGAAGTTGCAGCAGTTAATCCATCATTGGTGTCATTGCCCGTTGCGGAAACATAATACGTTTTTGCATGTATTGTTGAGGTAATCAATAATAAAAATACAAAAAGGAAGTTCTTTCTAACGGGGAGTTTTGTAAATCTTCTAAGAAGACTAAAATTGGTTTGTTTCATTTGTTTTCTGTTAGAGATTTTTTTAAAAATGAGGTTGAAAAGTATCGTTAACCTGTGTGTTTATTTTTATTAGCTTATTTGTAAGGATTTATCTTGTTTCGCTTGCGTATATTCAAATATATGCTAGTTGAAATAGCTGTTAAAAAGTACCCTTATATAATAAAATTACATAGGTGTGTTGGGTGAAAAAAAAGGTGAAGTTTAGATTTGTAGATTCTTAAATAGGTAGGATTAATATTACTTTTTTACCGTGATCGATTAATTTCAGTAATTGAAAGCATCTTTAAAGTAAAAACAAACTTTTAACAAATACTATGCCACCGAATTTGTTATTTGAGATTTACCATAAAGTGTTTAAAAGTTTTAATAATAAAACTAGTAATACCTCTTTTTTAATCCCTTGGTCTCAGATTCTTTTTCCTAAACTATCCTCGATAGTGTATTAGGGCTCCAAGTTTTTTATTTAAAAACGCCAGCTTTATAAAGATTCTCCTTATAAATTGGAATTAGTAACATGTAGTACTTTACTTTCGATAAATTATGCAATCCTTAAAACATTTTGCCATTTATCTGTCAGCCGATGAAAACACAGGCAAACTGGTAGAAGACATCATGGCAGGTAATAATTTTTTATTTGCCAATGGTCTTGAAACGAAGAGAGGTGCCCTGTTTTCCGCCATCGCCATCCGGCACTTGGTGAAAGAAGAAGTATTGCATGGCCATTTTGAAGTGCCAACCAATAACAACCAATCATTTGCTTCATCATCCAGTGGCGAACAACGCAGGGCTTTGCTGCAGCATATTCTTTCTGAAGATCATGCATACATCATTGTGGACAATGTTTTTGAGAGCCTGGATGTTGCCGGACAGCAAACCATTGTTTCCGCACTAAGTAAGGCAGCTGCCGACACCTTGATTATTCAATTGCTATATCGCAAAATTGATTGTTTGCCTTTTATTGATACCGTTTATACCGTTCAAAACGGATCCGTTATAGCGCAACAAACGAGAATCGATTTTATGCAATCTTCCGGCAAACAAATTCATTTAACAGGCGCTATCCCTCTTCCACTTAAAACTCCTGCTACACTGGAGAATACTTTGGTAAAAATGGAGAACATCTCCATTCAATTTAATGAACGGCCGATACTGCAAAATATTTATTGGGAAATAAAGCAGGGGGAATTTTGGCAGCTTACCGGGCCCAACGGCTCTGGAAAAACCACCTTGCTATCCATGATAATTGGCGATAGCTCCAAAGGCTATGGGCAGCGTTTGTACCTCTTTGGCAAAAAAAAAGGAACTGGCGAAACCGTTTGGGATATCAAACAGCATATCGGTTATTTTACCCCGTCCGTCGTTGGTGAGTTTCCAAGAATGGATTCTGTAGAACGGATGTTGTTGTCTGGTTATGTTGATTCCATTGGCTTATACATATTGCCATCCGGGCAACAAATAAAATTAGCCGCACAATGGCTCTTGTTGCTCGGACTTTATGATATAAGAAAGCAGCCATTCCGATTGTTGTCATTGACTCAGCAACGGATGTTATTAATTGCAAGGGCCATGGTAAAGCATCCGCCCCTGCTCATTCTGGATGAACCCACCGCAGGATTGGATGATGAAAATGCGCTGCTGTTTATAGACCTTGTCAATAAAATTTCGACAGAAACAAGTACAGCAATTATCTATGTTTCTCATAGAGAGGAAACGGGTTTATTGCCCGCCAAAATATTTGAACTGCTTCCAACGAAGCTTGGTTCTATTGGTGTAGTAAGATAGAAGTCTTTTTATCATCAGGCATTTTTTTAAATGCCGGACGATAAAATTAGGGATTACAATAATGTAAAAATATTGTGTGTGATGAGTTTAATGCTTTAACCCGGCAATTAAATTAATGGTGAGTGCTACCACAAATGTGTTGAGTGCAAAGGATAATAAACTATGTGCCAGTGCAGTGCGGCGAATGGTACGTGAAGGTATTTCTACATCCGAAACTTGGAATGTCATGCCAATTACAAAAGCAAAATAGGCGAAGTCAAGATAGTCTGGTTTTGCATTGCCTGGGAAATCGAGTGGGTTACCAACTGTTGTATCATCCATGTCGTTAAAATAATATAAATGGGCGTAATGCAAGGTAAAGATGGTGTGCACCATCACCCAACTCGTCATCATACCTATCACTGTAACAATTACGGTAATAGCTTCGTGGCCGGGTAATTTATCTTTGGAAATCATCAGGAGTAAAACGATAATCATACTGGCGAAGGAACTAATTAAGATACTCACCAAAACAAAAAATCTGCTGCCGTCTTCTTTATTGGCCCTCATTTCAATTTCTGCAACCGGTAGTTTAAAAAAAATAATCCAGCTGGTAATAATAAACGAAACAGCAAATACTTCCCAAAGTATGGTAGATATCAATACAGCATCCAGCTGACTGTTGCGGATGAAAAAGAAAACCACTAGTGCCAGGCCAATGCTCAACAATATCCGTTGCAGCGGGTGCATATTCAAAATAACATTGCTATTTTTTTTACTGGTAGGGTTTGGTGTCATGTGCTTTACTATTTTGGGTAAGGTACATACAAATAAAAATTTGCACCAACTTTTTATTGGTTACAGTTAAGTTGACCGGCTTCTACACGTTTGTTTTTTCGCTGATTAATCCACCAATAAAAAAACAGAAAAAGCAGCGAAAAATCATGTCACATGTACGCTGCAATAATTACCAGATTGGTTTACCTTGCGTTTTATATAAATGGCGGTGTTTCCCGCTTTAAATAAATCTTTCACTCAAATTTTTTTATCATGAATAATCTGAACAACAAAGTTGCCTACATAACCGGCGGAAGCAAAGGCATTGGATATGGCATTGCAAAAAAATTAATAGATAGCGGTATGCGTGTAGCCATTACCAGCCGTACGTTGGAGGCAGCACAAGAGGCTGCTAAATCCCTAACGAATGATGCTACCAGAGTATTGGCGCTGCAATCGGATGTGAGTTCACTTGCATCAGAAGCAGCAGCTGTAAAGGCAACAATAGCTCATTTTGGTGGCCTCGATGTGTTGGTGGCCAACGCAGGCGTAGGTCATTTTGCATCAATTGAAACGCTTACGGAACAAGCTTGGAAGGAAATGATTGATACCAATCTTACCGGCGTGTTCAACAGTGTAAAAGCAAGCCTCGATGCGTTGAAACAAAGCAAGGGGTATATTATCACCATTTCCAGCCTTGCAGGTACCAACTTTTTTGCAACTGCATCGGGGTATAATGCCAGTAAATTTGGACTGGTAGGATTTTCGCAGGCTATAATGCTCGATCTAAGGCAATACGGTATTAAGGTTACTACCATCATGCCCGGTTCTGTGGCCACCCATTTCGGTAACCATGTTCCCACCGATGCTGATGCCTGGAAAATACAGCCGGAAGATATCGGTCTGATGGTGTCAGATCTGTTGAATATGAATCCTAGAACTTTACCTAGTAAGATAGAAGTAAGACCATCAATGCCCGGAAAATAATTTATTAAAGAATGGAATTAAGGCAGGCGATAATGAAGGAGACCATATAAAATTGGCCTCCTTTTTTTCTGTAATGGTTACTCGCTGGGCAAATTTAAGTCCCCAACAGTAGGGCTGGTAATTCACTGTAGCGGAAATTTATTTGGTGATACCAATTAAGTTTAGTTACCTTCATAATGAAATCCGAATTTACAACTAAACCCTATTTTACTGTGAAAACCACACTACACCTCCCAGACATTTTATTATTACCTTTTTCAAAAAGTGATTTTTATTTTTTGCTCAAAAGATTGGCTGTTATTTAGTATTTCCAATAAAATTGTTTAAGTTATTAAATAAATGTTTCCTCTTTTACATGCTTTAGTGGCGTATTTATTTTAATTATTTATAGACAATTATATATTGATAAATTAGCAGGTAATTTAAATGGTACTGTAATTAAGTCCATGTGTTTTAATAGATGATTTTATCATGCAGTAGCAAATAAACGGCCGGTCTTTAAAAGCCTGATTGAATCATGAGCAATACGCTAAATATTGACTCAAAAAAAAATCAATGATAACTGTAGTTATTTTAGGGTTAAAAATCAGTATTCAACCGTTGCAGACAGGTTAATAATATTTTTATTTTTTTATCAATAGTTGATTTTAGTTCATTTTTTTAAAACCCTACAATATGAAAATAACCACTACTTTTAACCCAGAAGTTTTTTCAAATTTGCAGACAATCTGCAAAATGGTTGAATGCATTTCTTCAAAGATTTCACTACATAACCGAAGAAGTATCGGTAATACAACAGTAGGTTTGCTACTTACTTTTTTTTGTATTTTAATTTTTCCGAAAGATGCAAATGCAAATTTTACAGTATCATCCGGTACAATAGTTAGGGCGGATACTTTAGCTGCTTACAGCGGTGTACTTACCATTAACGGTACGCTTAACTTAACCCGCAATACAATATTGCCCGGTTTTACAAGCGTTGTAATTAACGGCCCCAACGGACAAATTTATTGGACAAATAATAGTGATTTGACTTTTTCAGCCGGAACGACCATTGTAATAAAAGATTCAGCGGCTGGTTTAAGGCCCGGTGGAGGAAATTCATCTCAACGATTATGGGTAGGAACTACACTTATTGCTGTAGCCAATAATAATTCTGGTCCAGCAGCCTTAACCTTTTCCGATATAAATATTGCTGGTGGCATTCCCCAGTTTACACTCGCCGTGTCTGCTGTTTCAGTTTGCTATGGAAGTACCATTTCAGCAACTTTATTGCCCTTAAATACAATGTTAAGTTACGATTGCAGTTGGTCGGTAAACACCGCAAATGGTATTTCACCAGCAGCTGCTTCAAATTTTAATACTGCAACTGTTGCTACATTTACACCTGCCAGTTTTGCTACTTCAAAAGAATATATTATTTCCTGCAGCGTATATAAAGCAGGGGATAAAGATTTTATTACTACAAAAACGTTTAGTGTTACGGTTAATCCTGTTCCTTCAATAGCAACAGCGGTATTAGCAACGCCTGCTGCCGTTTGTTTTGGATACCCATCTAATATTACTGCAACTTCTGCAGGCAACACTATTGAGTGGTTTACTGTTGCATCGGGTGGTACAAGTATTGGCACAAGTGCAAGTGGAGTTGATTTTACGATTAATCCTACTACCACAGCCGATTATTTTGCAGGTACATTAATAAGTTCTTCTGGGTGCAGAAGTGCGTCAAGAATTCCAGTTGCAGTAACCGTTAGTGCATTGTCGGTTGGCGGTAATTTGAGTGGAAATGCTAATATCTGTTCTGGTGTAAACAATACCATTCTTACTCTTAGCGATTATGTAGGAGTAATAACACAGTGGGAATCATCGGCTGATAATTTTGCTACTGTAAGTACCATCTTAAATAATACAGCTACTTTAACAGCAACCAATTTGCCCTTAACTACTTTTTACCGAGCTGTTGTTAAAAATGCTTTTTGTGCATCGGCAACCAGCAATAAAGTTGTTTTAAGCGTTTCTAACACGGGCAAATGGTTAGGTATTAATACCGACTGGAATAGCACCTTAAATTGGTGTAATGGTATCGTGCCAACTTCGGCAGAAAATATTATAATTGAAAATGGGCTAAATAATTATCCTATAATTAATGGTTCTGTTTCTGTTAATAGCTTAACTATTTTAGCGGGTGCTGTTGTTTCACTAACGGCAACAGGTGTTTTAAAATTAGCAGGGAATATAAATAGCCAGAATGGAATAAAAGCCATTACAGGAATGGTGGAATTGATTGGATCCAACCCCCAAACAATTAGCGCAGCAAACTTTGTTTCTAATACAATTAATAACCTTACTATCAGTAATGTAACAGCAGGTGCGTCCGCTTCTAACCCAAGTGTGGCTGTACTTGCAAGTGGCGGAATGTTAAAAGTTTCAGGTGCAGTATCATTTGGAAATGTCAATGACGCCTTGCTTCAAACAAACGATAATCTTACGTTGTTATCTTCATCTGCAAATACAGCAAGCGTTGGAGATATAACCAATAACAATGTTAATAGTAATAATTCTATTGCAGGGAAAGTTGTTGTTGAAAGATATATTTCTGCCCGAAGAGCGTGGCGCTTTATTACTGCCCCTATCACAGCTACAAGCAATGTTACCATCAGTGAGTCATGGCAGGAAGGGGCAGTAGTTACAAACCCTGCAACCAATACTTATACCACAAACCCTGCCCCTGGTTATGGTACCCATATATCGTTTGGTTACCCGGTAGCCAACCCGGGTTACGATTTAAATATTAATGGCAACACTTCCATAAAATATTATACTCCTAAGGGCTTAAATGGCATTCCTGCGGCGACCAATACCGGGAATGTTACAGATCAGCCCGGCTATCTTTTATTTGTTCGTGGAAACAGAAGTATACAGTTGTCATTAGGCACGGCTGCTCCGTTAACTTCCACCGTTTTAAGAGTTAAAGGATTTATAAATACCGGGCTTCAAAATGTGGTTATGAACCCGGGTTTTAAAAGTGGTACCTCCAGTTTCAGGGTGCTGAATAACCCTTATCCGTCTGCCATTGATTTTCACAAACTTTTGCAAAACCCCGCAAATGTAGAAGCCGGATTTGCGGATGCTTTTTATATGTGGGATGTTAACCTTGGCGGGCTTAACGGTATTGGCGGATGGGTTGCGCTGAGTTATAACAGTTCAACAGGCAGGTACGATAGAAATATTGCCAGCAATGTAGATAACTCAGGAGCTATTCAATCTTGTTCCGCAATATTAATCGATTACAATGGTGCTGCCGGAAATGTGGCAGTAAGGGAATCGGACAAATCGGTTAACAGCAATATAAGTATGTTTCGTCCGGTTCGTTCTTTCAATACAATACGGGCTTCGTTGCTGGGTGTTAATGCGGATAGCAGCGCAGAATTAATCGATGCTGCAATGCTGTCATTTCTGCAAAACAGCAGCAATGAAACCGATAAAGGTGATATGAAAAAACTGGACAATTTTGAAGAAAGTTTTTCTTTAACAGCGAATGGAGATAAACTTGCTATCGAAAGAAGAAAACCGATTGTACAAGCTGACACTATTGTTTACAACATTACAAAAATGAAGCAGAAAAGTTACCAGCTACAGTTTGAAGTGGATTCTATTGATTTACCAAAAGGCACTTCAATTTACCTGGAAGATGTGTATCTAAATAGTAAATCTCCGGTAAGCATTAATGCTTCTTTTGTTTACAATTTCAAAATTGATTTTGATATTTTATCGTCAAATCCCAATCGGTTCCAGCTTATATTTATTCCGCCTGTTGATACAGCTGGTTCTCAAAAAATTTCATTGAATAATGCGACGACAGCTAGTATCAATGCCGAAAATATAAAAAGGATTAACAAGAACCAGGGAATGTCTGTTATTCCAAATCCTGTTATTTCCAATACAATTGATTTGCAAATGAATGAAATAGCCGCAGGTAGTTATAACGTTAGATTATACAATAATGCAGGAGAAATACTGATTGATAAAACGATTAATTATGCCGGAGGAAAAAGTATTCAATCAATCAATGCCTTTCAAAATTTATTGAACGGAAGCTACCAGCTGCAGGTAATAAGTCCTGATAAAAAATCAACAATATTAAAAGTAATTGTTCAACGGAAATAACAATTATTCTTTCTATTGATGAAACCAACCGGATTGTTGTTTAATAATTATTTGCCAATACAAAATTTACTAAACACATAATCCAATACCGTTTCATTGGTGATGGTGCCGGTAAGTTCACCTATTTGTTGCAGGCATAGTTTTATGTCGGGCGCTATTAAATCGGTGCTTAGGTTTTGTTGCATACCTGCCTGAATGCTTTCCAGGTATTCTTCAATTTTTTGTAAATGTTGCAAATGCCTGCTGTTGGTAACTAGCGTGTTTTCTGTATTAATTTCCTGCTGTACTACTTTATTGTACAGGGCATTGGTGAGGGCTTCAATGCCGGTTTTTTGTTTGGCAGAAATGTAGTAATAATCCGGGCTTTTATTAACGATGATTTGGTCATCAATTTTATTAATTACGACAAGGTGATTCTTGTGCGATAATGAATTTTTTATTTCATTGTTTTCAATCACTTCATCTTTATCCACCAGCCAAATAACGATATCAGCCAGTTCAATTTTTTCTTTCGATTTCCGGATGCCTATTTGCTCAATTTCATCATTGGTATGGTTACGTATACCTGCCGTGTCTATAAAATGAAACAGAATGCCTTTAATGTTGATGGTTTCTTCAACGGTGTCTCTTGTGGTGCCTGCAATGGCGCTTACAATAGCCCTTTCATCATTCAGTAAAGTATTTAACAGCGTGCTTTTGCCGGCGTTAGGTTTGCCAACTATGGCTACTTTAACACCATTAACTACCACATTTCCCAATTTAAAAGAGGCTATCAAGTTTTTTACTTTTGTGGTTGCTTCTGCAAGCAGTTCATTGAATTTTTTTCTATCTGCAAACTGTACATCCTCTTCTGCAAAGTCCAATTCCAGTTCCATTAATGCACTAAACTCAATCAGCTTTTCCCGGATGCTGGTTAAGTCTTTTTTAAACCCACCTTTTAAATTATGTAATGCTGCCTGTTGTTGTGCAGCAGTATTGCTGGCAATTAAATCAGCCACAGATTCAGCTTGTGTTAAATCCATTTTTCCATGTAGAAAAGCACGTTGTGTAAACTCACCTGCTTTTGCCAGTCTTGCGCCCTTGCTGATACAGGCCTGCATTATCGTTTGTGCAATTGCCTGGCTTCCGTGGCAACTGATTTCCACCACATCCTCACCGGTATAACTGGTAGGGTTTTTAAACAACGAAACAACCACTTCATCCAATGGGTTATCATCAAAAGTGAGCATACCAATATGTACTGTATGAGAGGGTTTTTTGGTTAGGTTTTTTGATAGAAATAACTGGTTAATAATATCAATGGCATCGGGGCCACTAAGGCGGATAACAGCAATGGCGCCGATGCCCTGTGCGGTTGCCAATGCAACAATTGTATCATCCCAGCCGGCTAATTTTGTAAACATGGCGCAAAGATACAGCGTGTTACAAATGATTTTATTTCAATGGTGTTTCAGATATATTTTCGCCTTTGGTTATCGGCAGGCATAATGTAAAGGCGTGGTAAGGTTGCTTCTATAGAAGGGGATGCTTTTTTAATAATGGTTGTAGCTTATTTTAAGGCTGAATTAGTGAAAATGTCAAAAATTAACTTTAGGTTTGTCACTAGTCGGTTACATACTTTTTCAAAACGCCGCTACATGCTTTTTAAAATTCTTTAAATCTGTTTATAAACATTCAATATTGCTCTCAATGTCTTTACAATTAACCCGTCCGGTGGCCTTTATCGATCTAGAAACAACTGGTGTAAATCTTTCAACCGATAGAATTGTTGAAGTGGCCATGGTTAAAATTTTACCCGATGGCACCCGCCATGTAAAACGCAAGCTCATCAATCCGCAAATGCCCATTCCAAAGCAAACGACCGATATACACGGCATTACTGATGAAATGGTAAAAGATGCGCCTACTTTTAAGCAGGCAGGTAACGAACTAAAGCAATTTATTGAGAACTGTGATATGGGTGGCTACAACAGTAACCGTTTTGATATTCCAATGTTGATGGAAGAATTTTTGAGAGCAGGTATGGAGGTGGATTTAAGCAAACGTCGCATGATTGATGTACAGCATATTTTTTATACGATGGAGCCAAGAACATTATCGGCTGCCTATAAATTTTATTGCCAGAAAGAGTTGATTGACGCTCACAGTGCGGAGGCGGATGTAAATGCCACGATTGACGTTTTCTTATCTCAATTAGAACGTTATCCTCACCTCGGCAGCACCATTGATACCATTTTAAATTCGATAGGAGAGGAGAAGATTGTGGACTATGCCCGCCGCTTTTTATTTGATGATAAAGGAGTGGAGGTGTTCAACTTTGGAAAGCATAAAGGCAGGCCGGTAACGGATGTGCTTAAAGCGGAACCTCAATACTACGACTGGATGATGAGGGGAGATTTTCCTTTGCACACCAAGCAAAAGCTCACTGAAATATTAAACAGAACCTTGTTAAAAAATATTTAAAGAGGAAATGTTGGAAATATGTTGATTTCAAATCAACCGGCAAACTGTAATTTCGTAATCAACTATCTTTAAACAGCATTGGAGAAACTAGTCATTATACCGACTTTTAACGAAAAAGAAAACATCGAAAAAATTATTGGTGCCGTGTTTCTTTTACAACAACACTATCATATTTTAGTGATTGATGACGGATCTCCAGATGGTACGGCTGCCATTGTAAAATCATTATTTACAAAATACCCCGGGCAGTTATTTATTGTGGAACGTACCGGTAAGCAGGGGCTTGGTACTGCTTATATTCATGGCTTTCGCTGGGCGTTACAAAATGGTTATCAATTTATTTTTGAAATGGATGCCGACTTTTCTCACAACCCTACCGACCTGGAAAAGTTGTATGAGGTTTGTAAAAAAGGCGCTGATATTGCGGTAGGTTCACGATATGTAAAAGGTGGTTCGGTGGTAAACTGGCCAGCGGATAGAATATTATTATCTAAAGGAGCTTCTTTGTATACAAGGCTAATTACCTGGATGCCAATTATGGATCCTACTGCAGGTTTTGTATGCTACAGAAGGGAAGTATTGGAGGCGATTAATCTCTCTGCTATACATTTTTTAGGATATGCTTTTCAGATTGAGATGAAGTTTGCCGCATGGAAATTAAATTTCCTTATTGCTGAAGTGCCCATTAGCTTCCAGGATCGCAAACTTGGCGAGAGTAAAATGAACAAGGGTATCATCAAGGAAGGCGTAATTGGCGTATTAAAATTACGCTGGATGAGCCTGTTTAAAAACTACCGGAGTAATGTAAAAAATATTTACCAGGAAGATGCTGCTTCTTTTCAACCTAAGGAAGTAATAATGGAGCAAAAATAACAATTGGTTCTCCGTCAATTCCTGCAACCGGCCGTACAGTAATTTTCTTCGAATATTTTATTTAAAAGCAGGGTGAAACTGGTGTAAAGTTTCCCGCAGAAAATGCCTGTCTAAATGGGTGTAAATTTCTGTGGTAGTGATGCTCTCATGGCCCAGCATTTCCTGCACAGCACGTAAATCTGCCCCTCCTTCTACCAGGTGTGTGGCAAAGGAATGCCTGAAGGTATGTGGCGAAATAGTTTTATTAATTCCGGCTTTTTTTGCAAGGTCTTTTATAATCAAAAATATCATTACTCTGCTCAACTGCCCGCCTCTTCGGTTTACAAACAATATATCTTCATTCCCTTTTTTAAGAGCTACATGCACTCGTATAGTTTGTCTGTAAATGTTAATATATTTGATTGCATCGCTGCCAATTGGTACCAGTCTTTCTTTGTCGCCCTTGCCAATTACTTTAATAAAACCCACATCAAGGTAAAGACAACTTAGCCGTAAATTTACCAGCTCTGTTACACGTAATCCGCAACTGTAAAGGGTTTCCAGTATGGCTTTGTTTCGGCCGCCTTCGGGTTTGCTTAAATCTATTTGCTGAATAATTGTTTCAATTTCATTAAAGCTGAGAATATCCGGTAAGGCTCTTTTTAGTTTGGGCGCTTCCAGCAATGCTGCCGGATCAATGGTGATTATTTGTTCAAGCATGCAGTATTTAAAAAAACTTCTTAACCCCGAAATGATCCTTGCCTGTGAGCCGGCAACCATGCCCAATTTGCTGATCCATTCTATAAATTGTTCAAGATGCTGCAGTTTAATTTCATGCGGACCTATTTTACTACCTGATATTTCCAGGAAGGTAGTTAATTTTTCTATGTCGTGCAGGTAAGCTTCAACTGAGTTTGCGCTCAATGATTTTTCCAGTTGGAGATATGCTTTAAAGCCTTTTTTATATGCAAACCACATAGGTGCAAATTACGAACGGGGCAGCGATTTTAAATTGCTCATTTTTTTTTCCTGACAGTTTTGATGTTTGCCATTTTTATTTTTTGTTATAGCGTAGTGGCTAAACCTATTTTTTTGAAATGCTAGCAACGCTACCCATTTCAACAATGCGCTATGCTTAGTTAACGACATCAACCCTGTTAAATTTATCAATCAATTCCAAATTCCCAGTCGCCATATTTCCCTATATTCGTAGCACATCTGTTCAAAATAATATGATAGTTAACATTCGATCCTTCAGGCAAAAAGTAAAGCGCAATAAAAGATCCTTCAAATCTTTTTTAACCAGGTTAGAAAAGAAAGCTCCCAAAGGTTTACATGCAATGTTAGTGGAGGTGGATAAGCAAGTTTGGGCAGAAACCGATTGTTTAACCTGTGGGAATTGTTGTAAAAAAATGACTCCTACTTTTACACCGGCAGATTTAAAACGAATTGCAGCTCATTTTAATCTTTCAGTCCCAGCATTTAAAGAAAAATGGCTAACGTACGATAAAAAGGCCGGGGACTGGCAAAATAAAAAACAACCTTGCCAGTTTTTAAATAAGTCTGATAATAAATGTTCGATCTATGCGATAAGGCCTTCGGACTGTGCTGGTTTCCCTCATCTTACCAAAAAGAAACCGCTTGATTATTTGCATGTACACAGGCAAAATATTGAATACTGTCCCGCTACATATAAAATGGTGGAGAAGATGAAAGTGCTGATGGACAAGCAGTTAAAAGTTGATGGTTGTTTGTAGAAATATTTAAGCTATAATATTTCTAAACTTCATACCATCTACCCGTCTAACTAACTAACCGCTTAAACCTTTAATCGCTAAACCTCTAAATTATTAACCCAACCCGCCGTTTGCCTCGTTACACATGCACATCTTCTATCAAAAAATAGTCAGGGGTTTTGTTGTTTAGAATAGTAATTGCTAAAATATCGAATTGTATGCGCTGCCATTGAGGGTTTTGATAAAGGTATTCTTCCGCAGCATTTATCAGGTTCATTATTTTTTTATTGCCAACTTTCTCTTCCGGCAAGCCAAATTGCTTGCTCCTTCTTGTTTTAATTTCTATAAAATGCAGCACATTTTCTTTGGCCGCAATTACGTCTACTTCCCAACGGGAGTGTCGCCAGTTAACTGCAAGTATCCGGTAGCCTTTTTCTACTAGGTAGATAGCACCCAGTTGTTCGCCCAGTTGTCCGGTTTTTATATGCTTGGCCATAAAAAATGCTTTGTTGCAGGCATAATAATCATGCTTACAAAAGCTATATCAAAAAATTGATTCCCCGTTTTATTACTTACTTTTGTTCTATAACTGTTTCAAAAATGAAGATAGATAAATCAATCGTAGTAAGTTTTGTTTTGCTGGTAGTTATTGCATCTTTATATAGGATAATGCCCGGCAGGCCTTATGGCTTTGCTCCGCAGATAGCCATGGCATTGTTTAGTGGCAGCATTCTAAAAAATAAGAAATACGCTTTTCTGTTGCCTTTGTGCTCTATGCTGCTTTCCGATGTATTGTATGAAGTTTTATTTCAATTTAAAATATCGGCCATTCCCGGCTTTTATAACGGACAATGGATAAACTACCTGTTTTTTGGCGCTGTTACATTTATAGGGTTTGCTGTAAACCAAAACAAATGGATCAGCATCCTGGGTGGTTCATTGGCCGCAGTACTTTTTTACTTCCTTGTTTCTAATTTTGCTGTTTGGATCGGTGGCGGTTTAGGATTAAACAATCTTCCTTATCCAAAAACCATTGATGGGTTAATGGCCTGTCTTGCTGCCGGTGTTCCCTTTCTGAAAAACAGTTTTTTTGCTACGCTGTTTTTTAGTTTAGTATTCTTCGGCAGTTATTATTTGTTGAACAAAAAAATAATTGCAAGCCAGCCTGCTTCGTTATAAAAATATTTATTTTAGATACTGGTGCCACTCAAACTGAGTGGCATTTTTTTTATTGGCTGGGTGTTCCTTTTAGAAAGATTTATAGGTGTTAGTTTATTACCATTATTCCACAACTTATTTACCTTTTTACAGGCTATCCATATATCCTTCATCTGTTAATAGGTTTTTTCCATCTGCCGCAGTAGTAGCCAACAGGTCGCATTGGTTATTGTAAGGATTATCTGCATGGCCTTTAACCCACACAAATTTGATAGAAAAGTTTTTTGCTAACGCATGATAGCGTTTCCACAAGTCAGGGTTTTTTTTACCTCCTTTAAAATCCGTTTTAATCCAGTTTTTAAGCCAGCCTTTTTCAACAGCATTTACAATATACTGACTGTCTGAATATACAATTACCGGTACTTCCATTTTTTTAATGGCTTCGAGCCCTGCAATTACTCCCATCAGTTCCATCCTGTTGTTGGTGGTATGTTTGTAGCCCTGTGATAGCTCTTTAACATGGTTGCCCCAAAGTAATATTGCTCCATATCCTCCATTGCCGGGATTACCCCTCGATGAGCCATCTGTGTATAATTTAATGTGTTCCATAGCTTAATATTTTACCCTTATAATCTCTTTGCAAAACGGGTTCAGGTAAAGATCATCAATGCCAATGTACTCAAATTTTTTAAAAAAACGCCCGGGTTGATAGCCCATTATTTTAGGTTTAAAATTGTGAAGAAAAGAAGTTGGTATTTTTATCCTGCCGTTGGTTGCCTGTTGAAGCCCTTTGGAGATCATTTCAGAACAATACAGGCTGTCGTCCGTCTTTAAATTAAATGACCTGTCAAATGGTTTTTTGGATTGATAATTTTGTTGCAACACCAAATGCAGCCGCTCCTTTTCTACTGTTGAAAGCTGGTATTGAAATATACCAAACCCTGTTTTTTTTACCGGGTTTACAAAGCTGTCGAAGGGATCTTTCCGGCAGGCGCCGTTAGGGTTTTCAAAACCTGCCATGCAGTGATAAATCATAAAACCACTGTCTTCTTTAAAGGCAATTCCGCTGTGCGAATAGGTTCGGTCTTTTTGAGAAAAATTCTGTAATGTAAGGCTTTCAAAATCATCATCGCTTCGTGTAACAAGATCGCCATCTTTCAATAATAATCTGGCCTGTTTAATGTTACCCAACAATTGGGTATTTGCCTTTTTATTGCTGCGGTCGGTTGTTGTAAGGTTAGCCGTTTGCCTGGTATGTTCAGTACAGGCCTGCAGGCATCCACCAACCATTAAAAAATAAAGTAATCCTGTTTTCCCATAGCCACAACAAAGGGCCGTAAGCATTTTTATATAATATTTAAGAGGATGCTTAACCAACAGTAATGTATAAAATTGAATGAAAAGATGGATGCCCGGCGTTATCTAAAAATAGGTAACAAGGCACATAATTGGCTGCCCATATCTGGCAACTTTCATCAATTAAAATGCCGCTGTCAGTTTGAAGAAAAGATAAATTTATCAATGCCAATTCCTAAACCGTTAGGGCCTTGCGGACCGCCTCCAGGAACATAATATCTAAACCCAATCCGGGTTTTTTTAGCTACCGGTACATCCGATATTTTTACAGTAAATTTTGTCCATTGGGCTGGGTACGATCCAGCTCCGCTTAATAAAAGCCTGGAGTTGATATCAACCAGTACTTTTGTAAATCCACCCACGCTGTTGCTGTCTCTTCCTACATCTGCTGTGCCGTTAACGTCATTCATCCTCACTTCCAGCCGGTCGGCGGCAAGGGCAGGATTGCCGTAGGTACGGGTATAAAAATTTACCACATCACCCGTTTTTACAGTAAGCACCGGCGAAATAAGCCAGTTGCTGCAATTGGCAACGCTATAGCCGCAGTCGGATGTGGTCATTATAAAATCCGTACCGGAAGCAGCAGGGTTATTTCCACTAAAGCCACCACCGTAAGCGTAATTGCTGGGATATCCCAACCCTAATTTATCCAATGCAAGCCCATGGTAAAGCGATACATAAAAGTAGCCCTGTACCCAACCCATGGTACCGATCGGCTTTGTATTGTTGGCAATTACCCAGCCTTTGGCAAGGGCATTGCTAACCGTATCAAATTCTTCGGATAATGAATAGTCTATCGGAACAGGTGCTTTACTTTCTTTAGCGCAGGAAATTGCAAGGAGCGCCATCGTGGCAACAAAAAGCATTGATAAAGTGAATGTATTTTTCATTTATTTTCTTTTAAAAAATCAATGTTCGCTTTTGTAGGTTACCTCATCAATGCCAATTACAGATTTATGTATCTGTGTGTAAATGGTATCAATATTATTTGGGTCGATGGTAGATATTTTTATCGGCAATTGGTCTTCCAGAAAATGCCTGAATGCAAATCGTCCTTTAACTGGTTTTTCGAGCCCTGTAACCTCAGCTTCAAACCTTGTCCACTCGGTAGGAAAAGCTATGGATGGATTGGTCTCTACCCGTGCATACGTAGAGTCAATATCTAATAATTTAATGGTGAAATCTCCACTGCCGAATGCTCCCATGCCCACATTTAATGTATTGGAAGTATTTAGCCATAACTGTAAACGGCAAAGGCCTTTGCTATAAGTGTAGAAGATAATTTTATCACCATTTTGCAGTAAGGTTTCCGGTGATATTAGCCAGTTGCTGATATTGAATTTTGAAAGAGGAGCGCCAATTCCAATTACAGATGCACTGGCAATACTAGTTGCCGCATAACCGTTAGATGCCCTTTGAGAACCATACGCATTTTGCCAGTAACGACCGGGAAACGGCGTGTTGGGAAATTGAGCGGAATCTAAGGTAAACTGTGCCTGCTCCCATTCGGGGTAATAAATGGCTACATAATTTACCGATCCAAAATTAGGTGCTTCTGCCACGTCGTACCATTTACGGCCAAAGGGCGTGCTTTTGTTATTTGTCCTCCACCCGTTGTTGTAAGCTTCCTGGAAGTTATCAAAACTCTCTGTATAGTTTTGAGCAACGATGGGGGGTGGTATGGCTAAATTGCTATCATCTTTGCAGGCATTAAATACAGCAGCAATAACTGCACAAAATAAAAGGTTGCGTACAAAAAAATTACTCATAAATTATGCGTTCTGGTTGTAGTGGAGCCGCTCTAAAGAACGTGAAAATAAGCAATTTACTTTTAAGGAAAAGTGCTTGTGTAAATGCATCTCGTAAGTCAATATTACACTTGTAAAATACCGGTTTTAAATAGCTGTATATCCGGGTTGTGATTGGCTGCTGCAATGCCTTCAGCAATCAGCATCCTTGTTTCACCGGGGTCTATAATTGCATCAATCCACAATCTTGCTGCTGCGTAATAGGTACTCGTTTGGCTGTTGTACCGTTGGGTAATATCGTGGAGTATTTTTGCTTCCTCCTCCGGGGTAATTGTTTTGCCTTTTGCTTTTAAAGAAGCTACCTGAATTTGCAACAATGTTTTTGCTGCCTGCTCACCACCCATCACCGCTATTTTAGCAGTGGGCCAGGCATAAATAAAACGTGGATCGTAGGCCTTGCCACACATGGCATAGTTGCCGGCACCATAGCTGTTACCAATGATGATGGTAATTTTGGGCACCACGGAATTGGCCACTGCGTTTACCATTTTTGCCCCGTCTTTAATAATGCCGGAATGCTCGCTGCGGCTGCCTACCATAAAGCCGGTAACATCCTGCAAAAAAACCAATGGAATTTTCTTTTGATTGCAGTTCATAACAAACCTGGCTGCCTTATCCGCACTGTCGTTGTAGATAACACCGCCCAGCTGCATTTCGCCTTTTTTATTTTTTACAATCAGGCGCTGGTTGGCTACAATGCCTACTGCCCATCCATCAATTCTTGCATAGCCACACAAAATGGTTTTGCCATAATCTTCTTTAAACTGATCAAAGCTATTGGCATCGGTGATGCATTCAATAATTTCCACCATATTGTAGGGCTTTGCGTTGCTCTCTGCAAGAATGCTGTAAATTTCATTGGCAGCTTTTGCGGGTGCAAGGGCTTCTATCTTGTCGAAGCCTGCATTTGGTGCCTTGCCGAGTTTACTGATTATTTTTTTTATATGGTCAAGACAGGCTTGCTCTGTTTCAAACTTATAATCGGCAATACCACTAATGGCTGTGTGGGTAAATGCGCCTCCCAATGTTTCACTATCGATATCTTCTCCTATGGCGGCTTTAACCAAATAAGGACCTGCTAAATAAATAGAACCGTTGCCTTCCACCATTAGTGTTTCATCGCTCATAATGGGGAGGTAAGCGCCACCTGCCACACAGGGACCCATTACTGCCGCAATCTGCGTAATGCCCATGGCGCTCATTTTCGCATTGTTGCGGAAGATGCGACCAAAATGATCTTTATCAGGAAAAATTTCATCCTGCATCGGCAAATAAACCCCGGCGCTATCCACCAAATAAATAACCGGTAAATTATTCTCCATGGCAATTTCCTGCATCCGCAAATTCTTTTTGCCGGTGATGGGAAACCATGCACCTGCTTTTACTGTTTGGTCGTTGGCTATTATTACGCATTGCCTGCCACTGATGTAACCGACGCCACTGACGGTGCCTCCTGCCGGGCAACCACCTTGTTCAGGATACATTTCGTAACCGGCAAAAGCACCGATTTCTACAAAAGGTTTTAATTTATCGCAGAGGTAGTTTATCCTTTCTCTTGCTGTGAGTTTATTTCGTTCCCGTTGTTTTTCAATGGATTTTTTTCCGCCCCCTTCATAGATTACTTCCAGTCGCTGTCTTACCTGGCTCCAGGCAAGTTTTAGCCCGTCTTCCTTTTTATTGTTTTCTACATTCATCGGTTATATTTTCAATTGACAAGTACTATATTCGTTAAACTTTCTTTTTCCCCAATCTTTTAAATGCTCGATTTTTTATTTCGATCAAAGGTCTATTTTTAAAAACTGTTTAAAAAAACTAATTTTTATGAGAATAATCTTTTCAGCGCTCTGCCTTATTGCTTTTTTATTTACTACAAACGGACAGACTCCTTCAAAAAGATCCCTGGTGCCAACGGATGTTTATTTGTTAAAAAATGTGGGTGATCCGCAAATTTCTCCTGATGGTAAGTGGGTAGCCTACACGGTGAGCAGTGTTGATACAGCAAAGGATTCACACAATACCGATATCTGGATGGTAAGCCTGGATGATAAAGCCGCATCTGTGCAACTTACCAGCAGTGGTGAGGGCGAATCGAGCCCAAGATGGAGCCCGGATGGTAAATACCTGTCTTTTGTATCAGCAAGAAACGCCCAAAAGCAAGCACAAATATGGCTGATGGATGTAAGGGGAGGAGAGGGGAAAATGCTTACCAATATCAAAGGCGATTTGATTGATTATGCCTGGAGCCCCGACGGCAAAAAAATTGCTATGTCCATTCTGGACCAGGATTTTTCTGATACAGCTAAAACTAAAACAAGGTTGCCTTATGTGATGGACCGGTATCACTTTAAACAGGATATTGGAGGATGGATAGAAAACCGGTTTACGCACTTGTATATATTCGACATCGGCAGCAAAAAAACAGACACTTTAACCAAAGGTAATTTTGATGAAACTTCACCTGCCTGGAGCCCCGATGGAAAGCAATTAGCATTTGCAAGTAACCGAACAGCAGAACCCGATAGAAACGATAATACCGACATCTGGCTAATGAATGCAAGCAAAGGTGCTGCCTTAAAACAGTTAACAACCTGGGCTGGTGGAGACAAAAATCCTAAATGGAGTCCTGATGGAAAAATTATTGCTTATAGCCGTTCTTCCAGCGACCAAAATTTTACCATGTATGGGCAAAACGGTATTGCATTGGTTACGCTTGCTGATGGCGCCACCCGTTTATTAGCAGCTTCTGTAAACCGCAACATCGACGAAATGGAATGGTCTAAAGATGGTAAAAGCATTTTGTGTGTAGTGGCCGATGACCGAAAAGATTATATTGGTAAAATTGATATTGCAGCAAATACCATCACCACGGTGGCAGGCGGCGAGCGAAGCTTTTCTGCCATCGCCTCTAATTTAAACAACAGTGCATTGGTAACCATTATGGCAGAACCCCAAAAGCCTGCTGAAATCTACACCATCGAAAATAATCAACCTCGTCAGTTAACCCATGTACAGGATTCTTTCATAAATAAAATTCAGTTTGCTAAGGTAGAAGGGTTTGAATCTACCAGCAAGGATGGTATAAAAGTGTCGGGAATTTTATACAGGCCGGCCAATGTTGATCTCAATAAAAAATTACCGCTTATTCTGTTTATTCATGGTGGGCCTGTTGGCCAGGATGATTATGGATTTGATTTGTCGAGGCAGATGCTGGCGGCTGCAGGGTACGCAGTAGCAGGTGTTAATTACCGTGGCAGCAGCGGCAGAGGGGTTGAATTTACAAAGGCAATCTATGCTGATTGGGGCAATAAGGAAGTGTTGGATATTTTGGGTGCAGCAGACTACCTGGTACAAAAGGGCATTGCTGATGAAAATAAAATCGGTATTGGCGGATGGAGTTATGGCGGCATCCTCACCAACTACAGCATTGCCAGCGACACACGTTTTAAAGCAGCAGCAAGCGGTGCTGGAAGTTCTTTACAGTTTAGTATGTACGGCGTAGATCAGTACGTTACACAATACGAAACAGAATTGGGACAGCCATGGAAAAATCCAAAAAAATGGATGGATCTTTCGTACCCGTTTTTTAACGCAGACAAGATAAAAACACCTACGATGTTTATGGCCAGTGAAAAAGATTTTAATGTACCAACAGTAGGTTCCGAACAAATGTACCAGGCCTTACGCTCGTTGGGTGTACCCACACAGTTAATTATTTATCCGGGGCAATTTCATGGCATCAGCAAACCATCTTACCAGGTAGATCGCTTTGATCGTTACATTAAATGGTTTGGGAAATATTTGAAATAAATGGGTGAGTTTTTAGTTTTTGCCAATGGAGGATATGCCCATCAGGCCGTTGTTTGATCAAAGACAAAAAACAAATAGTATCATGTTAGGAGTTGTCATTCGATTGGAAACATTGCGTCAGCAATGAAAGCTGCATTATTTTCACAATAATCCATGTTAGGGGGAAATGAAATTTGTGTAGTAACACTGTTATTTATAAACATGGTTCTTCAACGTATTACATTGCCAATGTACTGAGGGTATATTCCTTACCGAATTATGCATAGGTTGTCGGCGGGGTATGGAGATCGGGGTTTGTAATACGCAACGTCCCCATCAATTTTTGTTTAAATTTTCAACTTCGGTTATTGGGAGACGTTGCTGAGAAAAAAGACCGGGCATTGTAGTACGCAACGTCCCCATCATTTTTTGCTTAGGTTTTCATTTTCAACTATTGGGAGACGTTGCTGAGAAAAAGAAACATTGCGTCACCAATGAAAGCTGCATTACTGGCACAACAATCCATTTCAGTACTCCCTTTTAGCTGATTTTGAGTTGATCCACTTTCTGGCGGGCACTTCCCAAAAACGATAAGTAAGGCTGGAAATAAAAAGAGTGATTGCGATAATGCCAACACATATTCCCCATGATATTATCAAGCTGGGGGCCGTGGGTGGGCCTGCTGATGGATTGTTTGGATTTACAGGATTGTAGTAAGCAATGATGCTGCCTATTGTATATAAAATGGGCTGGTGTACCAGGTAAATAGAGAAAGACCAATCTCCTATTTTTTGCAACGGTTTTACGGAAAGCACCTTGTTTATAGAAGGGCTGCCATAAGCAGCAGATAACAAAATAAATGGCAGAAAGCTGATTGTAACAACATCTGGCAAACCAAAGTGCAAACTTAAAAAAAGCCCCGCCGCTGCCACCAAAAATACATATCCATTTGCCAGTATTTTTTTACCCCACCCTTCTTTAAAACCCTGGTACATCATCATACCCAACACAAAACCGCAAAGGCAACGTATAAAGCCAAACTGGTAAGCCACATTTACAGAAAGCGAAGCCGGGTCTGGTTTTACAAATGGAATTTCAGGGGGAAAGGGAACAATTGGAATGATAATAAAAGTAATAAAAAGGTAGCCGCCAAAACATAATAATGTAACTGCTATTTTGCCTGCGGATGACAGCTTTGAAAACGGCATCACTAAAAATGGAAACACCATATATGCCCACCACTCTGTACTTATTGACCAGGATGCATGCACC
>JANYCA010000136.1 GCA_025360525.1 Chitinophagaceae bacterium | reverse complement strand
ATTATTACAAAAGAAACGTTTAAATATTTCTAATACCTTGCATCATACAAATAACAATATTTGAGTTAAAATTATATTCTGTAATACACACTGCTTCTGTGTAATTAAAAACTGCTTTTAATTACACAGAATATTACTCCACAAAGCACCAGGTATTTTTTGCTGTTTACAGTTCTTAAATTTCATTTGCTGTTGCTAAATGCAAGGTAAACGTAAACGTAGATCCTTTTTCTTTTTCACTTTCTACCGATAGAGAACCTTTATGCCGCTCTATAATTTGATTGGCAATATACAAGCCAATACCAAATCCGGAGTAAGTGTGCTCACTCTTACCACCTGCCCTGAAAAATCTTTCAAATATTTTTAGCTGATCGGTTTTGGTGATACCAATGCCGTAATCTTTTACACTCACCGCAATAAGATTATTTCCCGGCTGGAGAATGGTCACATCAATTGGATTATTATGGGTGGAATATTTGATGGCATTATTGATAAGATTTATCAGTACCTGGCCTAACCGGTCTTTGTCTCCATATACCCTGCCTGTAAAATTAGTATGGATATGAATGGTATGTTTTGTGTTGGTATAAATGATGTCCGCCACTGTTTCATTAACCAGTTCATTAAGGCTGAAAAACTCTTTTTTCAATTCAAGCATACCCGTTTCCAGTCTTGTAAGATCCAGCATTTCTGTTATCAGCCTTGTTAACCGTAACACCTGGATATCGATCCGGGTTAAAGAAGACAGTAAGGGTAAATCGGCCAACGCCATTTCAGGTGTATCTTTCAGCATACTTAAAAGTAACTGAACATAACCTTTGATAGACGTAACAGGTGTTTTTAATTCGTGGCTTACCATTTTCATAAAATCTCCTTTCCGTTCTTCTTCTTCTTTTATTTTTTGTATTTCAGTTTTAGCACCTATCCACATTTTTATTGCGCCGGTGTCATCTTTTAAAGCTACTGCCCTGGTAAGATGCCATAAGTATTCTCCATCTTTGCGCAGTAACCTGTTCTCAATTTCATAATCCTGTCCGGTACTTAACGATTCTTCCCATTGGCTTTTATTTTTTTTCCAATCATCGGGATGAACAATCTTTTGCCATCCGCTGCCTTTTAATTCTTCAAAAGTAAATCCGACATAGTCTAGTAATGTTTGGTTAAAATAGTTTTTGTTGCCTTCAGCATCAGCAGTCCATATTTTTTGTGGCATTAATTCTGCCATTTGCCTGAATTGTTTTTCGCTTTCTTCAACTTTTTTTCTCGATAAAACCTGCTCGGTAATTTCATGGGCCAATGCCATCACTCCTGATATAGTTCCATCGGCTTCCCGTAATGGCTCGTAAACAAATTTAACAAAGATATTTTCCATACTATCATGGCGCCTGATAGTAAGCGGTAGTTCCTGTATTACGATGGGTTCTCCTGTATTTAAAACATTGTCTAAAAGTTCTTTTAATCCCTGGTCTCTAAACTCCGGCAGCACATCAAAAGCGGGTTTGTTTATTACATCTTCTATCTTTCTGTCCCACATTTCATACATTCCTTTATTGATCACTTCTATTATATAATCTTTTCCCCGCAGTACGCAAATTGCAACGGGTGCCTGAATTACAAGTTTCTGAAACCGGGTTAACAATTCCTTTTCTTTAAGTTCATTTTGTTTGCGTTCGGTAATATCATTGCAGGTACCTGCATAGCCTGCAAACTGGCCATTGGATAAATAACGGGGTGCCCCTTCGGTTGCACACCAATGTATTGTTCCATCTGTCCACTTAACCCTGAAATCCATTTTAAAATTACGCCGTGCGGTAGAATCGTTTACTATATGCGCCCTGATAATTTCCTGATCTTCAGGTAATATAGATTTTAACCATCCTTCGCCCAGATGTTTTTCAAAAGGCTGGCCGGTCCAATTAATCCAGGTTTGATTGACATAGGTAATTTGAAAATTTTCATCAGACATCCAAAGGGCAGCGGTAGAAGCATTGGTGATGGAACGAAAACGGGTTTCATTCTCCCTGATTACTTCCTCCACTTTTTTCTGTTCTGTAATATCTCTGGATACGGAAAGTATGCGGCGCAGATTATTACCAGTGCCATCTTTCTGCACCGGAAATACAATTATATCCCACCATTTAGGTGTGCCTTTTGAAGTAGAGCTAAAAATCTGGAACTGCACTTTTTCTCCTCCTTTTGCTTTTGCTACTGCATCTTTTATTATTTGCTGGTTCTCAGGTTGCCACAAATCCCACCAATATGTGTTTTGTACCGATTTAAAATCATCAATTTCCAAAAGGCAAACACCATTAGAGTTTATAAACTCCAGGCGGCCATCTCCATCAAGCATTTTTATACAATCGGGGCTACTTTCTAATACGGCTCGGTTAAAGGCTTCGCTTTCTTTTATTTTTTTATGCAGTAATGCCTGTGAGGTTACTTCACTGGCAATTACCGCTACTCCTTCTGTTACGCCATTTACATTGCGCTGTGCCTGGTAAATAAAATCGTAATAAACTAATTCTTTGATGCCATTACGCAACAAGGTAATAGGTGATTCATGAGCATGAAAAGGCTTGCCTGTTTTATATACACTTAATAACAGTTTATCAAAGCCCTGTTCAACGGATTCGGGTATCACTTCAAACAACGATTGGCCGATGACATCTTTTCCCTTGCCCCAACTTTCTAAAATGGCATCGTTGGCAATTTCAATAATCATGTCTTCTCCCTTAAAAATAGCAATGAGGGAAGGAGAAGTATAAATCATTTCGTGATAACGGTGTTCGCTGTCTTCAATTTGTTTGCGGGCGAGCACCTGGTCGGTTACTTCATGGGCTACCACTATTACTCCTGAGATAGTATTATCATCTTCCAGTATTGGTTCAAAAATAGTATCGAAATATTTTTGTTCGTTTTTACCGTTTCTTATAAGTGTTGCTTCGTATTCATTGGCATGAAAAGGAATGCCGCTTTGCATTACTTTATCAAAAGTTGGTTTCAACTGGCTTTCCAATTCGGGCATCGATTCAAAGAGGGGCTTGCCTATTAAGTTCTTGTCTTTAACAAGTATTTTCAACGCCAAATCGTTGACTAGTTCAACTATGTAATTTCTGCCACGATAAATAGCAATGGCTACCGGTGTTTGCAGCAGCAGGTTATGATAGCGGCTCAGGATTTTTTTTTCTTTAAGTTGAAAAAGCCGTTGTTGGGTAATATCTTCAATAGAAAGCAGAATTAGTTTTTCTTCTTTCTTTTCTCTTGTTATTTCCAGGGCATTTAATAAAATTACCCGTTCGCCAATAGAGGTAAAATTGTGTGTTACTTCAAAATCGGTAATCTGTTTTTTTTGTGGTAAAATTTCTTCCAGCAAAGTTCGTAATTCGGGAATATTCCATTGCCGGTTACCCAGGTCGTACACCAACACGCCTTCTGTTTCTTGTTCGCCTACATTAAATGTTTTATAAAAAGCTTTGTTGGCCGTTTTAACCCGCAGGTGTTTATCAAGCACCAGCAGGGGTTGGTAAAGGGTGGCCACAATGCTTTCGGAATAATTTCTTGCATCGGTTACCTCTTCGTTCAGGCCAACTAATTCATGGTTTAAAACGGTGAGTTCTTCGTTGGTGCTTTGTAATTCTTCTTTGCTGGTCTCCAGCTCTTCGTTCAGGCTCTGCAATTCTTCGCTGCCACTCAGCAGTTCCTCATTGGCACTTTGCAGCTCTTCGTTGCTTGCTTCCTGGTCTTCGGTAATGCTTCGCATATCTTCACGGGCCTGTGCCAGTTCCTGTTCTAACAGTTGTATGCGGATATCTTTTTCGTCCTTTTTTGTTTTGGCAGAAACTTTTTTCTTATTGCTTATTCCTCCTGGCCTTGTCGAAAGGCTATCGATGTCATTTAAATTATTGTCGTGAAAGAGTATAAGGTAATAAGGCTCCACCGTATTGGGCAATGGAACGGCTTCTATGGAAATATGTCGCAGGTTTCCATTTACACTCAGTGGTATATTTTCTTTTACAACCGTTACCTTAACAGTTTTTGCTTTGTGCAAAATATTGCGCAACTCAAAACCCAAGCCGTTTTTTGCCATTATCAATAAATTATGGCTGGGTTTGCCGGGGGCCTGTTCTAAATAGTTTGCGGTATTGCCACGGAAATGAACAATATCCATCATTTCATTTACCACCACACCCGCAGGTGTGTATTTAGTAAGCAAAATGTCATCGGCTGTTTTTTGAAAGTCGGTGCAGAGGTTTTCGCTTTTGGAACTATTGGCCGGGCGGTTTAAAATTTGTTCACTTCGCTCGCTTGCTACCTGCATAAATCTGCCGGGCACATCTTTACGGGAGTATAATTTATCGATTTTGGAAGCCGAAGCAAAAAGATCGGGTACACCGCTGGTGGTTTCGGATTTACCGAGTAATAAAAATCCCTTGGGATTCAGCGCATAATGAAAGGTAGTTAATGCCTTTTTTTGCAGGTAAGGCTCCATATAAATAAGCACATTGCGGCAGCTTATACAATCCATCTTGCCAAAAGGCGGATCTTTTAAAAAATTGTGGTGGGCAAACACACACAAATCCCTGATGCTCTTATTTACCTGGTAACCGCCATTGTTTTTTGTAAAATACTCCTTCAGGCGCTCAGGCGACACGTTATCTAATTCATTTGTTTCATACATGCCTGTACGGGCTTTTGTAATGGCTGGTTCGCTAAGGTCGGTGCCAAAAATCTGTATTCTTTCATGATTGTCGCCTAAAAATTCCTTAAAACAAATAGCAAAAGAGTACACTTCCTGGCCTGTGCTGCAGCCCGCCACCCATAATCGTGTTATTTCGCCGGGTATTTTATTTTTTACAATGGCCGGAAAAACAATGTTGCATAAATTGTCAAAGGTTTTTTTGTCACGAAAAAAAGAGGTTACCGGTATCAGCAAATCCTGGTAAAGCAAATCCTGCTCTGCCGTACTTCCTCTTAAAAATTTCAGGTATTCGGTTGGCTCTTCATTTTTATTTATCAGTATCCTGCGTAATATCCTGCGGCGGATGGTAGTTTGTTTGTAGTAGGTAAAATCTACGCCCTTGCGGATCCGCAGCAGCGAAAGAATTTGTTTAAAAACATCTTCATCCTGCTTTGGAATGTTTTGCAGTTCTTCATCACTGAGTATTGTTTTATTGATTACTTCTAACAATTTATTGGGTATTTCTTCCGGTGGTAAAATAAAATCTACCACACCTGCCTCTGCTGCACTATGGGGCATGCCTTCATATTCCGCCGATGCTTCATCCTGCGCAAACGTAATACCTCCCTGTTCTTTAATGGCTTTTAATCCCTGTGTGCCATCCGATGCAGTGCCCGATAACACAACGCCTATGGCATGTTCCTGGTGTACTTCGGCTAGTGATTTAAAGAAAAGATCAATCGGGAGATTGCGTTCTGTTTTGCTTTTTTCTGGCCTTGGGGCAAGCAGTAAAATACCATCGGTGGCCACCATCATTTTATTGCTGGGGATAACATAAATATGATCGGGCAGCACTTTAATATCGTCAGTAATTTCCAATACCGGTATTTTGGTAACTTTTTGCAGTATTTCGGGTAACATGCTTTCGTGGCTGGGATCTAAATGTTGCACCAGCACATAGGCCATGCCCGAATCTACGGGAATGGCTCTTAGCAATTTTTTAAAAGCATCGAGCCCGCCGGCCGAAGCCCCAATGCCTACTACCGGGAACAGGTTAGCAGATTTAATGAGTGTTTGGTCCACAGTTTTTTTGGCCATGAGTTGGGGATTTTAATAAATGAATTATTAACAGAAAAAAAACATGGTGGCCGAGAGATCATCTCTCCTGTGACATCCTTTTATAAAGTTACCTTTTTAAAACATACTTATCAAAAGAGGAATAATTCTTATTTTGAGGTGCTGAGAAAAATATTAATTGTACGATACAGATTACCTGGCATGTTATGATAAACTGGTAAACTTAGTATAAAAAAAATTATGTTAGCATATAATCTTATTACCATATACTCCATTAAGATGAAAATAGCGTATAACAACCAGTATACCTACTTTATTTTTTCCACACTTTAGCGGCTGCATTAAGGTTGGGTGTTTTATTGAATTGTTTTCTACTAAGATTAAAGGTTACGTTTTTCCGGTTCCTGAATACATCAAATACCTCCGGAAGTAAGCTATAATACCGGGGTTTGCTATATTCATATACTGCTTTAACAACTCAAAATAAGAATTAGCCACCAACTGGCCGACTAATTTTATCTCTGTGTTTTTGCCGATGTTGGCAACGGTTCTTGGTAGAACAAATCTACAATTGGCGTTACTAATCTTACAGGCGGCAGTTTATCAATATCAATACATAGTGTGCTGCGGTATTGTTTTTATTCCGGAAATTTTATTGCCGCCACAGGGACAAATGGCGGATTTTGTGGGAGAATTAAAGAAGAAAAAATAAAATTCTATTTTCAATGATCAACCCTACTTTAAAATAAACTCAATCATTTTTTATTGTAGAAGATTGCATTAAGCCAATGAGCCTCATCCTCAAGCGTTGACGTTTCCCGCCTTGCAAACAAAAAACAAGTATTGAAGCATTACACGAACGTTTTAATTGACTTATTTGGCTACATTTTTAATGTCCCATACCTTTTCCTGTTTTATCTAAGGCAGCCTTTAATCCTTTTGCCAATTTTTCAGCAGGGCCAACACCCCAGTAATGCAGGAAAA
Organism: Chitinophagaceae bacterium; assembly: GCA_025360525.1. Classification (GTDB taxonomy): domain Bacteria; phylum Bacteroidota; class Bacteroidia; order Chitinophagales; family Chitinophagaceae; genus Ferruginibacter. Next base: position 19,194 of record JANYCA010000136.1, on the reverse strand, counting down.
AGATTTTTGGTTCTTCGTGTACCATGTGATTATGAACTGCTACTACCTCAATTCCATTTTCAATAAGTGTTTTAATCACCGGTTGCACTTCATCCATCAGCATGGCAAAATCGCCGGCTACTGCGGCTCTTTCAGGCGTGCCCTGCCAGGCAGCCCATGTATTGAATCCCATAAAAGTACTGATTGGAACTCCATGCTCCCGAAGCATTACATCGGGTCGGCCAATGGTAAATTTGTACACGCCTTTGTTCATTTCTCCTTTATGTGCCATCAAAGAATCAAGCAGGGAGATATTCAATGTATTTACAACACTGTCGCCCCTTGCTGCTTTCGGATCTGCACCTCTTACCTGGCTTACCTTGTCTAAAATAGCTTTTGCGTTGGCTGCAAGTGTTGCAGCATTACCAAAGCCATCAATATGCATATACATTACATTAGGCCTGTTGCGTACAAAGTGATTGTGAATAGCAGTGATGGACAGACCCTGCCTGATCACTTCCTGCTGCACCGGTGCTACATCGTTTTCAGATAAGATAATATCACCCATCATCATTACACTATCGCCACAGGGAGTAAATGCTATCCATGTACCCAACCCCATTGGTGGAATTATTTTAAAACCATCTACTACAATATGCAGATCGTTTTGCGGTACGGTAATTTTATATTCGCCATTTTTTACTGTACCCTTCATGCCGGTAACCGCAGCAATCGTAACAGTATCAAGTTTACTGCTTTCGGGTTTACAGGCAATGGTATCTTTTTTATTTTCAGCAACCGGCTGCGTCTTTGTGGCATCATTGCAGGAAACCATTAGTAAACATGCTATGATAAACACAGCTGCAGCATTTATTTTAATTACCTGTTTCATGTTATATTGATTTAATAATCGGTGGAAAATTTATTTTCTAATAATTTCTCTTTGAAGGCAGATTTAAAGAAGTATGCAAATGTAACAATGAATGCTCTTGTATCAGCCTTGCCATACCGGTAATTTGAAAACTCCAGTGTATTGTTGACATAGCCACTTTTGAATGTATTAAAAACATCAGTAACCGTTAAACCCAACCGTGCATTGCCATTACTCAATTTTTGTTGAACCCCAAGGTCAACGAAGTATTGGGCAATTCTTTTACCCTGTGGCGTGGGAACTGCGGAATTGTAGTTGCCCGTAACCTGTATTCTACCATGCTGCCAGGGCACAAAATTGTTGATCAACTTGGCATACCAACCAAATGCAGATTGAACTGCATTGGTTGAAAGATTGTCTCCATTTAATTTTTGTTGAAAGAGGGAAAGGCTGGCATTAAAGTCGTACCAATTTGATGGCTTTGCGTTAAAGACATTTTCAATTCCATAGGTTGTTGCATTGCCAATATTCACCGGAAAAGAAAGATTGGCACCATTGGGTTGCAATTGGGAATACTGCCTGATAGTATTAATGGCGTAACGATAAAAAAGATTAGATGATAAACTGTAGTTGTTCCATTCTTTGCTAAACCCTAGTTCTGTTGCATGAATAATTTCTGGTTGTAAATTGGGGTTACCACCATGAGGGTTTAAAGAATCTGTTATATCTATAAAAGGATTGAGCTGGCCTAAACCGGGGCGATTGATTCTTTTACCATAACTAATTTTCCAATATTCATCCGATGTATGATAATAAGCAAGACTTGCTGTTGGAAATAATTTAAGATAACTATTGGTAAATTTTGTGCTGTTGTTTTGGGTGTTGCCATCATTTAAAACCTGCTCTGCTCTTACGCCAAGGTCGTACTTCCATTTTTGAGTTGGGGCTTTACCAAAGCTTGAACTGTATTGAATATAAGCGGCTTGAACCTGTTCATTAAATTTAAATATATTGCTGGCGCCGGTGTTTACAATCTCTACATTATTCTGCAAATCGGATGTTTGAAAATCTGCATAAATGCTTCTGAAAATACCTTTATACCCGGTTTCAATCAAAGCCCTTTTAGATACGGGGAACGCATAATCTACTTTTGCAGTGGAGACATGGCCATTTTCATAATTATGTGTTCTTTGATACCAGGGATTTCCTATACCAATTTCATTTTCATCAAGAGCCTGAGATGTGATAGTTGTATTTTCCCGATCCCTGTTTATGGATGAAGTAATATTTGCTGACAAAGTCTTTCTTTCGATATCAAATTTCCTGCTGTACACCGCAGAAAACTCAGCTACTTTTGAACGGGCTATTTCAATAGAATGCCGGTTGGTGTTAGTCTTTAAATCGTTCGTCTTTTTGTATAAAGCAGTGTTTAAATTTTCATTATTGTCCTGCCCTTCCATGTTACCAATGGCTTCAAAAGAAAAAGTATTTTTTGCGTCAGGTGTAAAGTCTGCATTGAACTTGAGATTTTGCAACTGCTCTAATCTTTTGTCTTGCCTGTTTTGATTTAATAAATATTCATTGGGCAAATAAAAGTTGGTACGGCTTCCATTAATTTTTCTTGTTCTACCGGCAAAACGATTGTCGTATCCTACACCAAGATTCCATTTTTTTGTTTTCTGGTTTATAAGAAAGGAGCTGTTTATTCTGCCCCGGCTGCCTAACCCTGCTCCCACCGCAACAGCGCCATTGATGCCGTTTTGTTTATTTTTTTTCAGCTTAATATTGATGATGCCACTTTCTGCATTGGCATCATATTTAGCGGTGGGGTTATTGATGATTTCTATACTTTCGATGCTGCTGGCTGGGATCTGATCGGGGTTGCTTAAATTGGAGTTTCTGCCATTTATTAATATCAGTGGCGTTTTTCCCCGTAGGGTAATTGCACCTTCGGCATCCACAGAAATGGTGGGCGTATTTTTAAGAATATCCGTAGCAGTGCCGCCGGTAGCAGTAATATTTGCCGCTGCATTTACAATAAAACCTTGCGGTGTTTTTTCAATCAGTTTTTTTTGCGAAGTAACTGTTACTGTTTCAAGAAAGTTTACATCCTTCTTCAGTTGGTACTTTTCAAAATTTAGTAGGCCTGCTGCTGCTGTTACCGAAAACTTTTGTGCAGCTGGTTTGTAGCCAATCAAACTAAATTTTGCCAGGTAGTCACCAAACTCAATCCCTTCAATTATAAACGTTCCCGATGTATCAGTGGTTGCATAGTATGCAACCCTTCCTGTGTCCGCCTGTTTAAAAATGTTAACTGTTACAAATTCCAGTGCGATGTCTTTATCAAAAACACGACCTTCAAATTTGCCCGTTGTTTGCGCCAGTATAAACTGGCTAAAAAAGGATATTGAGAAAGTGAAAAGACTTTTAATACCTAAATTCTTTGTTCGTTTTAACATCAAATTATTTTAAAAACTTTTATAAAAGCCCCGGCAATGCTGCCACCGTAGTTACATAAGGCTATTGAATTTTAAGGCGCAAATTTATGATTATTATGAAGCCGATGAAATGGGGGTGCAATTAAAATTGTCGCAATATCAGGCTTTTTGTGGGGATGGGGATACTGCACACGGACGCCCCGGTTGGTGTCCACCAAAACTGTTCGGAAGAATTTTATGTTTACAAAAACCAATATCACCCTTTCAGGGTTTCGGTAATTGTTAATTAATTTTTCTATAGTAATATCATCCCTTCGGGATTTTAAAGCCTGAAAGGCTGACATAATTATAGCCTAAAGAAGCACAAGCCTACAGGAAACCCCGAAGGGGTGACATTATTTTACCCTATATTTTTCAATGTACCACAAAAGAAAAAAATGTTCCGAACATTTATAATGTCCCCACCAACCGAAGATAATTTTACATGCACCACACAGTCAGAGAAGTTTTAATACCTTTTTCAAAAGCTTACTTCTAAAAATAATTAATGTTAGTATTGTCATCGAATATTATAAATTCGTTTTTTGTGGGTGTAAGATTTCAATTTTAGGAAAGCATGTCCTCTTTTTAAATTATTATTGATTTTAAGGAACATAAAATGATTTTATCTTTTACCAATGAACCTAGATGAGGAAATATTAAAACCAGCTGATTGGGTTAAAACTTATGCGGATTACCTTTATTCACTTGCTTTGATAAAAGTGAGTAGTAAGGAAACTGCTGAAGACCTGGTGCAGGAAACATTTCTATCAGCATTTAAAGCGAAAGACAGTTTCAAAAATGGGAGTTCAGAAAAAACATGGCTTACAGCTATCCTTAAAAATAAAATCATCGACCATTACCGTAAAAGGGATGTTTTAAAGGAGGTTACCAGTTATATTTCTGATACGGAAAAAGGGTTCGATGAGCATTTTTTTAATGAGCATGACGGACACTGGTTAATGGATGCTGGACCAATGGCCTGGAAGGAATTAGCGGATGCAAAAGTTAACAGCAATGAATTTAATAAGATAATACATTACTGTATACAAAAAATGCCCACTAAACTGGTGCCTGTTTTTGTAGCAAAGTTTTTGGATGAAGCCGAAGCAGAATTTATTTGTAAGGAATTTAATATTACATCGTCTAATTACTGGGTGATCATCCACAGAGCAAAAGTTTTAATTCGCAGTTGCCTTGAAAAAAACTGGTTTTTGAGTTAAAAGAAAACATGAAAATATATCTTTTCAAAAAAACAGTGCTTGACTGCAAGCAAGCCACGTTGCTTTCTCTTAAAAAGGAGGAAGGCAAAGCCTCTATCTCAGAAAGAGTAAAACTTTTCTATCACTTATTGTATTGTATTTACTGCAGGCGCTTTGTAAAGCAATCATCTATCATTAATCATATTGGCAAAGCTGTTGTCAATAAAATTTTCACCCATCCTCCGCATATTCTTTCTACCAAAGCAAAAGAGGTTATCCAGCAACAAATTGACAACTCCGGTCAATAATTTTCGTCTCTAAAATATTTTTTCATTTTTTTTTTCTGTTTGCTGTAAGGTTTTATGGAACGGTCCGTCTATTGGATTGTAAACGAATAAAAACAGTAAGAATTTAAAATGAGAAAAGATATGACAGTTAATAAAACAGCCTCTCCTGGACGAATACTAAAAGCTTTTTTAGGTGAACAGAAACAGGCAATATTAAAACACCTGGAATCAATTTCTGTTTTTCTGATTGCAATGTTATTATCAGCAGCAAGCTACGCCCAGGATGCTAAGTACTACAGCACAAAAGGCACTGCAATAAATGGGTACGATCCCGTTGCCTACTTTTTACAAAATAAGGCGGTGGCAGGTATTGACAGCTTTTCAACTGATTGGAGTGGCAGCAAATGGAAATTTATTTCGCAGGCAAACCTGGAAAGTTTTAAACTGGCGTCTGAAAAATATGCACCGCAATACGGAGGTTACTGTGCGTATGGATGTAGTGAAAATCACAAGTCGCCAACTGATCCCAATGCATTTACAATAGTTGGCAATAAGCTGTACCTGAACTACAATTTAAAAGTGAAAGAATTTTGGTTGAAGGATACTACCGGCAAAATAAAAGCAGCGGATGGTTACTGGCCCGCTTTAAACAAATAGTTTAAAAATTAAAAATAAAAAAATGAAGAAAATTATTGTGGCAGTACTGCTAACTGCATGCACGCTTGGTGTAACAAATGCACAATCAGCAGCAAGAGTAAAAGGATTTAATCTTGAAAAAGGTTTGGCCATACAGGGTTACGACCCTGTTGCTTATTTTTTACAAAACAAGGCTGTAAAAGGCATTAAGCAATTCGCAGCTTCGGCAGATGGCGTTGCATATTACTTTTCAAACGCAGCCAACAAAGATTTATTTATAAAAGATTATAAAAAGTACGAGCCGCAGTATGGAGGCTGGTGTGCATACGCCATGGGTGCTACCAACGAAAAAGTAGAGATAGATCCCGAAACATTTAAAATAGTAAATGGCAAATTATATCTGTTTTATCATAGCTGGGTTAATAACACGCTTAATAAGTGGAATGCAGACGAAACCAATTTAAAAGCTAAAGCAGATAAAAACTGGATGGCAATATTTCATTAAACATTGTTCATTTTATAAACACTATAACCAAACTTAACACAACATGAAACCGAAATTAATATTCTCCTGGGCTCTACGAATTGTAGCAGCCGTCATTCTTTTGCAAACCTTATATTTCAAATTTACGGCTCATCCCGAATCGGTGGAGCTATTTACAAAATTGGGTGTAGAACCCTGGGGAAGAATAGGTACCGGTGTAATAGAGTTAGTTACAAGTATTTTGTTGTTGATTCCTTCAACAGTTTTTGTAGGAGCGTTTTTGGGAATTGGTTTAATGGCGGGCGCAATCGTTTCTCATCTTACTGTTATCGGTATTGAATCTAAAGGAGATGGTGGGCAATTGTTTATGTTGGCTATTACGGTAATGGTTTGTTGCCTGGTTATTTTGGCGCTGAACATACAACAGGGTATTAATCTTTATAACAGGTTCTCAAAAAAAATAACTACTGTATGAAAACTGGTTTAATCTTTTTCTTTCTGCTTATAAAGACGACTTTGTTCTGTAGTAAATCAACCGCACAAGGATGCAGTGATGCAGGCTTTTGTACCATTGGTAATTTTAACAAACACACTAAGGACAGCTTCTCACAAAACAAACAAAAGCTTTCGCTGATTTTAGGTAACGGTATTGGAGATGAAGATGTGTACGTATTTACGCCGGGTGTTCAATATGATTATACATTCAACCGCAGTTGGTCGGTACAGGGAAAAATTACCGGTAATTATGCAGGTGGAAATTTGGGTAATGCAAGTGGTTTCGGCGATTTATTTCTGTCTGCTACCTATAGCGTTCCCGAAAATAATAATTGGCAAACATCTTTTTTATTTGGAACAAAACTTCCATTAAATAAAGGAGACATTCACGCAACTGGTAAGCCTTTGCCGATGCAATACCAAAGTAGTTTGGGCACCATTGATTTGTTGGCGGGAGTTACCATTTTCAATAAAAAATGGTTGTTTTCTACTGCCATTCAACAACCGCTAACAGGTACTAATGGAAACACTTTTTTGCCTGCCTACTGGAACACGCCTCAAGCAAATAAATACAGCCCCAGCAATGATTTTAACAGGAAAGGGGATGTGCTGTTAAGGGCCAGTTATAACTTAATTGCAAATAGAAAACTTGATATTAATATTGGTTTGCTTGGCATTTATCATGTAGGAAAGGATACCTATATTGATGGCAACCTAAGTAACAAACCAATTGCGCTCTCAGGCTCGGAGGGACTTACCTTAAATGGAACCGCAGCAATACATTACCAATTAAATAATAAATTTTCTATTGGGCTAACGGGCGGAGTTCCTTTTGTAGTAAGAGATGTCAGGCCCGATGGACTCACCCGAAAATTTGTTCTATCTCCCGAATTTTCATTTAATTTTTAAACCAACAAGCTATGCGTTATTACACAATTATTTTAGCTGCAACGTTGCTGGCTTTAACCTCCTGCAAAAAAGAAAATGGGTTTGCTTTAACAATCGATTTAAACCAAATGACGGACACTGCGGCGGTATTAAAATACAGTGGCGATTTTGCTTCGGGAGCTTACGGAACGGTAACAGGCAAAGCAGAGATTTATGTAAAGTCAGCTGACATTGAAGTAAAACTTGCAGGTTTTAATTCCAGTAATGGGCCGGCATTGCACGTATATATTTCAAAGGAAGCAATGCCCATCAATTTCATTGATTTAGGCGCATTAAAATCAACAACCGGCAACCAGGTTTATGCTGTTACCGGGATGCCCGACTTTATGGAATACAAATATATTTCTATTCACTGCGTAGATTTTAACCATCTTTTTGGATCCGCTTTGTTACAATAAAACATACTGTATGATATTTATTCAAATTACCGAACAATTAAAATCGTTGAGTAATCTCGTGCTTTTGTTAAACGACACACAGTACAAACAGAAAATTGCATTTCTCGGTAATGCTAGTATTGGCGGCCATACCAGGCATATCATTGAGTTATTGAAATGTGCTACGGATGGTTACAATACCGGCACAGTAGATTATGTAAACAGGGTAAGAGATTTAGCGATTGAAACCAATAAGACTTTTGCAATGCAGCAATTAAGCCTTATGGCGGAACAGATAAAACAGCCGGATAAGCAAATGAATTTAGTGATGGAATGCTGTGAAGAAAATACACTCAATTATGTTACCACCACTTATTTCAGGGAAATTGTGTACAATGCCGAACATGCTATACATCACCTTGCTTTAATTAGGGTAGCATTAAGAGAAATGCAATTAGAAATGGTGGATGATGATTTTGGTATGGCTTATTCTACTATTAATTATTTTGCCTAACATGGAACTCAAAATTGATTAAAATGCAAATTGGCATGTTGTTAATATCTTTTACCAGTAAATATTTCTGCGTCTGAAGGACGGATTGTAACCCAAAGTCTTTTTCGCTTTTGTTGGGAACAAGATTTGGGTTTTAAGTTTGAATTTAAAAAAATTATGTGTACAGTAGTTTTTATACCAAAGGGCGGTAAATATTTCTTTGCTTCGCTTAGGGATGAAAATCCCCTGCGCCCAAGAGCTGCGGTGCCCACAATTTATAAGGATGCAGATGCTGTTATATTATCTCCGATAGATGCCATGGCAGGCGGTACATGGCTTGGGGTAACGGACTCAGGTAATGTTATCATCTTACTTAATGGCGGTTTTAAAAAGCATGAACGGAAAACAAATTACCGAAAAAGCAGGGGCCTAATTGTTGCTGAATTATTAGCCTGCAACTCACTGGTTAAGAGTTGGAATTTGATGGATATGCAAGGAGTAGAACCTTACACATTGGTGGTTTGGAATGAGGGAAATTTATTTCAGTTAGTTTGGGATGGAGAGAATAAACATGGAGTAATATTGAAGCCCAATCAGCCTTATATATGGTCATCTGCCACATTATATGATAGCGAGTCAAGGAATTATAGGAGTAAATTATTTCACCGATGGATAGGAATGAATACGACAGTTTCTTCGCTCTCCCTATTTATTTTTTTTAAATCATTTACAGATAATGAGAATGGTTTTTAAATGAACAGAAATGAACAGACAAAAACCCTGAGTTACACTTTTATTGATATACAATTGGAAGATTCCGCAGAAATGCATTACCATGATTTTTTGACTGGTACTTATCATGACAAAAAGATTTGGTTTAACAACAGCACTAAAAACCTGCTTCCTTCTCATGATATTTTCCATGGAGTTTAGCAAACTAAATCATATCAATGAAGGAAGCATGTTAATAAGAATTATACTAAACCAACTATGAGCAATCTAACAAAATTTAAAATTAGGTCTTTTTATATTAAAGCATTTAGCTGGGAGTATTGGCCCATGTGGCTTGTATATTCCCCCGTAAGTTTTTATTACATCTACCTGGCTTTAAAAGCAAGGTCATTCTTTTTCTTTTCGGCTGCTAATCCTTCAATTGAAACAGGCGGAATGTTTTTTGAAAGTAAGTGGAGTATTTTTAAACTCATACCAAAGGAGTATTATCCATCTACTATATTAGTAAATAAAGAAGATGATGCTAGCTTAATTTTAGCAAAGATGTCGAAGGATGGTATTGCATTTCCGGTAATAGTTAAACCAGATTGAGGCGAACGAGGATGGTGCGTAAAAAAGATTGGTTCGGCAAGCGAGCTGGACTGTTATAAAAAGGCGATGAAGGTGGATTTTTTAATACAGGCATATGTGAATTACCCTTTAGAGTTGAGTGTTTTTTATTACAGAAACCCAAACAGTGAACATGAACGTTTAACCTCTGTTACCATAAAGAAACTATTGACTGTAACCGGTGATGGACACGCCACCATTGATGAGTTGATTAAGCGCAACAACCGTTATTTTTTGCAATACTATAGGCTAAAGCAGAACAAGCAAATTGACTTCAACCGTATTTTAAAGTTAGGTGAACGGGAAGTATTGGCACCTTATGGTAATCATGTATTGGGTGCTATGTTCCTGGATTATAATCACATTATTGATGAAGCTTTGGTAAATACTTTTGACCATCTCAGTAAGCAAATTGATGGCTTTTATTTTGGCAGGTACGATTTGCGGTGCACCAGTATTGAAGATTTAAAAGCAGGTAAGAATATCGCCATACTTGAATTGAATGGTGCAGGTGCGGAGCCATCGCATATTTATGATCCCCGGTTTTCGTTTTTTAAAGCACAAAAGGTAATAGCCAGTCATTACTATATGATGTACCAGGCAGCATTTATAAATAAGTAGGCGGGTGTTGCGTTTATGTCTTTTAAAGCTTTTAAACATACGAGAAAATTAGAAAAAGAATATAAAAAAAGTGTTCCGTTTATATGAGTATCATTGGCATTCCAATTGGGTTTTATGGTTATTTATTTCCCGGCAATATCAATTTAATGGTAGTGGAATTATATGGTGCAAAAAGGTACAAGCTTCTCTCATTAATGCTATTGCTGATTGTAGTATTTGAGAGCCTTTATTGTGGATTATCACTTATGTTTTTAAATGTCATCAAAAGTAGCAGTCAGTTTTACAAGACTGTTGAAATTGGCGCTTATGTGTTGATATTTATAATGGGGTTATGGATGATAGCAGAAAAACGGCACAATAAAAACAGTGCACATCAAAACACCATTATCAGGGGTGTTTTTAGTATCATCATTCATCCCCAACAAATTCCTTTTTGGGTGGTTGCAGGTGTTTTAATTAAAAAAGTAGTTCAGTTAAACAGTAACACCAGCGCCTTGCCGCTGTTTATTTTGTACAATGCCATTGGTACCCTAATGATAATGTTCACGTATATGATTTTCGGAAAAAAATTAATGAACTACTTTAAGCTAAGTATTTCACCAATCAATAAGGTTATGGGATCTGTTTATATATTTTTGGCAGTTTATCAATTGCTTTCGTTGTAATTTTTCTTGAGCATTCCCGGGTTTATTTTTTATGAAAATGTATTGCAGAAAAAAACTTCAGAGTCGTCTTTGTATATTAAGGGCCCTCTTTATATGCTTTATTTTTATTAGGTAAGTCGTGGATGGTTTTCAAATGGCTAAAAATACTTCACATTTATTACTACCTGTTTTAACTTTTATTGTTCCGGGTCAACATGCCTTACCGGCAAACTAAAATAAAATATACTTCCTTTGCCTGGTTCACTTTCTACCCATAATTTACCATTGTGCCGACGAATAATTTCATAAGAAATATACAATCCGATACCCAGTCCCTGAAAATGTACTGCATGCTCGTCTATGCGATGATACTTTTCAAATATTTTATGAAGGCTTTGCTTTGCAATGCCAATACCAGTATCTCTTACTGATCCATTTATCATATCATTTTGCTGCTCTATGGTTATAAAAACTTTATCAGACCCTGGTGAATATTTTATTGCGTTCGTTAATAAATTTATTACTACCTGCTGCAGCCGATCTTTATCGCCTGTTACTTCATCATAAACTTTACCGGTTTTTTCAATGGTATGTTTTGGCGAAATAAGCTGTATATTTTCAACGGTACTGTCAATCATATCATTAAAATTGAAAGCAGATATAGTATAATTTATTTTGCCCAAACTTATCTTGCTTACATCCAGCAATTCGCCAACCAACTCATTAAGCCTGTTAACAGCCTGGTTTGCTTTTTTAGCATACAAGGATGCCTCTTCGTTGTTTTCATCTAAATAAAGTTCCAGCATTTGCAAATATGCTTTAGCCGTTGTAAGCGGCGTTTTTAATTCATGGCTGGCAATACTGATAAATTCATCCTTTCTTTCTTCTTTTAATTTTTGCTCATGAATATCGGTTAGTGATCCAACCCACTTACTTACTTTTTCATCAGCATCCAATACCGGTTCACCGACTGAATAAAACCAGCGGTATATACTTTCTTTGTTTTTTAGCCGCACTTCATGTTGAAAACCTTTTTTCCCGGCAAAAACCTGGTTCCAATACATTGTCAACTGTTCTCTATCATCCGGATGCATCATGTAGATCCAGGCTTCCGCAGCATCATCAATACCCGAGTATTTTTCCCAGCTTTTTGAGGCGTACTCAATTTCGCCATCGCCATTCATCACCCAAACCATTTGCGGCAGAGTTTCCGCAAGTGAACGAAAGCGTTCTTCGCTGTATTTTATTTTTTGTTCTGTATTTTTTTGCTCCGTAATATCTGTGCTTGTAATTAGAACCATCGATACATTTCCTCTTTCATCGAAAAGCGGCGCACCTTGAACATAATACCATCGTTGTTGCCTGGTTACTTTATTGATTTGTTGTAATATAGCATTGGAAGGCTTACCAGTTGTAAGACTTATAAAAGCTGGGGAATCCTGAGCAGAGAAATATTTTCCGTTTTCATCGAAGCGTTCAAAAAGTTCGTCTGCCATTTTTAGCAGTGGCAATAATTCTTTGTGCTCCAACATACATTCAGGTGTAAAATCACCATAAACAGCGGCACCTCTATCATTCACATAAACCATCTCAGCTTTTGCATTAATGAGATAAACAGCAGCAGGAATATTTTTAAAAGTTAATTCTAATTGTTCTTTGGTGTTTTTTAAATCCAGCTCAATTTTTTTTCTTTCGGTTATATCTTTAAAAGTCCAACTCCACGCATAATACGTGCCATCTACCCCTATTACCGCATAACCATATCGCTCTACTACTTTACCATCTTTAAATTCCAATTCGTCAAAGCTCGTTTCCGATGGATGATTGTAGAAATATTTTACTTTATCAATAAACTGTTGAGGCTGTACCAATTGATTTAGGGCAAATGAAAGTGCTGCTTCATCATCATTTGAGTTCACAATGTCCTTCGGCATATTCCATATTTCAACAAAGCGCTGGTTAAAGGAAATAATTTTCCCTTTCGCATCTACCAGTAAAAGACCGTCAACGCTTGCTTCATTATGTGCTTCTAACAAAGCGGTGCGGTAAGCTAATTTTTCTTCCGTCAGTTTCTGTTCGTGAATGTCAAAGCCTACACCAATATAGCCGTTAAACTCACCATTGTCCAAAAAGCGGGGATTGCTCTTAAATGAATGCCATCGGTAAACCCCATCAACATTCATGATTCTTACGGCAGGAACGAAATACGCTTTTCTTGCTACAAATGCAGGACTGTAAATATCCATAAAAACTTGTATGTCGTCCGGATGAACAATACCATCCCAAGCCCTGCCTGCGGCTTCATCTTCGGTTTGACCGGTGTAGGAGAGCCAGGTTTTATTCCAATAACTTACCGGTGCCAGTGGGTCGGGGTCAACAATAAAAACAAACATCGGGCTTTCATCAGCAAGAGATTTAAAACGTTCTTCACTCTCTTGTATTTTTTGTACGGCTTCTTTTTGTTGCGTTATATCGGTATGCACACCAACCCATTGCAGAATAGCACCATTTTCATCAAAGGTCGGAACTGCTTTTACAGAAAAAAGTCTCCATCCATCCTGCTTTGTTTTCAGCCTGTGTTCAAACTCGAATGTGCTATTAACTGCCACTGCTTTGTTCCATGCCTCCAAAGTTGGCTGCATATCATCAGGATGAACCGCATTTGCCCAGCCGTAACCTTTGTATTCGTCAAAACTTTGACCAGTTAAATGAGCCCATCCAAGTTGTTCACCCATCATTTCACCATCGGCATTGTTTGCCCAAATAATGCCGTTAACGGCAAGAATTGCAGCTTCAAATTTCTTTTCGCTTTCTTGAATCTTTTTTCTTGCTTCTACCTGCTCTGTAATATCGTAACCCATCGAAACCACCGCATAAATTTCTCCTACATCATTTTTTAATGGCTCCATAGAAAAATTAAAATACCCCTGCCTGCGTATATCGTCATTCTTGATATCAACCATGGCGGCATATTCAGAAGCAATAAATGGTTCTCCGGTTTTAAAAACATGGTCATAAAGTTCGTACGTGCCTGTGTCTTTCAATTCGGGAAAAATATCCCGAAAGTTTTTGCCGAGTAAATCAGCCGCTTTGCGGTTGGTTAATTTTTCGTAAGCCTTGTTTGCCAAAATATATTTTTGATCAGGTCCTTCATAAACAGCAGTAGCAGCAGGTACATTTACAAAAATATTTTGCAAGTTCTTTTTTGCTTCAAGCTCTTTTTCTATTTGTTTTCTTTCAGTAAGATTGGATACAATTATCCCTACTGTTGGCAGATTAGGATAAAGGGAAGCGAGGGAAACATATACCGGGCATGACTTATTTCCTACCATTAAATTTATTTCGCCTTTGCTTTGTCCGGCCAATCCTTTTATTAAAAGTTCGTTGAACCTTTCTTTTGAATCAGGATGTATGAATTGGGAAATATTTTGTCCGATAACTTTTTCGTGTGAAAGCTTTAGGGTTTCATGAAAGGAGGTGTTGGCGAAAAGAATTAACCCATCTTGTGATAAATTTAAAGCGCCTTCGCTGAAATTTTCCACCAATACCCGGTAGGCATAATCGCCACTCTGCAAGGTAAATACTTCGGGCTTATTATTTTTATTGAGCGCAAACGCATCTACTTCGCCTGCCTTTATTAGCTCTATCAGTTGGTCGGCTTCGGCAAGGCGGTTTTGCAGTTTTTCTATCTGCAATAAAAGTTCTTCTGTTGTTGGTGCTTGCATATTATTTTATAGTTATGCCTAATCCTTCTAAAACTTTTTCTTTGTTGCTAAGGTCGCCAATTATTTTGCAGATGGGCACGGGCAGTTTTCGCACTAAAGTTGGTATAGCAAAAATTTGATCACCTTCGGCAAGCTGCGGATTTTTTAAAAGGTCTATCACCTCAATAGAATAATTCTCCGCTAAATTTTCCTTACAATACCTGTTAATATTTTGCAAAGCAGTTACCGATTTAGGTGTTTGCCCTGCTATGTATAATCTTAATTCAATTTTTTCCTGCTTTGCCATAAAAAATAGTTTAGGTATTTATTTCATTTGTAAAGGATTTACAGTTAGCAGAAAATGATTTAAGCTTTTTTGCTTAGATATTTTAAGGGAGGTAAATTGAAAACGTTGCACCTTCGTCCTCTACACCTACTGCATCAATATAACCACCATGAAGTTCCGCAATTTTTTTGCAGATAGATAAGCCAATACCGGTACCCATAAATTCCGTTTGACTGTGTAATCGTTGAAATATTTTAAATACTTTTTCTTCATAAGCTGCATTAAACCCTATTCCATTGTCTTTTACAATAATTTTATGAAATTTTTGCGAGGCAAAATTAATTTTTTCACTGGTTACAATTTCGCTCGAAATACTTATTACAGGCGTTACCTGTGGCCTGGTAAATTTTATAGAATTACCAATTAAGTTTAAAAATAGTTGCCTTAATTGAAACTCGATACCGTACACCGATGGTAAATTATGAAGCTGAATAGTAATATTTTTTTCTTCAATATTTTCCTTAAAATCCAATAAAACCCCCTCAACAATTTCATTTAAGTCAACAAGATCGAGCTTTTTATCATCGTTAATTACTTTTGAATACGTGAACAAATCATCAATTAACGCTTGCATTTTACCTGCAGATTTTTGCATCCGTAAAACGTTTTCTTTAACAGAATCGGGGATTTTGGCTCCGTCTTTTTCAAGAATAATAGAACCGTACACCTGAATTTTCCGCAGGGGCTCCTTTAAGTCGTGTGTACTAATCCAATTCATATTTGCCAGTTCATCATTTACCTTTTGTAATTTTTCATTAAGTGTTAAATATCTTTTTTCTTCAGCCTGTAAATCGGCTAAATGCAATTGGCGTTGTATAGCTGCTGAAACTGCCTCTGCTTCCTTAAGTTCCGGAGTTTTCCATTCTTCGCTGGTAAGTTTGACGGCCTGTTTCCAAATTTCAAATGACTTTCGGGGTGAAAGCATTAAAATTTCATCTTTTTTATTTACTGCTTTCGATGGGTCGCCTGCCCAATCAATATTCTTTTCCACTTCTCGTCTCGTCCACACTATGCAATTTTTATTGTTGTCGCTTAATGGTAAATACACAACACCAGCAATACTATTTGCAATTTGTGTTGCACCAGCATAATGTTTATACAATTGATAAGTGTTAAAACTGTGAGATCCTTTTGCTGATTTTAGCCAGTTAATTAATTCATCCCTTTCTTGCTTGCCGGGTAAATTGCCTTCGGTATAGTTTTCTTCATTATAATGCAGGATTACTCCATCTGCATTTATTAAATCTTTAAGTTTTAAAAGGATGCTTTTTTGCGTTAGTATGTGTGGGTTGTTTATTAATAAATTTTGCAAATCAACTATTTTTTTTCCCGTTTCTTTAGCAAGTTCAAACTCATCTGCTAATTGCCGTACATCTATTTGCGATGAAAGAAATATACCCTGTAAATGTGCTGCAAGCCTTATATAGTAGGGGATATGCTTAACACTGTAATGATGGCACGAAATTAAACCCCATAATTTTTTATGATGAATTAAAGAAATTACAAAAGTGGCACCCACTTCCATATTCTTTAAATACTCGAGGTGCATAGACGAAACACTCCGCAGAATTGCCATACTTAAATCGAGGTTGCTATTGTTTTTTAAAACGCCATCTATCGTGTAAATGGGCACAGGCGTGTATCCCACATCTACCTTCATTCTTATTAAATTACGCAAATAAAGCTCTCTTGCCTGTGACGGAATATCCGTGTGAGGGTAATGCAAATGTAAAAAAGGTTTGAGGGCGTCTTTTTTACTTTCTGCAAACACTTCACCATTATACTCTTTGTCAAAACGATAAATCATTACCCTGTCATAACCTGTAATACTCCGGGTTTCATCCGCAATATCCTGGCATAGACTTTGAAGATTATCTGCCCGTTCGGTATGATAGGCAAACCGTTTCATTTGAATAAAAAGATCGGGCAAATCCATTTTAGCTTCCGCAAATATCTCAAATTCAAGTACAATTACTTCATCGCTTTTGTGTGCAGTTACATGAAAAGTTTTTTCATTATAATTGATGATGAAAGGCCGCAATAAATCAGTTGAAAATTCATTAAACTGTTGTTGTATATTTTCAATATCAGCTTTACTGAAAATTGTTTCAAGATTTTTGCCAAGAAGCTCAACATGCGTTTTGTTTAAAAATTCAACACAGTTCTCACTACAGAAAGCCACCGTATAATTAACCTGTGTTACAGCAAGTAAAAAACCATGCGACTGTATGGTGCCAGGTATATGAATGGCTTCACTTTCGCAGTTAAGCATGGTTGCTTTAAAATCATTTACAATACTTTTAATTTTCATACGCTATAACTTTTTCGTTGTTGTTACTAAGTAAGCCATCTATAATTTTAAAGGTAGTAATGGCACCTGATATTATTTGCTGTTCTTGCTGCTTTGATTGTGGCAGAGCAGTAAGCTGCTGTAAAAATTCTTTCCACATGCTTCCGGTTCTTTGTTGGTAGCCCGAAAAATAGGCAGTATTTACAAAGCCGGAGGGCATTGTTTTTTGCAGATGTTTTACAATTATTTGCCCACCAAGCGTTGAGCCTTCCAATACATACAAAGAACCTGCCGCTACATAAACATCCGTATACGTATCTCTAAAAAGTGCTTCTTCAAGTAGGGTATCTTTATCAATAGCAATGTGGTGTGCTTTTAAATCTCCTTCAATAAATTGGGCTTTTTTTCTATCGTTAATATTTAAAAAATATTGGCCTAATTCGGGATAAACATACTGCTCAAAACCTTTTACAAAGCGGTACAATCGGGCTAAATAAGTACAGTAAATACTTTGATTAACAGTATCGCTCAATAATGCCAGCGACAAACTATTTAGTTCAAGCTGTTTGTGGCAGTCAGCTGAGGAAGCTCTTAAATTTTCTATAAACATATTTTTGAGGTTTAGTTCTTATAGCTTATTTTAATGTTTCCCAATCCATTTGTAAACATTTAGACAGAGTGTCCTTAAATGTGCTAAAACTGTTTGGTTTTTGTAAACATAAATCTGCTCCCATTCTATACAGCTCTTTTTTTTGCTCAGGGAGGCATGATGTCGACAGAATAACCGTTTTAATATGCCCCCACTTTAAAGACTTTTTTATCTCCTGCAAACATTCTATACCATTTTTAAGCGGCATGTTTAAATCTAGAAAAATAAAATCAGGAAGTTGTTTTTCGCTTTCTATAAGATTCATCAGCTCGATGCCGTTTTTAGCAACAAAAATTTGTATATCTAGTGAAATGTCTGAAACAATATCATTAAAAAGTTCTACATCTTCAACATCATCCTCAGCTAAAAACAGTTTTGTATTCATCTTTTATGTTTGATAAATGGTCAATATCATGGTTTAGAATATCAGCTAACGTCAGTTCGTCTAAAAACCCGCATTCATCAACAAATATGACTGATATTAGATGAATAAGAGGTGCCATAACTTCAGTTTGTCTAATAACTCGCGGTGTTCAACAAATTTAACAGATTTTAAGTGTGTAGGAAGATGGTTAATAGTTTGGTTTAGCTAAAGACGTTCAGAAATCTCCATGGGATAAATTGCATCGGGATGCTTTTGCAATGCTGAGGATTTCCAAAAATAAAACGAAAAGTTCTGAAAGATAGTTTTTAATAATGTGTGAATGATGTAACTTATGAAAATATTCTATAAAACTTTCGGGTTTTAATTGCTTATCTTTACTACCTGAAAAATACCGCGATAAGAAATCAAATTTAAATAGCACAGTTTACTTTGCACTGCTTTGGAAAAACATTTTAAATTTAATCATTTTTTATTTTGGCAAAGGTGGCTTTTCTACAGTAGTTTACTTTTTGCATTTTACGGAATTGTTTTTGCGTTTTATGGAAATAACTTATTATTCATTCCTTATAATAAAATGCTTGCTATAAATTTTTGGCACAGCACTCAATTTCCAACCGAGGTTGAACCTTTTCGTGTTTTTATTTATGGGCCTTTAGGCGGCACAATCACTTGCTGTTATATTTTATTGGCGTTTATTGCCTATTACCCTTTCAAAGAGAAACAACGCTGGTCAAGAAATGCTATTGTCGTTGCATTCAGCGTTTGGGTGATAATTGATTCTTCCTTATGCTTGTATTTTAAAGTTTATCCTCAGATATATATCATTAATGCTTTTTCCATAATTGTTAAGGCGCTTCCAATAATTTTTACATGGAAAGATTTTCGTCAATCAGTGAAAAGTGAAACAATTATTTAATAGAAATAATTTCAAGGAATTTAAAAAAGTTTTATATTCGAGTATTATG
>JANYCA010000100.1 GCA_025360525.1 Chitinophagaceae bacterium | reverse complement strand
AGAGCAATTGTTGCCTGCGGTTGGTTCGGTATTCAAACATGGATTGGTGGGGCTTCACTTTATAATATACTACGGGCATGGAATCCATCACTGGCTGAAATAGACAGCAGCTCACTTTTTCCACAACCATTACCAATGATTTGTTTTTTGATTTTTTGGGCACTGAACATGTTTATCATTTATCTCGGCGTTGACAGCATCAAAAAATTATTGGTTTTTAAAGCATTTTTTTTACCCGTGGCTGCCTTAGCGTTACTGGCTTGGGCAATCATTGCTGCAAAAGGGTTGGGACCAATATTAAGTCAACCCTCTAAGTTTGCAACTACTGCAGATTTCTGGCATTATTTTTTTCCTGCACTAACGGGCATGGTTGGTTTTTGGGCAACGTTGTCTTTAAATATTCCCGACTTTACAAGATACGCCAAATCACAAAAAGCACAGGTGAATGGACAAATAATTGGTCTGCCGCCGGCCATGACTTTCTTTGCTTTTGTTGGGGTTATTGTAACATCTTCAACAGCCATTATTTACGGACAAACAGAATGGGATATTGTAAAACTGGCAGGCAGATTTGATAGTAAATTGATGGTGACTTTTGCCATGATTGGTATTATCATATCAACATTGGCCACCAACATTGCAGCTAATATAGTAAGTCCGGCAAATGATTTTGCACACCTATCGCCTAAGAGAATTAATTTTAGAATGGGCGGTTATATTACTGGCATTATAGGCATTGTCATTTTCCCCTGGAAATTAATTGCAGATCCTAATGGCTATATTTTTACATGGCTGATTGCGTATTCCAGCTTGTTGGGGCCTGTGGGCGGTATTATGATTGTTGATTATTTTTTCATCAGAAAAAAAGAATTGAACGCAATAGATTTATACAGGGAGCAAGGTGAATATACTTATTCAAAAGGATTTAATTTTAAGGCCATTATTGCATTGTTACTAGGTATCTTACCAAACGGTCCGGGATTTTTGTTGCAGATAAAATTGATAGATGCAAGTGTTTTTCCGGAGTGGATCAGCCATTTGTATAACTATGCATGGTTTGTTGGGTTTGCGGTGAGTGGGGTTGTTTATTATATACTGATGCAAAAAAATAAAATTTCATGAAAGCAGATTTAATTCAAAGCCGGATTTATGAGGTTAGGGGTGAAAAAATAATGCTTGATTTTGACTTGGCCCAGTTATATGAGGTTGAAACCAGAGTATTAAATCAAGCAATAAAAAGGAACACTGAGAGCTTTCCTAGCGACTTCATGTTTAGGCTGACTGCAAAAGAATGGAAAGAAGTTTTGTCATCACAAACTTTGATAATTGAAAATTTTGAAAAGACTATCTCATCACAAACTGTGATGAGTTCAATAAAGTTTAGAGGCGCAAAATACTTACCCTATGCCTTTACAGAACATGGTGTTACAATGTTGGCAAGTATTTTAAAAAGCCCCAAAGCAAGAAAGATGAATATTGCTATTGTGAGGGCTTTTATTGCATTAAAAAAGTTTGTAAATAAAAATGATGCCGTATTGGGGCTGGTGAAAGAATTAAAAGAACGTATCGATGAACATGATATTCAGCTAAGCAGCATTTATGATGCTATTGAGGGGCTTCTTGATGAAAAGGAAAAAAATAATGCCAAAAAAATTGGTTGGGAGGAAAGGGAACGTATTGGGTTTAAGAAATAACTTTACCCAGTATCACAATTTTTAAAATGAAACTTAAAAAGACTTGAGGTTTCAATTTGAAACTTCAAGATTAAAATATTACGTTAATGGATTTTTATATCGAATAAACAATAGAGAAATGAACACCAGTATCTCAGAAAAGAATCCTGTAATAGCAGAGTCCAAAAGCCCCCCTTTGGCGGGTGGGGGGGCTTCAGTACTAATTAAAAATGGACGCATCATCACAGCAGATGCCGACTACATCGCTGATATTTTTATTGAAGGAGAAACAATACAAACCATCGGTAAAAATTTAACTGTATCAGCAGATAAAATTATTGATGCTACAGGCAAGTTGGTTATGCCCGGCGGCATAGACCCCCATGTGCACCTCGATATGCCTTTCATGGGCACGTCGAGCAGCGACAGCTATGAAACAGGCACCCGTGCAGCATTGTATGGCGGCACTACAATGGTAATTGATTTTGTGTTGCAAACCCAGGGCAAATCCCTGCAGTCGGCGTTGAATGAATGGATGGGCAGGAGTGATAATAATTGCGTTGGCGATTACAGCTTTCACATGGCGGTCACTGATTTTAATGATGATACCAAAAAAGAAATTCAGCATTTTGTTGAAGTAGAAGGCATCACCTCTTTTAAAACTTTCATGGCCTACAAAGGTGCCTTGATGATTGACGACCGACAGATGATTGGTCTGATGGATGAAGTAAAAAAGCAGGGTGGTCTCATCAACGTCCATGCCACCAACGGCGACATGATCGACTTCCTGATTGCCAAACACAAAGCAGAAGGAAAGCTGGCGCCTTTGTATCATTACTTATCCCAGCCAGAGATTACAGAAGCAGAAGCAAGCGGACGTTTTGCAGATATGGCATCTTACACAGGTTGCCCGGGTTATATTGTACACCTTACTTGCGAAGGCGCTTTGAATGCAGTACGAAACGCTACCCGCCGTAATCAAAAAGTGTTTGTAGAAACCTGTATTCAATATTTGATTATTGATGCATCCTTGTATGAAAAAGAAGACGCTGCCAAATGGGTAATGAGTCCGCCTTTGAGAGAGAAAAAAGATCAGACAACTTTATGGGCAGGCATTAACCAGGGATTGGTACAGGTGGTAGCCACCGACCACTGCCCTTTTATGTGGGAGCAAAAGTTAATGGGTAAAAATGATTTCTCAAAAATTCCAAACGGTCATCCAGCCATTGAAAACAGGATGGAATTACTTTTTAGTGAAGGCGTGGTAAAAAATAAAATCACATTGAATAAATATGTGGAAGTAAGCAGTACAAATGCTGCAAAGATTTTTGGCATGTTTCCACGAAAAGGAACCATTGCTGTTGGCAGTGATGCTGATATTGTGATTATTGACCCCAATGAAAAACATATTCTATCTGCAGCTACCCATCACATGAACGTTGACTACAGTGGCTACGAAGGCTGGGAAGTAACAGGCAAAGTAAAAACGGTTTTATTAAGAGGAGTAGTAGCCATAGAAAATAATGAATGCAAAGTTTCAAAAGGTTATGGTAAATTTATCAAACGAAATAAAGTAAGCAGTATTATTTAACAGATGGATAAGCAAATCGATATATTAGATGAAATTAAATTAATCATCCTCCAACAGGTATCAGACGCCACAATTTATTTATTTGGAAGTAGGGCAACAAGGAAGGTGCATGAAGAGAGTGATTGGGATATATTAATACTTACTAAAACGAAATATCCCAAAGTGATGCAGTGGAAAATTCAAGATGCTTTATTTCCACTCAGTGTAAAGTTGTACAGTTTTATTAATATCATCATGACGAGTGAAGACGAATGGAGCCACAATCCATCATACTATTCATTAAAGTTAAATCTGTCGACCTATAAAATACTTGCCTTATGACAGACAAGGAACTAGCAATCAAATTAAAAGTTGACAAAGCCAGAGCGCTTATGAATGAAGTAGAAATTCTTTTAGAAAATAAATTTTATAATAATGCCATCAGCCGTATTTATTATAGTTGCTATCACGTTACGAGGGCTTTATTGCTTACAATAGATATATCACCGAAAACACACAGTGGCCTTATTTCAAGCCTACATAAATATTTCGTTGCTCAGAATTTATTTGATACCCACAACGCTGCTTTTTTCGCCAGCCTTATGCAAGCAAAAATTGAAGACGATTACAATGATTTTATTATAAATGATATTGCTGAAATTGATGTCTATATCATGCCAGCAAAAAATTATCTAACGTATGTCATCTCTTTGATAGATGCATATGCCATTAAATAATTAACCACTAACTGTTTTCCATGCCACGTATCATCAAATCAGGCCTCATTCAATTATCTCTTCCTAAAACAGAAGGAGAGGGAACTATTGCGGAAATTATGGAAGCAATGCTGCAAAAGCATATTCCATACATTGAAGAAGCCGGCAAACAGGGTGTGCAAATTTTGTGTTTCCAGGAAATTTTTAATACTCCTTATTTCTGCCCGGGGCAGGATGCAAAATGGTATGCATCTGCAGAATCAGTACCTGGGCCAACAACCGAACGGATGGCTGTGTACGCAAAAAAATACAACATGGTCATTATTGTGCCGGTGTACGAAAAGGAACAGTCAGGTGTGTTGTACAATACTGCCGCAGTGATTGATGCAGACGGAACTTATTTAGGCAAATACAGAAAAAATCATATTCCGCATACAGGCGGTTTTTGGGAAAAGTTTTTCTTTAAGCCCGGCAACTTAGGCTATCCGGTGTTTCAAACAAAATTTGCAAAGGTGGGCGTATACATTTGTTACGATCGCCACTTTCCAGATGGTGCAAGATGCCTTGGATTAAATGGCGCTGAGATTGTGTATAATCCGTCTGCTACCACCGTTGGCCAATCACAATATTTATGGAAGCTGGAGCAGCCGTCGCATGCAGTGGCCAATGGCTATTTTATGGGTTGCATCAACCGGGTGGGAACAGAAGCCCCCTGGAACATCGGTAAATTTTATGGCACCAGTTATTTTGTTGACCCATGTGGACAAATATTCGCTACAGCTTCCGAAGACAAAGATGAATTGCTCGTTGCAGAATTTGATCTGGATTTGATTGATGAGGTGAGAAGCAAGTGGCAATTTTTCAGAGATCGAAGACCGGAGACTTATGGTAAGATAACAGAGCTGTGAAGCCCCATCCCCCAAAGGGAAGTAACTTAACGGTTATAATTTTATCAAGAAAAAGCATGAATTTCAATCTCTAATACTCTAATCCCCCTTTTAGGGGATAGGGGCAAAAACATTACATGGCTATTATTAATAATCGTCTTACAAAAGAACAATACGAAAAAAACTTCAGCGATATTCATCCGCCGTTTGAAACGCAGGATGCCGCATTGGTTGAAGCCAACCGCTGTTTATTTTGCTATGATGCACCGTGCATGAAAAGTTGCCCGACAAGTATTGATGTGCCAAAATTTATTAAACAGATTTCTACCGGTAATATCAAAGGGTCTGCACACACCATTTTCAGCAGTAATATTTTGGGTGCAAGTTGCAGTAAGGTTTGCCCGGTAGAAAAATTATGCGAAGGTGCATGCGTATATAATTTGATGGATGAGGAAGCGATACCGATTGCAAAACTGCAGCGCTACTCTACAGAAATTGCTATGAAAAATAATTGGCAATTATTTAAACGAAAAGACGCCCCTCTAGGGGATGGGGGCAGAAAAAAAGTGGCCATTATCGGTGCCGGCCCGGCAGGCTTAAGTTGTGCCCACACCTTAAGCAAAGAAGGAGTAGATGTAACCATTTATGAAAAAGAAAGCAAAGGAGGTGGGTTGATGACCTATGGTATTGCTGCCTACAAAGTAACTCCCCAGTTTTGTGAAGATGAAGTAAACTATATCACCGCAATTGGTGGCATCGAAATAAAATACCACCAGAAATTAGGGGTAAATGTTTCGCTGGAAGAATTACAAGAAAATTATGATGCTGTGTATTTGGCCATCGGCGTGGGTTTGGCAAGGCAACTGGAAATTCCAGGAGAGGATTTGAATGGTGTGGAAGATGCCATAAAATTTATTTACAATCTTCGAAATATTGAGTACAGTACAGTAGCTGTAGGGGATAAGGTTGCAGTAATTGGTATGGGCATGACGGCTATTGATGCTGCGACACAGGCAAAAAGATTGGGAGCCAAAGAAGTAACAATGTTGTACAGGAGAACCGAACATGAAAAGCCTTGTACACAGGTTGAATTGGATATTGCAATGCTTGATGGTTGCAATATTATTTGGCTGGCAGCGCCCAAAGAAATATTGGGGCAAGATGGAAAAGTAAATGCAATTGTTTGTAGTAAAATGCAATTAGAACAACTAGATGCAAGTGGCAGAAGAAGCCCTGTTGATACCGGTGAAACATTTACATTGGAAGTGGATATGGTGATAAAAGCCGCTGGCCAAATGCCGTTTGAAAGCCTGGTAAAAAATTATTCTATTGATAATAAATCTGGTAAAGTTGTCATCAATAAAAATTGTGAAACCAACATCCCTGGGGTGTTTGCAGGGGGCGATGCAGTGAATGGTGGAAAGGAAGTAGTAGATGCTGTGCAGGCAGGCAAGGACGGGGCAAAAGGGATACTGGAATTTCTTTCACGCAAAGACGGCTAAGAAAGCAAAGAAACAAAGAAAAATTTTCTTTGCTTCTTATATAAAACTTTGCGTCTTTGCGTGGAATTCTTTCTTTGCGTGACAAATTTAAAACATGCATACAGAAAATGAAATAGCAAAATTAGTAGTGGATGTTTGTTTTAAAATTCATTACAAATATGGCCCAGGTTTATTTGAATCTGTTTACGAAGAAATATTTTGTTATGAATGGCAGAAAACTACAATCCCTTTTGTTAGGCAACAATCTATTCCTTTGGTGCATGAAGAAATAAAATTAGAAGCAGGTTTTAGAGCTGATATAATTATCGATAACAAAGTAATAGTGGAATTGAAATCGATAGAAGCTTTAGCACCTGTTCATTATAAACAAGTTCAAACCTATTTGAAACTTACAAATATTAAATTAGGATTGCTTGTAAATTTTAATGTAAATCTTATCAAAGAAGGTATTCATAGAATAGTAAATAACTTATAAAACTCAGCGCCTTTGCTTTTTTTGCTTGTTGGCGTGAAAAAAAATAAAAACCATGGCAGATATCTCAGCAAATTTTCTCGGCATCAAATCTCCCAACCCTTTCTGGTTGGCGAGTGCACCACCCACTGATAAAAAAATAAATGTACTCCGTGCTTTTGAAGCAGGCTGGGGTGGAGTTGTTTGGAAGACTTTGGGCAGCCAGGTAAAAAACGTGTCTTCAAGGTATTCTGCTGTAAATTTTGGCGGACATAAAATCATGGGCTTTAATAACATTGAGCTCATCAGCGACCGGCCGTTGGATATCAACTTAAAAGAGATTTCAGAATGCATCAAACTTTTTCCTGACAGGGCAATGGTAGTATCCCTGATGGCAGATAATGATCGCAACAGCTGGCATGAATTAATAATGAAAGTAGAAGATACGGGTGCACATGGTTTAGAATTAAATTTCGGTTGCCCGCATGGAATGACCGAAAGAGGTATGGGAGCTGCGGTAGGGCAAGATCCACAAATTGCAGCCATGGTGGTAGAATGGGTAATGGAAAAAACAACCATCCCCGTTATTACCAAACTCACGCCAAATGTGCATTCGCCGGTACCAACCGGTATTGCCTGTGTAAAGGCCGGCACCAATGCATTAAGTTTAATTAACACCATTCAATCCGTAACAGGAATAGATTTAGATACTTTAGTCCCAAATCCTTATGTTGCTGGCAAAAGCGTGTTTGGTGGTTATTGTGGCCCGGCAGTTAAGCCAATTGCATTGAAGATGCTCACTACTATAAGTCAGGATCCCGTTACTTCTAAAGTGCCCATTTCGGGTATTGGAGGTGTTAGTACCTGGCGGGATGCAGTGGAATTTATGTTACTCGGCGCATCCAACGTACAGGTGTGTACAGCCGCCATGAAGCATGGTTTCCGTATTGTAGAAGACATGTGTGAAGGACTCAATAACTGGATGGATGATAAAGGTTATGCTACCATTTATGATTTCATTGGTAAGAGTGTAGAGAAAATCACTCATTGGGAAGACCTTGATATTAACTATCATCACATAGCCAAAATTAACCAGGATAAATGCATTCACTGCGGCCTTTGTTACATTGCTTGTGAAGATACTTCCCATCAATCCATTAATTTAAATTATGGCAAACCTTACAATACCTATACCATCAAAGAAGAAGAATGTGTAGGTTGTAATTTGTGCCAGTTAATGTGCCCGGTTACGGACTGTATTACTATGGAAGAACATCGGGTAGCTCCTGATTACATCAACTGGAAAATGTGGCAGGAAGAAGGTAAACCTTTAAATGACCATTAATTTTTTACTGATAACAGCCACGTAAAACTCTCTGTATTATTTAATAAGGTTTTGCGCCATCTTTAAGGACGCTTGTTGAAAGGTGAGTTTTTTTCTTATTTTACTATTAACTGCTATATTAGACGACAGGGCATCTGTGTAGGCTATTTGGGTGGCATCCTCCCCGGAATCACAGGATGAAAGAATGGTTTGGCGGTCGTTTTTAGTGTATGGTTTTGTGCCATCCATCTAGTCTCTCAAAATGTGTTGAGGATTGGTGTTGTTGCAAATTCTCCTCCAAGAACGATGACTTCTTGTATAAGGACCGCAGCATAACCTCGGCTATCATTGGCCATGCTGTTAAAGATGCGGTGCAGATCAATATCAACTGTTGTAGTTTCATCAACAGCTTTTTCATAGCCTTTTACCCTGTTATTGATGACTGATATAAGATCCTGCAAAATTGATGATAGTTGTTCAGGTGATTGCATAATTGGCTATTTTTATAATAGTACCGCGTCGAAAATAGTGCCAGCATAATTAGCTGATTTAAAATTAAATAGAGATTTTATCCAATAGAGAATTTTATAAATGAGGATAAAATTATACACTAATAAAATTACGTATCGAAATATATTTTATGATGAATATTAATTCAACACGCCTTCAACTACATTTCGAAGCAATGAGCCTAATTGGCAAAATTGGTGCTACCGGTACTTGCAGGCCCACGATGACAGCATTAGAAAAGGAGGCGTTTGAATTGACAGCCTCCTGGATGACAGATGCAGGAATGAAAACCCATATTGATCATTTTGGCAACCTCATTGGAAGGCTGGAAGGGAAAAATCCGGCATTGCCGGTTTTGATGATGGGCTCACACTTAGACAGCCAGCCTTATGGTGGCCGTTTTGATGGCGTTGCCGGTGTATTATCTGCAATAGAAGTGGTGAAAGCATTAGCAGAAAATAATATTCAGCTGGAAAGGAGCATAGAAGTTATTTCTTTTGCAGATGAAGAAGGGTGGCGCTTTAATAAAGGTTTGTTTGGCTCCCGGGGGATTTTAGGAAAGCTGGAAGATGGAGAGTTACAAAGAGTGGATAAAGATGGCATTACAAGAGAACAGGCGCTAATAGATTTTGGTTGTGATCCAACAAAATTCAAAGAGAGCGAATATATGCCGGGGAGTATCTATTGCTTTTTGGAACTGCACATTGAACAAGGTCCCGTGCTGGATATTGGCAACAAACCAATTGCTGTAGTTTCCGGTATTTCTGGCCCGCTTTGGCTAACCGTAACCTTGAAAGGAATGGCAGGGCACACTGGTTCGGTACCTATGCCATTGCGCAAAGACGCTTTGTTAGGCGCTGCAAAGATTATTGTAGCATTAAATGAAATTGTAACCCAGGTGCCAGGTGATCCTACGGTAGGCACGGTTGCTACCATAAATGTTTTTCCTTCAAGCCGAAATATCATTGCAGAGGAAGTAAGTTTCACAGTGGATCTGCGGGACATTGAATTGGCAAGAAGAAACCAGTACGAAAAGCAATTAAAGGAGAAAATTGAAGCTATTACAAAAAAACATTCGCTTAGCTATACAATTACAGAAGATACCAATAGCGAACCAAGGTATTGTGCTGCCTGGATAAAAGAAATCATTCATTCCAAATGCAAGGGATTAAATCTTGATGCACCGGAAATTATGAGCGGACCGTTTCATGATGCCATGGCTTTGTCTTATGCTTGCGATTATGGGATGATATTTGTAAGATGTAAAGATGGTATCAGCCATAATCCTTTGGAATATTCAAGTTATGAAGATCTTGCATTGGGAACTGAGGTATTGTATGGTACCGTTGTTGAAATAATTAGTAAAAAATAAGGCTACCAAGGCAAATCTGCAGCGAACTTTGAACAGGTCAATGGTCATTTTTGGAGGCTTTCAATTATTTTCGATAAAGGTTCATTAGCTTAATGATTTTGTTATTAATATTTTTGATAAAAAGGTTTTATTTTTTACGCTTGTATGTTTCCTTTATGATGAACAAAATTTAGGTTACCTGATTTATTCCTTGTGTCGAATAGTTATTGTTATTAGAAAATTCGTTTTTATTTTTTGGGATAGCTTTATTACCTTCATTCTTATGAATTTATTGGATTAGGCTTTTACTTCGCAAATGAAGGCTAGTGTGGCCTCGAATAAAAAGTGCTAGAAATTTTAAATGTAAGGCGTTAAGAAATCAAGGCTGTTTGAGCCAGCATAAATTTTAAAGTAATTTACTCTGGCGGCGAGTTCCTTGATTTTAGGCTTACATTTAAAATTTCAGCCTTTTTATTCGGAGCGTTGATTTTTTTTGTTTCTTTTTTTTATCAAGAAAAAAAAGAAAATAGGGTCTAACACAATAGAGTAAATACCTTGCGAACTAAATGCCTAATTCTATAAATTTATAAAAAAGCGATTGTAGAATAACTCTTTTGCCATCTTTAACCAATCAAAACATTTTCTTATGAGTGTAGCCACTATTTTAAAAGCCAAGGGCAGTTATGTTTTTTCTGTTACCAGTAAAAGCACCGTTTACGATGCATTGGTTTTTATGAGTCAAAAAAATATCGGTGCATTACTGGTAATTGATGATGGTAAATTAACAGGAATTCTTTCTGAAAGGGATTATGCCCGTAAAATTATTTTAAAAGGAAAAACATCACACGATACGTTGGTTGAGGAGATTATGACAGAAAGCCCCATCACAGTGAGCCCTGATGATGAAATTGATACCTGCATGAATAAAATGAGTGAGAAAAAATTCCGGCATTTGCCTGTGGTTGAAAATGGAGTGGTTGTAGGCATGATTTCAATAGGCGATGTAGTAACTCACATTATCGAAACGCAAAAAGAAGTCATCGGTCACCTGCACAATTATATAAACCAATAAGAAGCTATAAATGACAAATAAAAAAGCGCACCAATTTTGGGCGCTTTTTTATTTGTATAACTGAAATTTAAATTTCAAATCTTACATAATTCTTCCCGGATAAGCAAGCAGTGCTTGCTCAAGGCAATCCATGGCACTATTGATGGCAGTGGTATTTAAAACATAGGCCAGTCTTACTTCCTGTTTGCCAAGGCCGGGTGTACCATAAAACCCTGTTGCGGGTGCAAGCATTACGGTTTTACCATTGTAACTAAATGATTCCAGCAGCCATTGACAAAAAATATCAGCATCATCAATCGGTAGTTTTGCCATCGCATAAAAGGCCCCGCCGGGATTTGGACAAAATACACCAGGTATAGCATTTAATCTGGTTACGATTGTATCTCTTCTTTTTTTGTATTCCGCTTTGGTTGTATCAAAATAATCTGCCGGTAAATCAACAGCGGCCTCTCCTAATATCTGTGCAAAGCTGGGTGGACTTAGACGAGCCTGCGCAAACTTCATTACAGAAGCCAGCAGCGATTTGTTTTTAGTAACCAATGCACCAATACGACCGCCACAGGCACTATATCTTTTGCTAATGGTGTCCATCAATACAACGTTTTCATCTACACCCGTTAAATGCATGGCACTTGTGTGGGTGCCTTCATAACAAAACTCCCTGTATGCTTCATCAGCAAATAAATACAAATTGTGCTTTAAAATTATTTGCTTTAAAATTTCCATTTCATCTTTGCTATATAAATACCCTGTTGGATTGTTAGGGTTACAGATAACAATTGCCTTTGTTTTAGGAGTTATAGCTTTTTCAAAATCCTCCATAGGCGGCAGGGCAAAACCAGTTTCTATTGCTGAAGTAATTGGTATCACTTGTACACCTGCCTCAATTGCAAATCCGTTGTAATTGGCATAAAAAGGTTCGGGAATTATTACCTCGTCACCGGCATCCATACAGGCCATAAAACCAAAAAGAATTGCTTCGCTACCACCAGTTGTAATAATAATTTGCTCCGGGTTTACATTTATACCAACATTATCATAATATTTAACCAGTTTTTTCCGGTAACTCTCGTTTCCAGCACTATGGCTGTATTCCAGTACTTTAAAATCACTTTTGCGAACTGCATCCAGGATAATTTCTGGTGTTGCAATATCCGGCTGTCCAATATTTAAGTGATAAACTATTGTACCTCTTTTTTTTGCCGCTTCTGCATACGGCACCAATTTACGAATGGGAGAGGGCGGCATTTGGCTGCCCCGGTTACTGATTGTTAGCATGGCGCAAATATAAGTTTATCTGTAAATAGTGTGTGATAGATTGTAATGCAGAAATACGTTTTACATCCAACGGTAGCCCCTTAAAAAATCCTCAACTTTCAGTTGCTTTTTTCCTTCCAATTGTAATTCGTTAACTAAGATAAATCCATCTTTACAGGCGAATCTGAGGTAAGATTTTTTATCCGTGTCATATGTCCCCGGTTTTATCTCAGCTAAATCATCTGCTTTGCCCGGTTCTTTCTGTGCCCTAAAAATCTTCAATTTTTTGCCCTCCAAAAAAGTAAATGCGGTAGGGTAGGGCGATAAACCACGAATCAAATTAAATACTTCATCAGTAGCTTTATGCCACTCTATCTGGCAGGTTTCTGTAAATATTTTGGGAGCATATTTGGGTGACTGGTGAATGGTAAATAGTGAATGCTGGGCTGAATTTTCAGGCTCATTGATTGATGATTCACCATTGACCATTGACGCCTGAGGGACTTCCTTTAATGAATTATCTGCCAAACCCTTAATTGTCTTTAGCAACAGCTGTGCACCAATTTCCTTCATTTTATCATGTACTTCTCCTGCCGTTTCATTTTCTCCGATTGGAAAGCGTTCCTGGAATAAAATATCACCGGTATCAATTTCATGCTTCAGCTTAAAAGTAGTGCAGCCTGTTTCCTTCTCTCCATTTATTACAGCCCAGTTGATGGGGGCGGCACCACGGTATTGAGGTAACAAACTTCCATGCAAATTTACTGATCCCATGGGTGGCATGTTCCAAACCAGTTCCGGCAACATCCGGAATGCAACTACAATTTGCAAATCGGCATTTAGTGATTTTAGTTCATCTAAGAATTCAGGGTTCTTTAATTTTTCCGGCTGAAGAATACGAAGGTTATTATCGACTGCATATTTTTTTACAGCGCTTTGTTGCAGTATCATACCCCTTCCGGCAGGCCTGTTTGGTGCTGTTACAACACCTACAATATTACAGCCGGCCTTAACTAAAGTGTCAAGCGAAGCAACCGCAAACTCCGGTGTGCCCATAAAAACAACCCTTAACTTTTTGTATTTTTCCACTTCCATTTAAAATTATTATTTTTTTTTAGCTTTAATTAAAGTTGCTAAGGTAGTTAAAGGCGAATTAGATGAGCTATTTAATCAACCTGATTTTCCAGATAATTTGCACTTAAAATCAAGCTGACATTGGCTTGTGGAATAATACCTTTAATGCAACTAATTACCATTGTATCAATACGGAAATTTTTTTTTAAAAACTTTTCAAAAACCTTTTGCGTTTTCAATCCATCCCCCTACCTTTGCAATCCAAAATAAAAAAACGCAAGTTTAAAGTTCTTTAAATATGTCACAACGAATCAGAATAAAACTTCAGTCTTACGACCACAACTTAGTTGATAAATCAGCAGAAAAAATCGTAAAGACTGTACGCAGTACAGGTGCTGTAGTAACCGGACCAATTCCATTACCTACACATAAGAAGATTTTTACTGTATTGAGAGCTCCTCACGTAAATAAAAAAGCAAGAGAGCAATTTCAATTGTGTACGCACAAACGTTTATTAGACATTTACACCAGCAGTAGCCGCACGGTTGACGCTTTAAGTAAGTTGGACTTACCAAGTGGTGTAGACGTTGAAATCAAGGCTTAATGAACCATTCGATTTAAAACGAAAAGGCAAAAAGTCAGTTCTTAAATAAAATATTGAACATCCATCTCCGTACAAAACGGAGCGCTGGATAAAAACAAAATACAATGAAAAGTATTATTGGTAAAAAAATTGGCATGACCAGTATTTTTGATGCAGCAGGCAAGCAAACCGCTGTAACAATTATAGAAGCAGGTCCGTGTGTAGTTACCCAAAAGAAAACTGTTGAAACAGACGGTTACAATGCACTCCAAATTGCATTCGGCGACAAAAAAGAAAAGCACTCCATCAAAGCTGAGATTAATCACTTCGCCAAAGCACAAACATCTCCCAAAAAAGTAGTTAAGGAAATCCGCGATAGCGAAACAGATAAAAATGTTGGTGAAACAATCACCGTTGACATTTTTGCTGAAGGCGACAATGTTGAAGTTGTTGGTACCACCAAAGGAAAGGGTTTTCAGGGTGTGGTTAAGCGTCATGGTTTTCATGGTGTTGGTGGACAGTCTCATGGTCAGCATGATCGTTCAAGAGCTCCGGGTTCTATCGGTAATTCATCCGATGCTTCCAGGGTTTTTAAAGGTATGCGCATGGGTGGTCGTATGGGACAAGACAGGGTAAAAATTAAAGGATTGAAAGTTGTAAAGATTTTCAGTGAGAAAAATTATATTCTGGTAAGTGGATCAGTGCCAGGTCATAACGGGGCAATTGTTTTAATACAGAAATAATAAACACGTAATCTGTTACGCATCAACAAATAATCTGAATAATCATG
This sequence comes from Chitinophagaceae bacterium, assembly GCA_025360525.1. Lineage (GTDB taxonomy): Bacteria > Bacteroidota > Bacteroidia > Chitinophagales > Chitinophagaceae > Ferruginibacter. The sequence continues at coordinate 37,452 of JANYCA010000100.1, read as the reverse complement.
CAAGTAGATATTTTAAATATAGAAGGTGCCAAAACCGGTAGAACAGTTGAACTGCCAGAGGAAATATTTGGTATAGAGCCTAATAATCATGTTGTTTATCTCGCAGTTAAGCAATATTTAGCTGCTCAACGCCAGGGTACACATAAAGTAAAGACAAGGGCTGAAGTGCAGGGATCATCTAAAAAACTTCACAAGCAAAAAGGTACTGGTGGAGCTCGTAAAGGTAATTTACGTAGCCCGATATATAAAGGTGGTGGTTCTATTTTTGGTCCAAAACCGCATCTGTACGATTTTAAATTAAACCGTAAAGTTAAAGACCTGGCCAAAATCAGTGCTTTAAGTTACAAGGCTAAAGAAAATGCAATTGTTGTTGTTGAAGACATTAACATGGATTCACCTAAAACAAAGCAGGTTATAAATATTCTTAAGAATTTACAACTTACCGGTAAAAAATCTTTGGTGGTATTTCCTGAAAATAATGAGAATGTTTACCTGAGTTTGAGAAATATTCCTCGTGTAAAAGCAACTTTAATCAGTGATATCAATACGTACGATATCGTAAATGCCAATGTTTTGGTTTTTACCGAAAGTGTTGCAAAAATTTTCACTGAAGAAGAAGAAGAAGTAGTAGCTTAAGTAACTATCAAATTATCAAATTAGAATTATGAAACTGTCTGATGTATTAATAAAGCCGGTATTATCTGAAAAGATAAACAAGCAAACAGAAAAGCTGAATCGTTACGCTTTTATTGTTGGAAGAAAAGCCAACAAACTAGAAATTAAAAAAGCTGTAGAACAATTTTATGGTGTTCAGGTAAAAGATGTTAACACTGCAGTTATGCCCGGGAAAGTAAAATCCCGTAATACAAAAGCAGGTGTTTTAACCGGCAGAAAGCCAGCTAAGAAAAAAGCTTATGTAACAATTGCAGAAGGCGAATCAATTGATTTGTACGGAACAATCTAGGCTATTAAAGTATTATAAAGTATGGTAAATCTGCTACCGCAAAATGCAGAGATTTAATAAACCAAAAAGTTAATCTCCCTTTAGGGGATAGGGGTTATGGCACTAAGAAAATACAAACCAACCACAGCAGGTACCAGATGGAGAATTGGTAATGCATACGCAGAAATAACTACCAATATACCTGAAAAAACGTTGCTTGAAAAGCAGAAGAATACTGCTGGTCGTAACGTACAAGGTAGAAGGTCTATGCGTTATATGGGAGGCGGTAACAAAACAATGTACCGTCTGATAGATTTTAAAAGGGATAAAAAGAACATACCTGCAGTAGTTAAGAGCATTGAGTACGATCCTAACCGTACTGCTTTTATTGCTTTGCTTAATTATGTAGATGGCGAAAAGCGTTACATTATTGCTCCAAACGGATTGCAGGTTGGTACTACTGTTATAAGTGGTGATAATGTACCTCCGGAATTAGGAAATGCTTTGCAACTTAAATTTATGCCGTTGGGTACCATGGTGCATAATATTGAAATGCAACCAGGGCAGGGTGGTAAGCTGGTACGGAGTGCTGGTGGAAGTGCTCAGTTATCAAATAAAGAAGAAAAATATGGTATTATTAAAATGCCAAGTGGTGAATTGAGAAAAGTATTAATTAACTGCTACGCAACTGTAGGTGTTGTTAGCAATAGCGATCATAACCTTGAAAGTGCGGGTAAAGCAGGTAGAAACAGGTGGAAAGGTGTTAGACCAAGAACAAGAGCAGTTGCGATGAATCCGGTGGATCATCCGATGGGTGGTGGTGAAGGACGTGCTTCCGGTGGTCATCCACGTAGCCGTACAGGTAAATACGCAAAAGGACAAGTTACACGTACAAGAGGAAAAGGATCTGATAAAATGATCATCCAACGTAGAAACGGTAAGAAGATAAGCAGGAAATAATTTTTAATCATTGTTAAAATGTTTCCCCTCCGGGAAAAAATAAACAAAAAATAACAACATGGCTCGTTCAGTAAAAAAAGGTCCTTATGTAGATGCAAATCTTGAAGAAAAAGTTCTTGCAATTAATGAGGGAAAAAGTAAAAAGGGTGTTATTAAAACCTGGAGTCGCAGGTCAACCATCACTCCCGATTTTGTTGCTCATACACTTGCAGTGCACAATGGCAATAAATTTATTCCGGTTTATGTAACAGAATTTATGGTGGGTCATAAACTTGGTGAGTTTGCCCCAACAAGAAATTTCAGAGGACATTCTAGTAAGAAAATTTCATAATTAACTGGGTTTAGTTTACTGGGAATGAAAATATTCAGCAAACAAAATCAAGAAACAAATATAAAATGGAAGCAGTAGCAAAATTGAATAATTATCCCACATCACCACGTAAAATGCGTTTACTGGTTGATTTGATTCGTGGAATGGAAGTTGAAAAGGCTTTAGGTGTATTGCAATTTAATACCAAGCATCCGGCTGTTCCTTTATACAAATTGTTGAAGAGTGCTATCAATAACTGGGAGCAGAAGAATGAGGGCCAGAAGGTTGAAGATGCTAAGTTGGTAGTTAAAACTATAATGGTAGATGGTGGTAGAGTTATCAAACGTATGCGTCCGGCGCCACAAGGCCGGGGATATAAAATCCGCAAACGTAGTAACCACGTTACATTAATAGTAGATAGTAATATCTAAATAGCTTTTACAACAGTAACTATTGAATTCAAAACTTTTAAAATAATAGTGAGCAAATTTGCTTCACATTAGTAAAACAACAACATGGGTCAGAAAACAAATCCAATTGGCATCAGGTTAGGCATCATCCGTGGATGGGATAGTAACTGGTATGCAAATAAAAAAGATTTTGGTAAAAAGTTAATTGAAGACAATAAAATCAGAAATTATCTTAATGCCCGTATCAGTAAAGGTGGAATCTCTAAAATTGTAATTGAGCGTACACTTAACAAATTGATTGTAACTATTCATACTTCTAAGCCTGGTATCATTATCGGTAAAGGTGGTGGAGAAGTAGATAGAATCAAAGAAGAGTTGAAAAAATTAACTGGCAATGATGATGTTCAGATAAACATTCTTGAAATCCGTCGTCCTGAATTAGATGCACAAATTGTTGCTGATACAATTGCCCGTCAATTGGAAGGACGTATCAACTTTAAACGTGCAGTAAAAATGTCTATTGCATCTGCCTTAAGAATGGGTGCAGAGGGTATTAAAGTAAGATGTGGTGGGCGTTTAGGTGGTGCTGAAATTGCACGTAGCGAAGAAATTAAGCAAGGTAGAACTCCATTACATACTTTACGTATGGATATAGATTACGCCAGCGTTTTTGCACAAACTGTTTACGGTAAAATCGGTATCAAAGTTTGGATATGTAAAGGAGAAGTTTTGGCTAAAAGAGATTTGAATCCAAACATCCTTGCAGGTGGTGGTAAAGAAGGTGGCGAAAGAAGTTTTGATAACCAACGTGGTGGTGAAAGAGGTGATAGAAGAGATGACAGACGTGGTGGTGGAGATAGAGGCGGTGATAGAAGGCCAGGTGGTGGCGGTGCAAATCGTGGTGGTGGAACCGGCGGTGGACCAAGAAGAAGTTAATTAGCAAATAGAAAATATTGTAATCACTCGATTGAGAAATTGCAGAATTGAGAAATTTTCAAATTATTAGAAAATGTTACAACCAAAAAGAGCAAAACACAGAAAAGCACAGAAAGGCCGTATAAGAGAAGTTGCGAAAAGAGGTACTACCATATCATTTGGTTCTTTCGGCTTAAAAGCATTGGAGCCAATTTGGTTAACCAACAGGCAGATTGAAAGTGCACGTCAGGCAATGACAAGGCATATGAAAAGGGAAGGAAATGTTTGGATCAGAATTTTCCCGGACAAACCAATTACTAAAAAGCCTGCTGAAGTAAGGATGGGTAAGGGTAAAGGTAACCCCGAGTATTGGGCTGCAGTAGTAGAACCAGGTCGTATTTTATTTGAAGCTGATGGCGTTTCTTTAGAAGTAGCTAAAGAGGCATTTGAATTGGCAGCACAAAAATTACCGATCGCTGTAAAGTTTGTAGTAAGAAGAGATTACCAGGCTTAAACCAATTAGCAAATTCGAAAATTAGATACAATGTCAAAAAAAGTTGATTTTTTAGCAAGCGTTAAAGGCTTAAGTGCCGAAGACCTTACAGCTAAAATAGCTGAAGATGAACAAAGGTTGAAGAAATTATCTTTTGCCCACAATGTTACACCTTTAGAAAACCCGGTAAGCTTACGCTTATTGCGCACGGATATAGCCCGTTTGAAAACCATTTTAAGAAGTAAAGAACTCGGTTTATCATAAACCATAAATTTTTGCACCAATGAGTGAAGTAGCAACAACAGAAGTAGTATCATTAACTGATAGAAACTTACGTAAAACCAAAGTTGGGATTGTAACCAGTAATAAAATGGACAAAACAATCACAGTAAAGGTGGAGAGAAAAGTAAAGCATCCGCTTTATGGTAAGTTCGTAAAAAAATCTACCCAGTTTCATGCCCATGATGAAAAGAATGAGTGTAGCATAGGTGATACTGTAAGGATTATGGAAACACGTCCTTTAAGTAAAACAAAGCGTTGGAGATTAGATACAGTTATTGAGAAAGTGAAGTAAGAAAAGCTGTGAGCTGTCAGCTTTGAGCTGTGAGCCTCAGAATGATTATTATATAGTTTTTAAATGCTGAAAGCTCAAAGCTGACAGCCCAAAGTTAAACAAAATGATTCAGCAAGAAAGCAGGCTAAACGTAGCAGATAACAGCGGAGCAAAAGAAGTATTGTGTATCCGTGTGTTGGGTAATTCTGGCCAGGACTATGCAAAAATTGGCGACAAAATAGTGGTTACTGTTAAGGATGCAACACCTAATGGTGGTATCAAAAAGGGTACTGTAAGTAAAGCGGTTATTGTAAGAACTGTAAACAAGTTACGTCGTAAGGATGGTTCTTATATCCGTTTTGATGACAATGCAGTTGTATTATTAAACAATTCTGATGAACCAAGAGGTACACGTATTTTTGGGCCAGTTGCCAGGGAGTTAAGGGATAAGGGTTACATGAAGATTATATCTTTGGCTCCTGAAGTATTGTAAGAAATTGGTGAGCTTTAGCTGCTAGCTACAAGCCATCCAAAATTGTAATAAAAGATTTTAATTGCTCGAAGCTCATAGCTGACAGCTCAAAGCTTAATAAAAAAATGAGTACAAGATTCAAACCGAAATTTAACATTAAAAAGGGCGACAACGTTGTTGTAATTGCCGGTGATGATAAAGACGCAAAAAAACCACGCAAGGTTTTGGAAGTAATTACTGAAAAAGGGCGTGTGTTGGTAGAAGGTGTTAACATCGTTACCAAGCATACCAAGCCTACTTCACAAAACACAAAAGGCGGTATTGTTAAAATTGAAGCTCCAATTGCTATTTCCAATGTAATGCTTTGGGATGCAAAAGCAGGTAGTGGAGCAAAGGTTACCCGTACCAGGGAAAATGGTAAATCTATTAGAACATCTAAAAAATCAGGGGAGGTTATAAAATAATGAGTACAGCAACTTACACTCCAAGATTAGCAGAAAAGTACACTAAAGAAGTAGTACCTGCTTTAATGAAGAAGTTTTCTTACAAAACTGTAATGCAAGCTCCTAAGCTTACAAAAATTTGTCTTAACCGTGGTGTTAATGGTGCGGTTGCCGACAAAAAGCTGGTCGATATTTCTGTTGAAGAATTATCAACCATTACGGGACAAAAGGCTGTTCCTACAATGAGTAAGAAGGATATTTCCAACTTCAAATTGCGTAAGAACATGCCAATTGGTGCAAGGGTAACGCTTAGAGGTGTTAAAATGTTTGAATTTTTAGACAGGTTTGTATCTGTATCATTACCAAGGGTACGTGATTTTAAAGGTGTAAATGATAAATCGTTTGATGGCCGTGGAAATTTCACTTTAGGTATTACTGAGCAAATAATCTTTCCAGAAATTGATATTGATAAGGTAAATAAAATTACTGGTATGGATATTACTTTCGTAACTACTGCATCTACAAACGAAGAAGCATATGAGTTGCTTAAAGAATTGGGTATGCCTTTCAAAAATATTAAAAAATAGATAATCAAATTATAATTATGGCAAAAAAATCAGTAGAAGCCAGGCAAAGAAAGCGTGAAGTAATGTGCGCTAAATATGCTGAAAGAAGGGCAGCTCTTAAGGCAGCAGGTAATTATGCAGCATTGGATTTACTTCCAAAGAATGCATCGCCGGTTCGTTTAAGAAACCGTTGCCAGTTAACCGGACGTCCACGAGGATATATGCGTCATTTCGCAATGTCCAGAAATATGTTCCGTGATATGGCTTTACAAGGTAAAATACCTGGTGTAACAAAAGCAAGCTGGTAATGCCCCATTCCCTTGACGGGGAGTAATGGATATCGCATTGAAATAATTTATAAAAAAACTAATTTAAATAACAATGGTAACTGATCCTATAGCAGATTTTATAACAAGAATTCGTAATGCACAAATGGCCAATCACCGTATTGTGGAAATTCCTGCTTCTAATCTTAAAAAGCGTATCACCGAAATCTTGTATGATAAGGGATACATTTTAAAATATAAATTTGAAGATGATAACAAACAAGGTTTAATTAAAATAGCCTTAAAGTACGATCCATCTACCAAACTGCCTGTTATACAAAGCTTAGAAAGAGTAAGCCGTCCGGGTTTACGTACCTATTCTAAACCTAACGAATTTAAGAGGGTGAAAAACGGTTTGGGTATTGCAATTATCTCTACGTCAAAAGGTGTAATGACTGATAAAGAAGCAAAATCTCAAAATGTGGGGGGTGAGGTATTGTGTAATATTTACTAGTAATTAATTAGCCCATTGGGGTATTGATATATTTAAACGATTTGATAATTAAGCCTGAGTCGTGGCTGAACACAGATCAATCTATTATTTTAAAATTAAAAACCGACTATGTCAAGAATAGGAAAAAAGCCAGTAGAAATACCTCAGGGTGTTAGTATTACACTAGGTGCTGGTAATATTGTAACTGTTAAAGGACCTAAAGGCGAATTAAAGCAAACAGTTGATAGAGATATCACTATTGAAGTTAAAGACAATACACTTGAAGTAGGTCGTCCTACTGATCAAATACGTCATAGAGCAATGCATGGTTTGTATCGGTCGTTAATCAGCAATATGGTTAAGGGTGTTACAGAAGGCTATTCAAAAAAGCTTGAGTTGGTAGGTGTTGGTTATAAAGCGGCCAATCAGGGTAATATTCTTGATCTGGCTTTGGGTTATTCTCACAACATTATTTTTGAAATACCGAGTGAGTTGAAAATCGTTACCTCACAAGAAAAAGGTCAAAATCCAATGATTACCCTTGAAGGTGTGGATAAACAATTACTTGGCCAGGTATGTGCAAAAATTAAAGGTTTACGTAAGTCTGAGCCTTATAAGGGTAAGGGCGTTAAATTTGCTGGCGAAGTGTTGAGAAGAAAAGCTGGTAAAAGCGCTGGTAAATAGCAAATAGTTTTAGTTGGTTTAATGATATATTAATATACTTCATTAAAATTTTAACTATCTCAATAAACAAAATAACTAATTTCTCCCGGCAGTATCGGGATTAAAAATAAGTATATGAATAATAAAGGAACAGCTCGTCAAAAAATCAAATTCCGCATTCGTAAGAAAATAAGTGGAGTTGCAGGTAAGCCAAGGTTAAGCGTATTTAGAAGTAATACCGATATATACGTGCAATTAATTAATGATGAAGTTGGCGAAACAATTGCTGCTGTATCTTCAAGAGATAAAGATATTAAAGCTCAAAAAGTTACCAAATCTGAAAAGAGCAAATTAGTTGGTAATGCAATTGCAAGAAAAGCTGTTGAGCTGGGTGTTACTAAAGTTGTTTTTGATCGTGGTGGATATATTTATCACGGCAGGGTAAAAGCAGTAGCTGAAGGAGCAAGAGAAGCAGGCTTACAATTCTAATTTTTAATTTACTAATAAGGTATATACATGATAAAGTCAAACGATCACAAAATAAAGGCAGGTGACCTTGAGTTGAAAGAAAAAGTTGTTTCAATTAACCGTGTAGTTAAAACTACAAAAGGTGGACGTGCATTTAGTTTTTCTGCTTTGGTAGTGGTTGGTAACGGAGCCGGCATTGTTGGACAGGGTTTAGGTAAGGCCAAAGAAGTTCAGGAAGCAATAACAAAAGGTATTGAAGATGCAAAAAAGAACCTCATAAAAGTTCCTATCATGCATGGCACTATACCTCATGATCAGTTTTCTAAAGAAGGTGCTGCAAAAGTTTTCATCAAGCCTGCAGCTCATGGTACCGGCGTAATTGCCGGTGGTAGTATGAGAGCTGTTTTAGAAAGTGCTGGTGTAACGGATGTTTTGGCCAAAAGCCTTGGTTCTGCAAACCCACACAATGTGGTAAAAGCAACAGTAAAAGCGCTTGCAACACTTAGAGAGCCTATTGCTGTCAGCAAAGCAAGAAGTATCTCTTTAAAAAGAGTATTTAACGGATAAATGTTCTTATTCCTGGTTTGAGTAAAGACATCAATCTTAATTTAAAATTAAAAATTCCCACCATAGGGCATTGATATGAAAAAGATAAGAGTAACACAAGTTAAAAGCATCATTGACAGGCCTGAACGCCAAAAGAGGACAATGAAAGCATTGGGTTTAAGGAAGTTGAATGCAACAGTTGAGGTTGTAGCTACTCCGCAAATTTTGGGTATGGTTACAAAAGTTAATCATCTTATTACTGTGGAAGAATTAGCGTAAGCATTTAACTACACATTGGCAATTGACCAATAAGTAAATTAACAATTTATCATATTATTTAACAGCGAGGGGCGATTCCCCGTAAGTTCAAAATCAACAATAAAATGAATATACATTCTCTAAGACCCGCCAAAGGTTCTGTACACAAAGCAAAACGTATTGGTCGTGGTGAAGCAAGTGGTAAAGGTGGTACATCTACAAAAGGTAACAAGGGTGGACAAAGTCGTGCTGGTTACAAAAGTAAAATGGGTTTTGAAGGTGGTCAGATGCCTATTCAACGTCGTGTACCTAAGCGTGGTTTTAAAAACATTAACCGTATTGACTATAAAGTGCTTAACATTGGCCAAATTGATGAGCTTGCAGTTAAATATAGCATTACAGAATTTAATCTCGAAAGCTTGTATTTTAACGGTATTATTAGCCAAAATGACCTTGTAAAAGTTTTAAGTAACGGAGAAATCACCGGTAAATTTGCTTTTAAAGTAAATGCCATTAGTGCAAAAGCTAAACTTGCAATCGAAGCAGCAGGTGGTACAGTAGAAATAGTTAAATAATTTTACGATATTTACAGACGCATTTCTGCTTGCCCGATAAGGCAGGTACGTAAAGCGTCTTTTTTAGTTTTACAACAACCATTAAACGTTTTATTCTGTGAAGAAATTCATTCAAACACTAAAGAATATCTGGAGCATTGAAGAGCTGCGGAACAAGATAATTTTTACTTTATTGTTAATTTTTATTTATCGGTTGGGATCCTTCATTGTATTGCCAGGTATCGATCCAAATAAATTAGCAAATCTTACCAATAGTACTAAAAGTGGTATGCTTGGTTTGTTGGATGCTTTTGTAGGTGGTGCTTTTCATAAAGCTTCTATTTTAGCATTGGGTATTATGCCCTACATTTCTGCCTCCATCTTTATGCAGTTGATGACTATTTTGGTTCCTCAAATGCAGAAGGTGCAAAAGGAAGGAGAAAGCGGCAGAAAAAAAATAAACCAATGGACACGTTACCTGACCGTGGTTGTTACAGCCTTTCAGGCAGCAGCTTATATTGGGTTTTTAAAGAGCCAGGGTAATGCAGAAGCATTAATTCCAGCGTATCTTCCTTATTTCGTCGTGTCAACTGTAATCATTTTAACTGTGGGTACATTATTCGTAATGTGGCTGGGTGAAAAAATTACAGATAAAGGTTTGGGTAATGGTACTTCCATTATAATTATGATGGGAATTTTAGCAAGACTTCCCGAAGCTTTCATACAGGAATGGACATCACGTGCTACTAAAGGTGGCGGTGGTTTATTAATTTTCCTTATCGAAATTGCTTTTTTAATTGCCATCATCATGGGACTTGTATTATTGATACAGGGAACAAGAAGGGTGCCGGTGAATTATGCTAAACAAATTGTTGGTAACAGGCAATTTGGTGGTGCAAGAAATTTCCTTCCTTTAAAGGTGAATGCAGCAGGTGTAATGCCAATCATTTTTGCCCAGGCAATTTTGTTTCTTCCAACTATTTTTTCCGGCTTCACTGGTGGAGGCTGGGCAAAGTATTTTACCGATCATAAGAATGTTGTTTATATGATTGTTTACACCATTTGTGTAATTGCTTTTACATTTTTATACACTGCATTAATTTTCAATCCAAAGCAAATGGCCGAGGATCTTAAAAGGAATAACGGTTTTATTCCTGGTGTAAAGCCGGGGCAACCTACTGCGGATTATATCGGAACTATCATGGACAGGATCACATTACCAGGTGCAATCTTATTGGCCTTCGTGGGTATTTTGCCAGGTATATTTGAATTAGTTTTTAAAACACAGCAAAGTTTTTCAACTTTCTACGGTGGTACTTCTCTACTAATTATGGTAGGGGTGGTTTTAGATACATTACAACAAATAGAAACGCAATTGTTGATGCGTCAATATGATGGCTTAATGAGTAGTGGCAGGGTTCAGGGACGGCAAACTGCAACAAGCGGAATTTAGTTTAGTGCTTTATGAAAGTAAAGCAATGATAAAAATAAGAACATAAAAAGTTTTGTAAACCCTGACATAAAAGTCGGGGTTTATTTTATTACAATATTGCAACAATAAAAATTCTTCTATTACAAAGACGAATAAATATGATTCATTATAAAACAAAGGCAGAGGTTGAACTAATGAGGATAAGCAATCTGTTGGTAAGTAAAACACTGGCTGTAGTAGCTGCTGCAATAAAGCCTGGTGTTACTACGGGGGATTTAAACCAGCTCGCCGAAGATTTTATCCGAAGTAACGATGCTACACCTTCTTTTAAAGGCTATGGTAATCCTGCATTTCCATTTGCCTGCTGCATGTCAGTTAACGATGCCGTTGTTCATGGATTCCCTACCAAAGATATCCTGAAAGATGGTGATATTGTATCTGTAGATGTAGGGGTTTTCAAAGCTGGGTTTCATGGCGACAGTGCTTATACTTTTGCAATTGGTAATATCAGCGACGATACCAAAAAATTATTAAAAGTTACTAAGGAGTCGCTTTATAAAGGAATTGAAAAAGCAGTTCATGGAAACAGGGTTGGTGATATAGGTTATGCTATTCAGTTGCATACTGAACGAGAGAATGGTTATGGAGTAGTAAGAGATCTTGTTGGGCATGGTGTTGGCAGGCATCTGCACGAAGAACCACAAGTACCCAATTATGGTAAACGTGGTAGTGGTGCCAAATTAAGAGAATTTATGACCATTGCCATTGAGCCTATGATAAATTTGGGCACCAAGAATGTATTTCATGATAAAGATGGATGGACGATACGGACAGAAGATGCAAAGCCTTCCGCACATTTCGAACATTCTGTATGCATTCAAAAAGGGAAAGCTGATATACTTTCGTCTTTCACAGAGATAGAGGCTGCAGAAAAAGCCAATACTGAGCTTTGCTGGGTTTACTGATTACTGTTGATTTCCACTTTACTGATTATAAAAAACGCTCCATTTGTAAGGAGCGTTTTTTATAATGATCTTATTTTTATCAACTATCCAAATAATCCGCTTTTCTTGAATTCTTTTACGCCTTCTCCTATTTTAAATCCGTTGTGATACACCTCAATTTTGTAGTTGCCTATCTGGAAAGGTGTATTCTGTTTCCAATCAAAACTTACGGTTTGACGTTGCCCTTGTGTATAATTAATCTGTACTTTTTGTGTAAATGTCTTTTCACCGTCTTCTCTTGTAGTAAAAATACCCGAACCCAGCGCTTCTACAGCAATAGGCTTACCATCCGGACCTGTCATACAAACATATAAGTCTTTAGGACCAGAAGCGGCAATACGGTTGTCATCAATTACAAATGATATCCTTAATTTATCTACCTTTTTTGCCTTGGTAGTTTCTTTTTCTTTACCACTGTTTTTCTGATCAATGCCAACAATATTAAATCCTCCAACATGGAGTGTAGAGCCTACATCAATTACATCTTCCTTTTGCTTGATATCAGTTTTGGCAGACTCTAAGTCTTTTTTCACAACGTCTCTCTCCTGCGTCACAGCCTCTTTTTCTACAGTTAATTGTTGGTTTTGTCCTTTCAGTTCCTCAATCTGTACTTTGTAAGATTCAATGTCGGTATTTAAAGAAGCAATCATTGATTTCGCTTGTGCAAGCTCTTCTTTTGTTGCGTTTACTTTGGAAAGAATAGTTTGTATTTTAGCCCTTTTTTCTGCAATATCCCTGTCTTTAGATGTAATCGTACTGTCTTTTTTTGCATTGGAGGTTTTTAATGCATCGTACCGCATGGTAGCTTCATCCAATAGATTTTTAAGTGTGTCTTTTTCTGAAACAGCAGATGCATATTGTACATCTTTTTGCTGAATAGTTTCTGTTACTTTGTTTTTGTCCCAGATTATATAACCCCATGTACCTAACAATACTATTATGAGGCCGATAGTTAAAAAAAACCGCCAGTCCGTTTTGGGAACCTGTGGGGGTGTTGAAGGTTGGGGTGTTGCCGAAGGGAAATTTTCAAATGCCATGATACTTTGTTTTTCGTTGTTATTAATGGGTTTCTTTTCTGTAGCTGGTCTAACTAAATTACAACAGCAATGTTTATTTAATTCAGTTGCTTCGTGTGTTCGCTTTCCAAAATCATGCCAATTGAATTAATTGTTTTATTAATATCGAATTAAGTTTGCAACAACTACCGTTAATTTATCTTTAAAATTATTCATTATTTATGATACGTACAATAGCACTTTTGCTGTTTTCAAATATTTTTATGACGATTGCATGGTATGGGCATTTAAAAAACAGCAGTCTCCCATTATGGAAAGCAATTGTTATAAGTTGGGGTATTGCATTTTTTGAATACTGTCTGATGGTACCTGCCAATCGTATTGGTTATTTAAATGGTATCAATGCCTTTCAGTTAAAAATTACTCAGGAAGTTATTACATTGATAGTATTTGCTGTTTTTGCCGTGCTGTATCTAAAAGAACCATTTCACTGGAAATACCTGGTAAGTTTTGCGTTTTTAATGGGAGCCGTGTATTTTATGTTTAAAAAATGATGGGCAATATTTTCTACACTGCCTACAATTGTAATGAGTTGGCTTATTGGCGGTGATTGTCTTTTTTGATGTTTGTAATTGAGGTACTTCTTTGTTTTGTTAATGGTCGAAAATCTTTCGCTAATATTCTTATAAATAATCGGTGTATTTTATGTCGTAATACCTTTTATTTAGTTATTTAATAGTTTACCTATTTTACCTCCCATCCCGGCAAAGAAAACGGTCTTGCCATTTTTCGCTTTTCTGCATACATGAAAACTTTCTTTGCTGATCCATTGCCAGTTGGTGCCGTCGTCGTCGCTATAATCTATCCCATTTAGCCCGCTGCAAATCCAGTTTTTTTTACTAATATATTCTACACAGCTCCTATATCCATGTGGCGCTGTTACTGGAAATGTCCATGTTTTTCCTGCATCGTTTGTAATAATGCAATTGCCAATGCTTGAATCTTTGGTGGTAAAATCGCCGCCCACAATTATCATCATTTTTTTGTTTTTTATTGCAACAGAATTGGCTCCGGTTGATTGTTTTCCTTGCAGTAAGGGCAAATGAATTTGCTTGTTTTTTATAAATAGCCTGCTTCGCAATCCACCGGTTACAATTACTGCTTCCTGTTGTGTTAGTTTCCTTACATTGGTGCCGCTGCTTGCAAACATCGCTTCGCCACTGTCTGTTAAAGGGTAGTTTGCAGCAGGAATATCTCTCCAGCTAATGCCACCATCAAAGGTTCTTGCAATAAATATTTTATTGTCAATGGGATCGCCAACAACAATACCACTGTTGATATTCCAAAATTCCATCGCATCTAAAAACATGCCTTTCGTCTTATTTTCATAAACTACTTTCCAGGTTTCGCCGGCATCGGCAGTACGTAAAATATAGGCCGGTTCTGCAACGCCCATTATCACTGCACTGGTTTCGTCAAAAGCCTCAATATCCCGAAAGTCAGTTTTTTCAAAACCCTTTACGGTAATCCATTTCCATGTATGTCCGCTGTCCACACTTTTGCCTACCATACCATTGCTTCCGCTTACCCAAATCACCCGGTCGTCTACTACACTCAATCCACGTAAAGAAGTCTTTTGCCCTGATGTAATCACATTAATTGTTTGGGTATTTGCAACTAAGGAATTTATCAGGCATCCAACAATGAAAATTATTTTTCCGGTATTCAAATGCATAAGTGATTTTTGCATCCAAGGTAAAGAATTTAGGCTAGAGGAAAGGACAAAGTATTTAGTTTTAATTTTTGCACAAGAGACGTTTTACGTCCCTTGATTCCTTACACTTTTCGTTCAACTCATTATCGATTATCAATTATCAATTAATTTACCATGATTCCATATTGGATGAGCAGGACAACATTATTGTTGGGAGAAAAGAATATACTGAAACTTCAAAGCAAAAATGTATTGGTAGTTGGGCTTGGCGGGGTAGGAGGTATATGTGCTGAAATGATTGCACGTGCCGGCGTAGGTAAAATGACCATCGTTGATGGAGATGTAGTGGACTTAAGCAATTGCAACCGGCAAATAGCAGCACTACACAGCAATGCAGCCATGTTTAAGGCGCAGGTGATGGCGGAAAGAATAAGAGATATTAATCCGGCAATTGAACTGCAGGTGTTGACTGATTTTTTAGAAACGGATAAAACGATAACTGTGGTTGAAAATGGCCATTTTGATTATGTAGTTGATTGCATTGATACATTAACTCCCAAGGTATGGTTGATGAAAACCTGTATCGACCGCAATGTTCCTATTGTAAGTTCTTTGGGAGCTGGTGGCAGGGTAGATCCGAGCCAGATTCAAGTGGCAGACATTGCCGATAGTTATAATTGCAAACTTGCACGGTATGTTCGAAAAAGATTGCATGCACTAGGTATCACAACCGGAGTAAAAGTGGTATTTAGCCCGGAAGCCATTGACCCGGATAAAGTGATGGTTACCGAAAAAGCATATCCCAAAAAGTCAATAATTGGTACAGTTTCTTATATGCCTGCCATTGTAGGTTGTATTACAGCAAGCGTTGTTATCAGGGATCTTTACGAAAAATATTAGGTGTTGCTATTTAAAATTTGAAGATGATAACGCTATATGTTTTCGGATAGCACGTTTTGATAGTTGTATGGCAACAAAAAAAGAACCCAGTGCTCCGCAAACATGCATCCAGCTATTGCCAACAAATAAAAAGAAGTCGAATGCACCATGAAAAAATACGGGCCAAAAAATTGCCAACAACATATACCAGCTTCTTTTGCCGCTGTTGAATTTAGCTAAACCTAAAAAATATCCCATCAACACCGCAAAGGTTGCATGAGCTGGTACAGATAAAAACATCCGCATTACCCCGGTAGCAAAGCCATGCTGATAAACGTAACCGATATTTTCAAAAGTGGCAAAACCCATTCCTACCATTACCGCATATACAATACCATCAAAAGGATCGTCAAATACTTTTTTACGATAAGCATAAAACCGAATCATTACAAATTTACTAAGCTCCTCACTTAGCCCCACCACGGCAAATGCAAAAAAAGCCTTATGCTGATAGCTTTTGCCAGCAAGGCTTTCGAGGTTAATGCCCGATAGCATTTGTACGATTACTGCAGGTATGGTACTCAGCATACCCAATAAAAAACTAACCAGCAGCAGCCCGATTGGTTCTTTTTCCTGCTTATCTTTTAAATAAACAAAAAGACAGATGGCAATACCGGGTGCAATTGAAAGTGCCAATAATTCCATAACAGTATTTTTGTATTACTTTTGAAAGTAGAAGCTAATTTTCTATTTACCAAAAAATTTCCCTTTGTAAGGGTGCATTGAATGAGTTATAACTACCTGCCATTAGACAAAACCTTTACCAATTTTCAACAAATAAAAAACTTATTGGCGTACAACCAGCTGGTGTCAATCACTTTTGATGCGCACCACCGTATTACCGAATGCAGGGCGTATCTTGATAGAAAAATTGAGGATGGTGAAGCGTTGTATTATGGTATTAACACCGGGTTTGGTTACCTCCAAAATGTCCACATTGATAAAGATCAGTTACAGCATTTGCAGGTTAATTTAATAGAATCTCACGCCTGTGGTTTAGGGGAGGAAGTACCGCCAGCTATTGTAAAGCTGATGATAATGCTCAAGATAAAATCATTGAGTTATGGCCATTCGGGCATACATATCGAAACAGTAAAACGGCTGATGGAGATGCACAACAACGATGTATTACCGGTAGTTTTTACGCAAGGTTCATTGGGAGCTTCCGGCGATTTGGCACCCTTAAGCCACTTAAGTTTGCCCTTGCTCGGGCTGGGTGAAGTAAACTACGCTGGAAGAAAAATGCCTGCGGCAGAAGCGCTTAAGTCCTTTGGCTGGTTGCCCCTGGAGTTAAAAAGTAAAGAGGGACTTGCCTTGATAAATGGTACTCAGTTTATGAGTGCGTTTGGTTTACACAGCCTTGTACAGGCGGATAGGTTGCTCAAATGGGCTGATTTAATTTCCGCAATTTCGTATGATGCTTTTGATTGTGTAGCTGAACCCCTGCACGAAAAAATACACGCTATCCGGCCACATAAAGGACAGGTGGATACTGCGGCGCAATTGAGAAAATACCTGGCGGGTAGTCAGATAGCCGCCAAAATAAAAGAACAGATTCAGGACCCCTATTCCTTTCGCTGTATACCGCAGGTACATGGCGCCAGCAAAGATGTTTTTAATTATGTGCTGGATGTTTTTATCAAAGAAATTAATTCGGTTACCGATAATCCCAATATTTTTCCTGCAGATGATTTAATTGTAAGTGGTGGTAATTTTCATGGTCAGCCATTGGCTATGTCACTGGATTTTTTAGCCATTGCCATGAGTGAGATAGCTAATATTTCTGAGCGGCGTACCTACCAGCTTATCAGCGGGCAACATGGACTTCCTATGTTCCTGGTTCAAAATCCAGGCTTGCATTCGGGTTTAATGATACCTCAATATACAGCTGCGGGTATCGTTAGCGAGAACAAACAGCTATGTACGCCGGCAAGCGTTGATTCTATTTCATCCAGCAATAACCAGGAAGATCATGTAAGTATGGGCGCAAATGCTGCAACCAAATGCAAACGGGTTATCGAAAATGTTGAGAAGGTTTTGGCAATAGAATTAATAACCGCAGTGCAGGCACTCAACTTCAGGAGACCTTTAAAAACTTCACCGTTTATTGAGGAAATAGTCACAGCATTTCAGCAGGTAGTACCTTTTAACGACGCAGATCGTATTCTGCATTATGATATGATTAAAGCCATTGATTTTATTAAAAGCTATCCTCTGTAATTATTTTAATTGCTGATGTTGTTAGGCATTATCTAATTTGTTTTGTTCTGCCTAAAAATATATTTCCGCCTTTATTTTTCGCTTTCTACACAATATTCAAATTAACTAATTTGAACTACTAAAAGCTACTGGTTTAAAAATCCCTGATTTACTCACTAAAAGGTATAAAACTTTCAAGATGTTTTAGGTAGTAATTTGGCTACATTACATAGTTAATATCTTAGTGTTATGTAGTTTTAGTGCTCTTGAAAGAATAATTTACCTTACAAGGTTTTAAATCTAAAAGTGTTTCCTGTATTGATTTCTGTCGGTTTTTCTTACTCAAAAGAGGGTTTTAAAAAAATACTTTTCCTACTCTTACATCTTCTTTTTGTTGTTTCTACTTTTCCAGGGCTGTCTTAGCCCCAATTCAAATGTTAAATTTTGATATTTGTGTTATACTAAATGCCCTCTTTTGCCGTTTTTATAAAGTACCTCCCACGAAAGTCGTAGCTGCAAATACCGAAAATACTATTCACTTAGTTTAAATATGGTTTCTGTAGCTATCAATACCAATAATATTAAAGCATTTATTTAAATGGTTGTAGAGCAAGCAGTACATCTACAGCAGCCATTGACGATATACAACAGAATTTTACAGTACTACCATGAAACCAATGTTAAACCCAAAAAACCACTTCTTAAACTACCTGCTTACCGGCATCTTAATTGCCTGCAGCAGTTGGGCATTAAGTCAGCCGGTGGCAAATTTTTCGGTTAACCTGGTAAGCGGTTGTTCTCCTATAGTTGTAAATTTTGCTGATCAGTCAACAGGTCAACCTGCAGAATGGAAGTGGGACCTCGGCAACGGCACTTTCTCCAACTTACAAAATCCATCCGCTACTTATTTTAAGCCTGGTTTTTATACCATCAAATTATTGGTAAAGGCTGGTAACAGCCAGGATACTTTGGTGAAAATAAATTTAATACATGTTATTGAACAACCGGTGGTAAGTTTTAGTACCGTGAGCAGTTTAGGTTGCAATCCATTCACAGCTGTTTTTTTAGATGAAAGCACCGGTGACGGAGGTGTAATAACAAACAGACTTTGGGATTTTGGAGATGGTGTATTGTCCTCAGAGAAGCAGCCATCTCATACCTTTACTTACATTGGAAATTACAATGTAACTCTTAAGGTTACCAATAGCTATGGTTGTACCGCCTCTTTATATAAGCCTGAATATATTAAAAACTATGGCACAAAAGCCGGGTTTACCAACAATGTAGCTGCAACCTGCTCACCTACCAAAATAGTTTTTCAAAACCAAGTAGTTAATACGGGAACGTTCAACAGCCAATGGGATTTTGGTGATGGTACCAGTTCAACATTAATTAATCCAACTCATACATATGCTGTGGGTGGAATTTATACAGTAAAGCAGGTTATCCAAAGCCAATATGGTTGTGTAGATTCTTTAATAAAAAACATAACGGTTACAAACCCGGTAAGTGCAAATTTTTCTGCCGATGCTCTACTCGGTTGCCGGCCTCCTTTGAAATCTACTTTTACCAACCAGGTTTTAAGTGGAAATAACTATTCCTGGACTTTTGGTGATAGTACAACATCTACTTTATCTAATCCTGTTCACCAGTTTTCAGATACTGGAAACTTTACGGTGAAACTTATAGTTACAAACAATAATGGTTGTAAAGATTCCTTAAAAAGAATTGGGTATGTAAAAATTCATAAACCATTTTTATATTTTGATAATTTGCCGGACAGCGGCTGCCAGGCTTTTACCAAATCATTAACTGCGATAACCAATTCAGTTGATCCGGTCACGAGCTATGCATGGGATTTCGGCGATGGCACCAGCAGCTCACAAGCGGCACCTACTCACGTCTTCGCCCGTACAGGCTATTATGATATTTCCTTAATTGGTACCGCCGCAAGTGGCTGCAAGGATACCGTCAAAATGCCCCAGGCCATCAAAGTAAATACACAGCCCCGAGCAGTGTTTTCGGTCAGTGAAAAAAATAGTTGTGCCAGCACGCCTATTACTTTCACCAATCTTACCACCGGCGGAGCAAACACCTTTATTTGGGATTTTGGAGACAATAGTATGAGCTACGAGTTTGAGCCAATTCATATCTATAAAGATACCGGCTGGATGACAGTAAAGTTAATTGCAATGAATGGTGGATGTGCAGATACCGCCAGGTATGTTAGATATATCTATATTAAACCCGTAGTTACAAAATTTAATTTTACCATTAATTGTGCCACTCCATTGGTAAGGTATTTTACTAACTTTTCTATAAATGCCACAAGCTGTTTATGGGATTTTGGTGATGGCACTACTTCCATCGAAAAAAATCCGGCACATACTTTTCCTTCACAAGGAATGTATTCAGTAAAGCTAAAAGCCTGGAACGATTCTACCGGTTGTCAATATTCTTTAGTTAAGCAAGTACGAGTTCTAAATATTAAAGCTGCCTTTTTTGCCTCCGACTCCCTTGTTTGTAAGGGCAGTAACATTAGTTTCAGCACAGGGTTAAACAACGAGGATGTAGCCAGGTTTTACTGGAGTTATGGCGACGGCGTTGTATACAACACAAGAAGTAATTACACCGAATATACCTACGCGGCAACGGGTAATTATACGGTAAGATTAATTACGCTTGATTATTTAAATTGCAGGGATACATTGGTAAAACCAAGGTATATAAATGTAAATGGTCCAATGGCTTTATTTGGAACTTCTTCACCCGTTACCTGCATTAATTCTGCAACCGTTTTTTCTGATAGTTCTATTACAACTATAGCACAACCCATTAAAAACTGGATATGGAATTATGGAGATGGAATAACTGATACCCTTACTGCGCAACCATTTCAGCATATTTATGCTAAAGAAGGCAGCTATTTTGTGTCTTTAAAATTAATTGACAGCAAAGGATGTATTGATACTTTTAAAATGGTTAAGCCGGTACAAATTAATAGGGCTATCGCCAGGTTTTATGTACAAGACACAATTGCTTGTCCCGATTTTCCGGTTAGATTTCTATTGCCTTACTGGACAGCCGGAATTACCTATCGCTGGGATTTCGGCGATGGTACAGGCTCTTCGCTACAACTACCCAGTCATAGCTATAGGCAGGAAGGTGTTTATACAGTTAAAGCATATGTTGTTGACAAATACGGTTGTTCAGATTCCAGCACAATCATAAATGCCGCAAAAATTGTAAAAACAACCGCTCGTTTTGCTATGAGTGATTCCTTTAAAACATGCCCACCCCTGCTCATTCAATTTACCAACCAATCCATCAATTCGGCAGATGAGTTTTGGGATTTTGGAGATAGTACATCTACAGATGTTCATAATCCTTCTCATTTTTACAGTTACCCTGGAGTTTATACAATTACATTATATGCCAAGGGGCCAGGTGGCTGTATCAATAAAACCCAAAAACAAATAGTTGTGAAAGGTCCGCAAGGATCAATAAATTATGTCCCGTTAAGTTTATGTAGGCCTTACCAGGTAAAATTTGTTGCGCACTCGACAGATGCAGTCTCTTACATATGGGATTTTAATGACGGAGTTACAGTTAGCGGCATCGATACTACGATCACCCACACGTACCAGGATTCTGGAAAGTTTGTACCCAAAATAATACTGGTAGACTATGTTGGTTGCAGGGTACCTGTTACCGGTAAAGACACCGTTACTAATATTTTCACCAACGCTGGTTTTACTTTCGCAGATAAAGTAGTTTGCGATAAGGGCGATGTTTCTTTTATCAATACTACGCTCAGCAACGATTTATTGGTAAATTATCTTTGGGATTTTGGAGATAACAGCAGCTCTACCGAAAGCAACCCTGTTCATCAATACACATTAACTGGTACTTATTATCCATCTTTATCAGTGGCTGCCAGTTATGGATGCAAGTCAACCTATAAATCAGCGGTGGCGGTAAAGGTTGTTAATGCACCTGATATGAATATATTATCAAGCAGTAATGGTTGTGTGCCTCTAACCACAACCCTGCAGGTGCTTCAAACAGGCGCAGATACATCTGCCTTGAATTGGAAATGGACAATGGCAAATGGCAGTATTGTTGAAATGCAAAATCCGCCTGAGCAAGTATATGGTACAGCAGGCATTTACAACTTGAGCCTTACAGCCACCAGCAGTAATGGTTGTTCAAAAACAATTACACATGTTATTGAGGCTTACGCACTGCCCGCTATGAAGGTAACCAAAGACAGTTTAATTTGCAAAGGCCAACATTTAACGCTACAAACTACCGGTGCAGTTAGTTATAACTGGAGCCCTGCTATTGAATTAAGTTGTACCAATTGCGCAGCGCCCATTGCATCGCCAATTACCACCACAAAATATATTGTAACAGGAACCTCCCTAAAAGGATGTATCAGTAAAGAGGCAGTTTCTGTAAATGTAAAGCAGCCTTTTACAATGACCTACAGCCGGCCACTTATATTATGCGCCGGACAGGGAAAGCGTATTGAAGCCAATGGCGCAAGCACTTATCAATGGTCGCCTGCCAAAGGCTTAAATAGTACAACGATTGCGTCGCCAACAGCACAGCCGGATACTACCACCAACTATAGAGTAATTGGTACCGATGATAGGGGCTGCTTTAAGGATACCGGCTTTATTGAACTTACTGTTTATCCAATACCATCGGTAAATGCAGGTGAGGATAAAACAATCAATGTAGGACAACCTATAGACCTGGACGCAACCGTTTCTGATGATGTTACAGCGGTTAACTGGACGCCAACCGGAGATATATTCCGTAACGGCCGGGATGGCATAACAGTAAAACCAATACAAAATACAGAGTACACTGTTGAAGTAAAAAACACAGGTGGTTGTACAGCAAGAGACAGGGTAAATGTGTTTGTTATTTGCAATGGCAATAACATATTTGTTCCAAACCTGTTTTCTCCCAATGATGATGGCGCCAATGATTTATTTTACCCAAGGGGTACAGGCGTTTTTAAAATAAAATCCATGCGTATTTTTAACCGTTGGGGTGAGGTAGTCTTTGAAAAAAACAGCTTTAATTCCAATGATGCAAGTGCAGGTTGGGATGGTAAGCACAGAGGGACTAAGCTTAACGCAGATGTTTATGTGTATATACTAGAATTGATTTGTGATAATAACAGTATGCTTTCCTTTAAAGGTAACGTAACCCTTGTTAGATAAACCAACAAGAAGATTATCAAGAATAAGTGTAGCACTAAAAATGGTATTGATCATACAAAGCCTGTAGCTCTAAAAAATTTTTGACTCCCAGTTTGCCAAAGATTTTATTTTTATATAAGCCAACTGTAGACGACTTTAGATGTAGCGTTTTACTTACTGTAGCTATTTGTTCCCCAGCTAGAAACAACGTTACAATTTCAAATTCTTTCGGGTTTAATTCGTCAAAGGGACTCTTGCTTGCAGCCGGTGCTAATTCATCAGCCAGTTGATCTTGTAACTGTTCGCTTATATAGCGCCGGTTGCCTAAAACGAGTCCAATGGCAATTTTAACTTCCTCCAGCGATGCGTCTTTAGACACAAAGCCTTTAGCGCCGGCTTTTAAAAAGCGCTTGGCGAAAATTCGCTCGGCACTCATAGAAAATATCAACACTTTAATGTTGGGAAATTTTATAGTGATATATTCTAGTAAACCAAACGTATCGGTATTCGGCATTTGAATATCCATTAATACCAGGTCGTAATAATTTTTTTTTAAAAGGGCTGTAGCACTGTCGCCATCTGCAGCCTCATGTATTACAACCGGGTGGTATATTTTGGATAGCAATAGATTAATGCCTGTGCGAACAATTTCATGGTCATCGATTAATAAAAACTGTATAATTTTTTTATCCAATGTTGGTATATTGAAAAATGAATTTCAAATTACTAAATAAGCCATAAAAGTAACCAATAAAAGGTAATATCTCTTAAGGGTGAATATTTTAGAAAATACAAAAGGCACTTATTACAATAGTTTACACCAGAGTTATTGGCAGCAAATTTTTGGAGTTTCATTTATATGGCTTTGTATTTGATGCCTTTATCAAAAAGGGATACCTTACAAGAATCCGAGGATAATAATCGTTTAAAAAGTATGAATAAAAGTAAAGGTATTGCTTCGGCATTTATTAAAACAGCCCTAAACGATCAGTCATCGTTGGATATTGAACAGGCTGTAGATTCACCACCTGAACCGGCGGAAGCCAATAAAATTAATAATAATAATATTGAGGTAAATAATTTGCCGGTAACCGTACAGATGCTGCTAGAAAAAGTAGCCATACAACAAAATTTAATTAATAAACTTACAGCAAATACAACACTTCCTATTTGCCATGTAAATGCCAGTGGCGATATTACAGAATCTAATTTTCATGCCAAATCACTTTTTTCAATAAATGACGGGGCAGTAATTTTTAATTGTATAGTCGATTATGTTTCGCACGCACAAAGGGATAAATTCAATGCATGGTTTCTGCAGTTGTTTAGCTCGCCCTCATCTTCGCCAATAGATACTATACTTACACTTGCGAATGATGATTTAATTCAGGTACAAATAACAGCTACTGTTACTGATGAAAACGGCATCGATAGCGCTACGTTATTTTTTATTGTAAAAGATAAAGCTAAAGTGGCCATTGAAAACGATAGTGAAGCAAAATATAAAACACTTATCGATCAATCTTTTGACGGGGTGATAAATTATAAGCTTGATGGTGCCATTTTGGATTGTAATGATAAGGCACATAATTACCTTGGTTATACCCGGAAGGAGTTTATGCAGCTTTCATTAACAGACTTGTTTTTTGCTGAAGACATAGAATTACAACTAATCAATTTTAACTTTCTAAAGCAAAGGAAGCCTTCCATAGATTTCAGAAGGCTTAGAAGGAAAGATGGCAGCGGCATTGAAATGGAGCTTAACTCCAGTATATTACCAGATGGATCGGTTATTGTACTTGGCAGGGATATTACTGAAAGGAAAAAAGCTGAAGCGGAATTATCTGACAGGGAAAGATATTTCCACACATTAATTAAATACAGTTCGGTAGCCATTATATTATTTGAGGAAGACGGTACATCTATTTACCAAAGTCCGGCGATAGGAAAAATTGTGGGCTACCAAATTGGGGAAGGTGTACGAGCTAATTTATTTAGCTTCCTGCATCCGGACGATGTGCACGCTTTCGAAGAAATGAAAGCCGATCTTTTATTACATCCTGGTAAAACTGTAAATGGGGAGGTAAGGGTAAGGCATGTTGATGGAAACTATAGATGGATTGGTGGCTCTGTTACCAACTTTCTTGAACAGGATAATTTACATGCTTTTATGGCCAGTTACCATGATATAACTGAAAGTAAGTTGGATGCAGAAAAGCTTTTGGCAGAACGGAGTTTGCTTAGGGCATTAATAGATAATATGCCCGATCTCATATACGTAAAAGATACCAGTGGCAAAAAAATTATAGCCAACAAAAAAGATCAAATGTACATGGGTATTGTTTGCGAAGATGAGGTAATTGGGAAGACTGATTTAGACCTGTTCCCAGGTAAGTTAGGCATAGACGGCCATAACAGCGACATGGAAACAATGGAAAAAGGAATACCTGTTTACAATAAGGAAGTGCAGTGTGTAGATACAAGCGGCAGAAAGTACTGGTTAATGATTTCTAAAATTCTGCTGCGTGATAATGCTGGTACTATTACCGGTTTGTTAGGTATAGGCAGAGATATCAGCAGTCAAAAAAAGGCCAAAAAAGAATTGTTAATAAGCAATGAACGTTACCAGTATGTAACCAAGGCAACATTTGATGCTGTATGGGATTGGGATATGTTAACCAACAAGCTCTTTAGGGGAGAGGGCTTTGAAACTTTGTTTGGATATGATTTAAATAAATTTAGTGGTGACACCGGAGAATGGGATTTATTAATTTATCCGGATGATTTTGAAAGAGTAACCAGCTCGTTTTATAAAGCAATTAAAGATGGAAGTATTAATTGGAACGACGAATACCAATTCAGGAAAGCAAATGGCGATTTCGCCTTTGTACAGGATAAAGCCATCATTATAAGGGACGAAACCGGTGCAGCCGTAAGGATGGTGGGTGCCATGCAGGATGTCACAGAAAGAAAGCACGAAGAAGAAAAGATAATTATACTTAACAAAGCGTTAGCCGAAAATGCAGCTGCCTTAACGGACTCAAACAAAGACCTGGAAAAGTTTGCGTACGTAGCATCACACGATTTACAAGAACCATTGCGGATGGTAACCGGCTTTTTAAAATTACTGGAAAATAAACACAAATCTACCCTCGATGAAACTGCTCTTAAATACATTCATTATGCAGTAGATGGTGCTGACAGAATGAAGACCTTAATTAACAATCTGTTAGAATATTCGAAGATATCGTCGTCAAAGGAATTAACCAGTGATACCGATATGAACAAAATAGTTGCCGAGGTGTTAGGGATATTTGCTTTAGAAATATCTGAGCAAGAGGCAACTGTTAACGTAGGGCCGCTTCCTCTTTTGGCTGGCACATTAACAAGTCGGTTGTTTCAATTGATGCAAAATCTTATTGGCAATGCATTAAAATATCGTGGTCCGGCTGCGCCTGAAATAAGAATTATGGCAACAGATAAATACGATCATTGGCTTTTTACTGTGGCAGATAACGGCATAGGAATTGATCCGGTTTTTGCAGAAAAAATATTTATTATTTTTCAACGCCTTCATAGTAAAGATGAATTTAATGGCACAGGTATAGGGCTTTCCATCTGTAAAAAAATTATAGAAATGCATGGAGGAAAAATATGGGTGGCCCCAAATTTGCCATCCGGTAGCATCTTTTGTTTTACCATCAGTAAAACAAATTAATACTTTTAAAAAATCCCAATCTATAATGACTAACAAGGCGCTACATATTTTATTGGTAGAAGATAATAAGGGAGATGTTATTTTAACTCTTGATATTTTTCATGACTTAGACATGAATAATACCGTATCAGTGGTTGAAGATGGCGAACAGGCAATAAAATATCTTGATAATAAAAATGAATTTACGGATGCTGTGCCGCCCGATTTAATACTGCTCGACATAAATATGCCCAGGATAGATGGGAAAGAAGTACTGAATTATATTCAGCGGCAACCACACCTGCGGCACATTCCTGTGATAATGCTTACCACTTCCGCATCAACCAACGATAAGGAAGATTGTGATAAAGCCAATGCTGCTCACTATATCGTTAAACCATTAACTTCAGAGAGTTTTATAAAGGTAATCAAGTGTTTAAAAAGTTGCTGTTTTTCGTTAGTTAAAATCCCTGAATAAGTTTTTATGTTTTCAAATTCATCTTTAAATATTTTAGTGATTGAAGATAATACCGGCGATTTTATCCTGGTAAAAACATATTTATTGGAACTGATACCAGGTGCTATTATTTCTCAAAATAATTTTCTTGCTGAGGCGGAGCTTAGCTTAAAGACGTTGCAATTTGATCTCATCTTTTTAGATCTTACCCTTCCTGACAGTGAAAGCAGTAATAGCGTAGTAAATATTATAGAACTTGCTGCAGATATCCCTGTTATAGTGCTAACAGGGCTTGACGATAAACAAGTGGGTATAGAAAGTTTAAAGTTGGGCGCAATGGATTACCTGGTTAAATATGAAGTAACCCAGGCTACACTTTTAAAAAGTATTGTTTACAGCATTGAAAGAAAGAAAAGTAACAAAAACCAACGATTGTCCGAAGAGAAATACAGGTATTTGTTTAATAAAAATCCAGAGAGTATTTTTATTTGGGATGCAACAAGCCAAAATATACTAGATGTAAATGAAATGGCGATAAATAGGTATGGGTATAGCAGGGGTGAGTTTCTAAAAATGAATCTGCAATATTTGCTTAGTGAAAGTAAAGGTACTTTAACCCAAACAGCCCGTTTAAATGAATTATCAAAGGCGGAAAATAGCACTAATGACAGCACCTGGCTTCTGCGAAAGAAAGACGGAGATATTTTATACACCCGTTTTTCACTGCATTTTATCGACTATGATAATCACCAGGCCATATTAGCGATGGGAAGCGATATTACAGAAAAGTTTTTGTTGGAAAAACAGCTGGCAAACGAGCAACAAATTAAACAACAGGAAATAACAGCAGCAGTAATAACAGCCCAGGAAAATGAACGAACAGAACTTGCAAATGAACTGCATGATAATATCAATCAACTGCTCACTACCTCCCGCCTTTACATTGAAGGTGCCATTGCCGACGAATCTTTAAGGGAACTATTTTTGGCTGATAGTAAAACATACATAGTAACTGCTATTGCAGAAATTCGCAAATTATCTAAATCCCTTTTACCACCCTCTTTGGGCGAAATAGGTTTACAAGATGCTTTAAACGACCTGGTGGAAAGTGTTCAAAAAATCAACAAGATAAAAATTGTATTCGAGTGCGCTAATTACGTAGAAGATATGCCATCCGAAAAACTGAAATTATCTATCTATAGAATTGTTCAGGAAAGTTTAAACAATACGATTAAGCATGCAGCGTCGACTAATGTTTACATTAATCTTACCCAAACAAAGGATTCAATTATTCTTACTTTTAAAGACGATGGAATTGGCTTTAACATCAATCAAAAAAAAGATGGAGTGGGGTTACACAATATCGCCGTCCGTGCACAATTAAACAATGGTAAACTACAATTGAATACGCTGGCAGGTGAGGGTTATAACATGGTTATTACTTTTCCCATTTAGTATTGCAGGTTACACAAGCAACGTGAAATAATACATGATGCATACCTGCCAGTAACAATCCATGGTTGTATTGAATCTTTTCACAAACATAAGCTACGTTTGCACAAAATTTTTAGTGGTAAATTAAAGGCTGCGAACAATTTTAAAAAGCAACTGTAGAAAACATTTGTTACATTCACGCTGGTATTAAATATATTTAGCCTGTAGTAGTTATACTACCCGAATAAATAATAAAAAGCTAGTAATTTACAATATAATTTATTCGAATTTTACAGTTCAGATTTACAAAACCTCGAACCCGTTTAATGATCCAATACTACTGAAGACAATCATCAATCATTTATTTCATTGATGGACTATGAAGAACCTCCCATACAGGAGGTTTTTTTGTTTGAAGTATGTTTCGTTGATAAGGTTTATTCAATGCTATTACCTTCTGTATCAGCTTTTTTTCTATACAGGTTTAAGTGAACTTCCCAGCCCTCCAAGTTGTTGGTGAGCTCTATGTCTGCAGTAAAGTTTTTGTATTGTGAATCGGCAGCATTCAACCTCAGTGCACTTACTGTAAAGCGGATGTTTTCATCTGGCTTTTCCATCTCTCCCTCAAAACCCGCTGCTTTTTTATCAATGCCCATGATGCTGGAATGTTTAACCTGGCTAAATATATTTTTATAAGCTTTCAATGCCTCCTCGTAACTTTCCCCGGCAAAAAGGGTTGCCTGCCAGCTAGCAGATTTATCCTGTAAGGAATTGTACCTGGTAATGGTGCAATGCGAGGCACCGGGCAGGCATATAGAGGAGTTAAAGATGTTATTACCAACAGAGCCGGCAAGTTCTTTCTGTTGTATATTGATAAAATTATTTTTATAATCGAGTACGATTATTGAAAATGTTTTACTGAAAGTTTCTGTGGGTTTTGCGGGTTGTATCAGTTGTGCATTACAAAAAAATGCAACGAGACTAAAGAGGATAAGCAGACGTAGTTTTTTCATCGGTATAATTTTTACAATATTAATGCATGCAGTGCTATTTTACTTCACACTTCAATAAAAGTTAAGGTCATTTGTTCGTCAACATTGTTGTGGATATCGTTTTAATCCTCGGTCTATAAATAAATGAATCGCATTATTTCTTGAATAAATTCGTTCAATAAATGCCATTCAATATTATATCGATGCAATTACTCAGTTATTAAATATCTTTCATACTATTATTTAAAAGCGATTATTTGCGACAATCATATTTTGTAATCAATCACCAATGAAATTAGCTTCCGTTAATGAAATAAAAGAAGAGCTGTCACATCTTTCACAAAAAGATTTGCTGGCATTTTGTATGCGGCTGGTTAAGTTTAAAAAAGATAATAAGGAGTTAATGAACTACCTTCTTTTTCAATCCGATAACCAGCAGTTATACCTTCAGCAAGTGAAAGATGAAATCACTGAGATGTTTAAGGAGATCAACTCAAGCAACCTATATTTTGCTAAAAAGAGCTTGCGTAAAATTTTACGGATCACTAATAAATATATTAAGCACACCGGCTCTGGCCAGGTGGAAATTGAGTTGTTATTTCATTATTGCAGTACCTTACAATCATCCGGCATCCCCTTTAAAAAAAGTACAGCCTTAAACAATTTATACCTGGCGCAGGTAAAGAAAATTGACAAAGCACTAAGCACCCTGCACGAAGACTTGCAATATGATTATTCAAAACTTGTACAGCAGTTGCGTTAATAAAATTCTTTCAAAAAAATAATCGGTTAATTGGAAACGTACAAATTATTAAATCGGAAAGTGATTTTATTGCATTGGAATTTAAAAGGGGAGGACCTCTTTAGTTAAGCGAAAAAAAAGAAGCAATGGCCATATGTATTATCAGCAGCCTGGGTTGTGGCGCAAGCCCTTAGTAAAATCTTGGTTATTTTATACTAGCTCCTTGCTCAATCCAGCACCTGATTAAATCCCTTTCCTGCGGCGTAATATTGGTTTTGTTATTCTGTGGCATTGTCTTGGTAATTACAACCCGTTGCATTATTTTATCTTTTAGTTTTACAATATCCTGTGGCGAATCGTAAACAACACCGTTAGGCGGGGCAGTGTACACATCATCCGTTGGTCGGGATGAATGACAAGTGATGCATCTTGCTATAATAATTGCATTAACCTGGGCAAAACTAACCGTGGTAGCACAGGCATCGGTATTTTTTTGTGGAGCTGTAATAAAACTGGCTGCCAGTAAAATTAGTACAGATAGGGGCAGTACATAAACATTGTACCTGCCTTTTTCCTTTAAGTTTAAGTAGTGTTTTATGCCAGCAGTTCCCAATGTAATAGCAGCTAAAACAGCCCAGGAATAGGCGTTGCCAAATGTGCTGGGAAAGTGATTGCTGATCATTACAAACAAAACCGGTAAAGTAAAATAGTTGTTGTGCAGCGACCTGGCTAATGACTTTTTTCCTAGTGCCGGATCAAGTGGTTCCCCCAATTGGGCTGCTTTAACCATTGCTTTTTGTGAAGGGATAATTACGAAGAAAACATTACCTACCATCAGCGAACCAAGCATTGCACCAAAGTGTATATATGCCGCTCTTGCACTAAATACATGGCTATAAAAAAAAGCAAATCCAACAGCAAGTAAAAAGCCAATCACCGTAAACAGTATTGGTTTTTTTATTAAAGGCGATTTACACAACAAATCGTATAAAAGCCAGGCTACAGCAAATGAACCTACACCTATAGTAATAGCAGTTGCTGAACCCATGCTCAGTACGTTCGTATCAATCAGCATGGCCTTTGCATTAAAATAATAAACAACAAATAACAAACTAAAACCCGATATCCAGGTAAAGTAAGCTTCGTACTTAAACCAATGCAGGTTTTTGGGAATTGTTTTAGGTGCTACCTTATATTTTTCCAGGTAATAAAAACCACCACCATGAACAGCCCAAAGGTTTCCGGCCAACTCTTCTCTTACATTGTCGGTTCTGTTTAATGCATTCTCTAAAAAAACAAAATAAAAGGAAGCGCCAATCCACGCTATGCCAAAGGTGATGTGCATTAACCGCACAATGATATTCAGCCATTCCATCAGGTGGCCTTCCCATGGAGTACCTTTTACAAGGAGCCAGGAAAATGCTACCAGCATTAGTATGATTAAAACAATGGCGGTATAAACAAAACCCTGCGAAAGGCCCAGCTTATTTTTATAGTCAACGGTACTGTTTTCGGAAAGTTTATGAATTGAATTAAATTGATAAGTTATTACGGTAAGCATCACCAGAATAAATCCAAGCACAGCATATATCAGCACATTCAGCATTTTGTTTTGGTATTTGTTTTTGCAAAGCTTACAATTTAAAGTTTTGTTTTGTATTTTTAGAAGTTAGTGTAACAACAGTTAAAATAAAATTGATTTGAAAGCATTACATAGTTACAGGGTATTGTTGCCTGAAGGCATACAGGAGGCTTTTGTTGTGATAGATAAAGGAATCATTGTTGATGTCGTTCGTCATTTACCGGTTGCAGAAAATATGGAGGTAATTGAGTTGGCCAACAAACTATTAATGCCGGGTGTTATAGATCCGCATGTGCACATTAATGAACCTGGCCGAACAGAATGGGAAGGTTTTGATACAGCCACCAAAGCTGCACTTGCAGGGGGTATCACAACCATGGTAGATATGCCGCTGAACGCTGCGCCGGTTACCATTTCTGAAAATGCATTCGATGAAAAAATGGCTGCTTTAAAAAATAAGTTACATACTAATGTTGGTTTTTGGGGTGGCATTATACCTGGCAACGAAAATGAAATTGAACCATTGATACAAAAGGGCGTGCTTGGGTTCAAAGCATTTTTAACCCATTCAGGTATTGATGATTTTCCAAATGTTACGGAAGAAGATTTAAGAAAGGCAATGCCAATTATTGCAAAACATAATTTGCCCTTGCTGGTGCATTGTGAATTAACAGACGATGAGCAAAGAGCAAAAGGCATTCCGCAATCGTATCAAAATTACCTGCAATCACGGCCAAAAAAATGGGAAGATAATGCAATAGCATTAATGATAAAATTGTGTGAGGAATTCAATTGCAGGGTTCATATTGTACATTTGTCATCAGCCAATTCGTTAAATCAAATTGCAGCGGCCAAACAAAAAAAACTTCCAATAACGGTTGAAACAGGTCAGCATTATTTGTACTTTTCTGCCGAAGAAATAAAAGACGGGCAAACACAATTTAAATGTGCGCCCCCCATTCGTGAAAAAGAAAATAATGATAAACTGTGGCAGGCATTAAAAGATGGTTTGATTGATTTTGTGGCAACCGATCATTCCCCTTCTACACCCAATTTAAAAGAAATTGAATCGGGCAATTTTATGAAGGCATGGGGAGGTATCGCCTCTATCCAATTTGCGTTACCTGTATTATGGACAGCAGCAAAAAAAAGAAATGCTACTTTTAACGATATTGCAAAATGGTTGTGTGAAAACCCTGCTAAAATAATTGGTAAAGAAAACAGTAAAGGAAGAATTACCAAAGGATTTGATGCGGATTTAATTGTGCTGGATGAAGAGAAAACTTTTATAGTTACAAAAGACATTATTCATCACAAGCACAAAATAACACCTTACCTTAATGAAGAATTGTTTGGTGTTATAGAGCAAACTTTTTTGGCTGGAGAAAAAGTTTACGACAACGGAGCGTTTTTAATTTTAAATAACGGAAAGCAAATTTTAAAGTAAAAAAACTTACGCAATAATTAAAAAGCATGTATGATGCAAAATAGCTTTGTCACTTTGCCCTCTTTGCTTCTTTGCGTGAAAAAATAAATTATGAACAACAACACCAACACACCTTCATTTACCACCATGACAGACCTTGCATCCGAACGTCTCGGCGGCAAAGCATTGTTGTGCACAGATGATTTTTTTGCAGAAAAAGAAAATTTATTAAAACCGGGCAGGGGAATCTTTATTGCTGATAAATACACCGATCGTGGTAAATGGATGGACGGGTGGGAGAGCAGGAGAAAAAGAGGGCCGGGGTACGACTGGTGCATTATACAGTTGGCAACTGCCGGTATTATACAGGGAGTGGATATTGATACCAATCATTTCCTGGGCAACCATCCGCCATTGGCATCATTGGATGCATGCTATATTCCTTCCAATGAAGCGGTTGATATGGATACAATAAAGTGGACAGAAATTTTACCAAAAGCAGCACTCAATCCCGGCTCTCAACACTTGCTGGTTATAGCAGATAACAATGTGTACACCCATGTAAGACTGAATATTTATCCAGATGGTGGTGTGGCAAGATTGAAAGTATATGGCGAAGTTGTAAAAGACTGGAGCATGTTAAAAGCGGATGAAATTATTGACCTGGCTGCAGCGATCAACGGCGCAAAATCTATATTATGCAATGATATGTTTTTCTCCCATATGGATAACCTCATTATGCCGGGCCGTGGTGTAAACATGGGCGATGGTTGGGAGACGAAGCGCAACCGAACCCCCAACAACAAAGATTGGGTTGTTGTACGGCTGGCCCACGAAGGACGCATTCAAAATGCCATGATAGATACCTGTCATTTTAAAGGTAATTACCCGGATAGTTGTATGATTGAAGGCTGCTCAGCACCAGCTGGCACCGACTTTGCTATTACGTTAGTTGTATGGGAAATCATTTTGCCACAACAAAAATTACAGGCTGATCATGAACATTGTTTTGAAAAGGAAATTGTAAATTCGGATAAGTATTTTACCCATGTTCGCTTAACAATTTTTCCGGATGGAGGCATTAGCAGGATGCGGTTGGTAGGAACTGCCTCACCAAACCCCTCCAAAGGAGGGGCTTAAAAAGGGTCAAAAATTCAAACAGCTTATTGGATAATATGCTGTGGATTCGGAAGTTGATTAAAGAAATAAATGCACAAATGCTTAATTACAAAAGTTAAATTATAAATCAAAAGCCCTGGTTCTCCCGATGTAAAATCGGGAGAACCAGGGTGAGGCTGTTATGACACTCCACGAACTAAACATACTTCCCAAACACCAACTCAAATCCGAGCTCTTCAAATGCTGTGGCAGCACTACTTGGGTAGATAAAATGCTCCCGTTTTTTCCTGCCGATGATTTGGTAGAGTTACTAAACGATGCAGAAGAAGAGTGGTACCATTGCACAGAAGCTGATTGGTTAGAGGCTTTTGCTCAACATCCAAAAATTGGTGATATCGCATCATTGCAAAAAAAATTTGCTGACACTGCGGAATGGGCAGGCGGCGAGCAAATGGCTGTCGGCACTGCAACACAGCAAACGATTGAAGCATTGGCGCACGCAAATGACGCATACGAACAAAAGTTTGGCTTTATATTCATCGTTTGTGCTACTGGCAAATCTGCAGATGAAATGCTTCAATTATTACAAGCACGCTTGCCCAACAATAAGCAGGAGGAAATAGAAATTGCCATGGATGAACAGAATAAAATAACTCAACTACGGTTACAAAAATTATTAGCATGAGCCAGATAACCACCCATATTTTGGATACCAGCAAAGGCAAGCCAGCCTGGGGTTTAGCCATTATCTTGTACAAAAAAGTTGGCACGGAATGGATACAGGTTGCCAAAGGTATTACCAACAAAGATGGCAGACTAAGCAATCTGTTGACAGAAGATGAATTGTTGCCATACGCTATTTACAAATTAAATTTCGACACCAAACATTATTTTGATACACTTGAAATTGAAACACTGTATCCTTTTGTAGAGATTATATTTGAAGTTAAAACAACTGAACATTACCACATACCACTATTGCTGAATCCCTTTGGCTACAGCACGTACAGGGGGAGCTAACCCCATCCCCTAAAGGGAAGTTATTCAACGTTTCTAAAAAAACACAAAAATTAATCTCTACAAAAAAAAGAAAAGAAATAACAATCATTTTAAACCTGCCCTGCCCCCTTTAGGGGATGGGGGTAAACAACAACTATCATACACCTGCCCTGCCCCCTTTAGGGGATGGGGGTAAACAACAACCATGATAAACCTGCCCTGCCCCCTTTAGGGGATGGGGGTAAACAACAACCATCATAAACCTGCCCTGCCCCCCTTTAGGGGATGGGGGTAAACAACAACTATCATACACCTGCCCTGCCCCCCTTTAGGGGATGGGGGTAAACAACAACTATCATACACCTGCCCTGCCGCCCTTTAGAGGATGGGGGTAAACAACAAACATCATACACTTGCCTTATCCCCCCTTTAGGGGATGGGGGCAAACAACAACCATCATAAACCTGCCCTGCCCCCCTTTAGGGATGGGGGCTAAATTTTAAACATGAACCTCTCCATCACAGATCAAGAATCCGTATCGCTGTTGGCCACTTTGCAAACCGCCAATCTAAAATTCCAACACACTTATCCCGGCGATAAACCCGACAGGCAGGCGGTGCACACCGTATACGGCGGCGCTAACTTATTTAAAAGCGACACCACATTAAAAATGGGTGAGGTAGCATTAAAAAGTTTACAGAATTATGCTCCTAATTTTTGTGTTCTCGCCAAAGTATTACAACTGGAAAATCACGGGCATCTTCCTCACCTGGAAAAAGATATTGAGGCACTAACAAAAAAGTTGGATGCCATGACAGCAGAACAACGCAAAGCAGAACCAGCATGGCTTGCCTATTCTGTCTACAATAAAATGATCAAAAAGCTGCATACCGAAGCTGTAGAAGATTTTAGAATAGACTTTGAAGATGGCTTCGGCAACCGACCCAATGAGGAAGAAGATGCCACCGCTGTAACCGCAGCAAACGAGCTGGCGACAGGTATGGCAAACAAAACCATTTCACCCTTCATTGGCATCCGCATCAAACCATTTACCGAAGATTTAAAAGCACGTGGCGTTCGTACACTCGATATTTTTCTTACCACACTCTTACAAAAAACCAACGGACAACTACCGGATAATTTTATTGTGATGTTACCCAAAGTAACCATCCCCGAACAGGTAATTACCCTGGTGCGGCTCTTTGAAATAATAGAAAAAAAGTTCAACCTAGCAACCGGCACACTCAAAATGGAAACCATGGTAGAAGCCACGCAAATTGTTATGGACGATGAAGGCCGTAACCCACTCATGCGTATCATCCGCAGCAGCGAGGGCCGCATGATAGCAGCACATTTTGGCACCTACGATTACACCGCCAGTTGCGGCATCACCGCAAAATATCAAACCATGGCGCACAGCGTTTGCGACTTTGCACATCATATGACAAAGGTTGCGTTGGCACACACAGGCATCTTCCTCAGCGATGGCGCTACCAATGTAATGCCCATTGCGCCACACCGTGGAAGCAATCTAAGCTTTCAGCAACTTAGCGAAAACCAGGAGAGTGTACACAACGCCTGGCGCATCGGCTTTGGCCACACCACGCACTCACTCATCAACGGTCTCTACCAGGGCTGGGACCTTAACCCGGCGCAGCTCCCCATGCGCTATGCCGCCACCTACAATTTTTTCCTTAGCAGTTATACCGATGCCACCCACCGCCTCAAAACATTTGTAGAGCGAGCTGCCATCAGTACCCTCACCGGCGATATTTTTGATGATGCCGCAACTGGGCAAGGACTGCTTAACTTCTTTTTAAAAGCAATCAACTGCGGCGCCATCACCGAAGAGGAAGCCACCGCAACCGGCCTTAGTTTGGATGAAATACGAACACGTTCTTTCTACCGGATATTAGAAGGAAGAAGGAAGAAATAATTAATAATTGATAATTGATAATTGATAATTGATAATTGATAATTGATAATTGATAATTGGTTAATTGATAATTATTACAGTAATAAATTTTATGTACCCGGCTGAGAAGCTTTGTGGTACGGCATTGGCGTCGCACTCTTGTACAGTATATCTTTATTGAGCTTTTATACCATGCTCTAATTTATCTGCAATAAAAACTTCGTCCCCATATTGGCGCAAGCATATCTTAAACTAT
>JANYCA010000088.1 GCA_025360525.1 Chitinophagaceae bacterium | reverse complement strand
CCATAATAGTAATTGTAAAAATCTGTTTGTATGCCGTGGGTGTCCCGGTTAAAATTTTCGGCAAATTCATCTTCAAATTTTGGTGGTTCACTGGTGAGGATTGTATAAAGCTCATTGTCTTTCTTACCTGCCCTGATTGCTTCTTCTGATTCAACATTGTATTTTGCAAGCCATTCATCAATGGTCTCCTGTGTAGTGTAAGCATATTGCTTTTTGTTCTCCAGTTCATATTTCAGTTTGTTCAAGTAAGCCTTTCTATCGTCCTTACTTAATATGATAATATTGTCTAATACTTCTGTTTTGAGGTAGTCTAAATAATCCCTCATGGAAAATTTAAAATCAAATACTGCTGTGCGGTATGGATAGTTGTATGTAAACTGATTCAGGTAATGATTAAAGGCTTCGTATTTGAGTGGCTCGGACATAGTGCCATTGGTTTTTACTTGTGCAGGATGTGAACCTAATAGCCCTGCTTTGAAATCTTCTAGCCCTTTTTCGGCAGCATCTTTATAAAGATGAAAGTGGTTTGTATAATGCCGCCAAACATGCTTTGCATATTTTTCGTCATGTTCGCTTACATCATCACCCATTGCATTAGGAAGCCATCTGGTATGCCAGTAATTCAGTATAAAATCTTTTTCCCTTCTCTCTGGTGTATGTGTTTTGAACTGAGCAACCGATAAGGTAAGAAACCGGTTTGCTTCGTGGCTGTTTAGTGGTTTGATGCGGTCATAGATTGCCTGTATAAATTCGCCATACAATGGCCCTGTAATGTATGTATCAAAATAAGTTGGTTCAAACTTATTGGTTTCCCATAGTTCATCAACCTTGTGCATGTATTGAACCGCCTCTATTGCAAGACGGTTTTCTAATTCCTCCACCAAAAATATTTCCTTATCCATTGCCGTAAAGATATTATAAATGTCAAAAATGCACCACTTTGCCTACTGATTAAACAAGTCCATTGCCTTATCCATTTCTGAACTAACAATTTTTGCATAAATCATAGTTTCCCTAATATTGGCATGACCTAAAATCTTAGACACAATTTCAATTGGTACACCAAAACGCAAAGCCCTGGTTGCCCATGTATGGCGGCTAATATGAAAGCTGATTGATTTTTCAACTTTTGCCCGCTTTGTAATAATTTTTAGATTTTTATTTATTAAGGAAGTTGCAGAATTAATTGCATTATCAAAGAGCCTTGCATTTTTTTCATCCAATCCATTTTCAAGTACCGGGAAAATATAATTATCAGCTAAACTGGTTTCAGTTTTTAAACTCTTGATTATTTGAAGCCCAACATCTGGAATTTTTAAACGTAGTTGTTCCTTTGTTTTTTTTATGCTGATTAAAATATAGTCCCCATCTAAATGACCCCATTTTAGTTTTAATACATCAGATACTCGCAAGCCCCCGGCGTAACAAGCGAAAACAAACATATTTCTGTGGCACTGAATTAATGAGCCATCCTTCATTGCGAGGTTTTCAATAAGTTTGAGTTCATCTTCTGTAAGGTAGGTTCTTGAAGTCTTTTCTAACTTAATCTTGAATTTGTTGAATGGACTAACCTGCAATTCTACTAAGTCTCTTTTGATTGCTTCATTGAATATCCGGCGGATGAATTTTAAATCTTTGTGAACAGTATTTGTTTTATTCTTTAGAGTAACTCTTAGGTATTTTTCATATTTAGAAAGGAAATCAACATCAATATCCTGAAAGAATAAATTTTTGCTTTTGTTGTAAACTTCAAGTTTTGTAATGATTGATTTGCATTTATCGTGTGTGCCAACTTTGCCTTCGCTCTCATAAGTATCCAGCACATCTTGTGCAATTGTAAAAAAATTAGTAGGCTTGTTACCATAAACTTTATTCCTTAGTTGCCTGGAAGTAAGCGACTTTGTAAAGGTTTCTTTTTCGATTACCTCGCCTTGCAGTTCAGCGAACTTTGTTGATAACTGCAAATTAAGTCTGGCACTGTTTTGCTGTTTGGATTTAATCTTAATTTTTTCGGAATCCCAATTTTCTTCGGGCACCATAATCCCTGATGAGATGTAACAAATCTTTCTATCTTTGATGATACGAAAATGAATTGGAGCTTCGCCTTTTTTGTTGAGCTTATCTTTTCTGTAAATTATTGCTACGCTTGACATACAAATGTTTTTATGTTTACATTAAAGATAAGCAAAATAGTGCAAAATGGGGTAAACAATGGGGTAAACAATTGCTACATTTTGATGCTTTTATCCACATTTGAATGCACTACTAAAAAACTAAAATCCCTATAAATAGGGCGTTTCAGAGTAAAGCGAAGTAAACGAAAGTGAGGTACTTAATCCTAACGCGGTCACAAATAGATTCTCAAAATTTACTTAAAACCCACAAAATTAATGTTTTGTGGGTTTTTTCATTTAGGTGTGTAACTAAAATTTACTAGAAAAAAAGCAACAAAAAGGAGATGTATCGGTACGTAATTTTTGGATGCATATTTTTTTACCGAACCCGCTAAAACCATTTAAAATAAACGTTTTTTAATACAAATAGCCGGGATTAAAACCCCCAATCCCTTATTATTAAAGTGCAATTATCTACGCACCGAATGCCCAGAAGAAGGATCAGCCACCTTTTTACACCAGATCGTCGAAAAAATCAGCGACAGATGCCTTTGATCCATCTTTCCAACCAACTGCGAATCTTACACCCATATATTTCCGGATTAAAGTGCATGGTGTAAATTCCAGCTAAACTGCCCCCTCTCGCCATTTCAAATTGACCCCCTAAAAAGCGATTTCAAGAGGATCGTAAATAACGCCTTCTAAAGAGGACTAAAAAGTTAATAACGAACTGCTGATTGATAAAATTAAAATTGTGATTATTTTTTGCCATTTGATTTTATAATAATGATTCCATTGTGGTGGTTTTTTTTACTTTTTTCTTAAAGATTCGCCATAAAGATCCGTGCTTATGGATTTATGAACGATCCTGTGCAATATGGCGTCAGCAAGTGTTTTCTCACCGACTATTTCATGTAATTTTTTTACGGGCACCTGTGCCATGATATTGTTAGTTCTGTTAACATGCCGTTCTTCGATGATATTTAAATGTAAGGCTCTGCTTTTGTCATCGAAGGGTTGTAGGTCAAAGTCATCGAGTATCATCGCATCCTGCTTTTCTATTTTAGAGAGTTCTTTTAGGTAGGCACCATCGGCTTTTGCCATTTTTAAATGAGACATCAGTTTTGCTGTGTTGCTATATTAAACTTTATACCTATGAGGCAGGCCTGCTGGGCAAGGGCAGAATCTAAAAAACTTTTATCTGTTCCGGTACTTCTTTAAAAAAGATGTTCACCTTTTTTAAGGAACTCAATTAAATGGGCAAAGTTATCCAAGGTTGTATGTCGATAAAATCTTATGAAATTTATACTCATTTATCCAAGTCCTTTCAGCTGTTTCGTATCCTGTTATTCTATCAGGATAGTAAATTAATAACGTTCACCTAATTTTATCTTTCTATCATTTAAAAATGGTAATAACGATATGCAAGCTATACTAGGTATTTTTTTTCATTTTATTGGAGGTTTTGCTTCCGGCAGTTTTTATATGCCCTATAAAAAAGTAAAAGGCTGGAGTTGGGAAAGTTTTTGGATTACAGGTGGTATCTTTTCCTGGTTGATTGCTCCACTCATTGCTGCATACTTTACTATCCCTGAATTCTTTGATATCATAACTGGGTCCTCATCTTTTATTATCGGCTCTACTTTTATTATGGGCCTGCTTTGGGGCATCGGAGGCTTAACCTACGGCTTAGGTGTTCGTTATCTCGGTGTATCACTAGGAAGCTCCATTATTCTTGGTTTGTGTTCTGTATTTGGGGCTATCATTCCCTCTATCTATTATTACTTTAATCCCAAACTGGGTAAAGACACTATTTCCGATCTTGTTGGTACTTCATGGGGTCGTTTTGTATTGTTTGGGTTATTAGTATGTGTTGCGGGTATTATTATTTGTGGCAAAGCAGGCAAAATGAAAGACAATGAATTAGGGAAAACCCATGTAGATGCTTCCGGAAGCGAATTTAAATTAATGAAGGGCCTGGTTGTCGCAATCATTTCGGGGGTACTAAGCGCCTGTTTTAGTTTTGGTATAGAGGCAGGAAGCCACATGGGAGAAATTGCCAATGACGCATGGAAGGCAGCTAACCCGGGGCAAGGTGAATTTCTCTTTCGTAACAATGTGATATTTGTGGTAATTCTCTGGGGTGGTTTAACAACCAATCTTATTTGGTGTA
Source organism: Chitinophagaceae bacterium (assembly GCA_025360525.1). Lineage (GTDB taxonomy): Bacteria > Bacteroidota > Bacteroidia > Chitinophagales > Chitinophagaceae > Ferruginibacter. Next base: position 22,063 of record JANYCA010000088.1, on the reverse strand, counting down.
TGGTATTGAACTATCGTAATAAATCTTTTGGTGATTACACAAATTCAAAAAAACCGCTTTTGAAGAATTATATCCTCTGTTCTATTGGAGGTACCATGTGGTTTCTCCAGTTTTTCTTTTATGGAATGGGCGAAAGCAAAATGGGCAATGGTGCAAGCTCCTGGATTCTCCATATGTCATTTATCATTTTGGTCGCCAATATGTGGGGTTTGGTTTTAAAGGAGTGGAAAAATGTAAGTAAGAAAACAACCGCCTCCATTATTGCAGGAATTGCCACGATCATTATTTCCATCTTACTGGTGGGTTACGGCAATTCGCTAAAGTAGCCTCCAACCCCTAAAGGGGAGTTATGGGTATTGAGTATTTAATTAGTGCATTTAATAATTTTATAAAATAATATGGAAGCTGGATCTAAAAATGAGTCACTAAAAAACACTCCTTTAGGGGACGGGGGTTTCAGGCATGTAAGTTATTTATGGGATGATGCCAAAGCAGCGGAGTTGGAAGGCGATGAAGTAGCACTGTTAGTGTATCGTTCCAATTTATTGGGTGCCGACTTAAGGTTAACTAATTATGGCGGAGGGAATACGTCCTGTAAAGCTAAGGCTAAAGATCCTTTGACAGGAAAGGAGACAGAAGTGATGTGGGTAAAAGGAAGCGGAGGTGATTTAGGAACAATGAAACGAAACGGACTTGCGGCTTTGTATGTTGAAAAATTACGCGGCTTAAAAAATGTGTATCGTGGTATTCAACATGAAGATGAAATCGTGGAATTATTCAATCACTGTATATATGATTTGGCTTCCAAAGCACCATCTATTGATACACCCCTGCATGGGTTCTTGCCCTTCAAACATATCGACCATTTGCATCCAGATGCGGCAATAGCAATAGCAGCTGCTAAAGATGGCAAGAAGATTACGCAGGAACTATTCAATGGAACAATAGGTTGGGTAAATTGGCAGAAACCAGGTTTCGATTTAGGTCTTCAATTGAAGCAATGCTTTGATGAAAACCCCGGCATCCGAGGCATCATGCTTGAATCACATGGATTGTTCACCTGGGGCGATACGGCGTATGAAAGTTATATCAACACGCTACAAGTAATTGAAACATGCGCCAACTACCTGGAAATCCCCCTAACCCTCAAAGAGGGAGTAAGAAAAGAAACTTTTGGTGGGCAAAAAATTGCTTCCTTGCCAAAAGCAGAAAGGCTCGCAAAAGCCGCTGCATTAGCTCCTGTTTTAAGAGGCTTCTGTTCAAATGCAGATGCTTATTTGAACCCCCCTTTGGGGGGCAGGGGGGCCATTGGCCACTTCACCGATGATGACCGTGTATTAGAATTCATCAATTCAAACGACTTGGAAAGATTAGCTCCCCTTGGAACATCCTGCCCCGACCATTTCCTCAGAACAAAAATTTCACCACTGGTTTTAGCACTAGATGCGGACGAAGATTTGAGCAATGTGGCTGCACTAAAAGAAAAGTTAGCGCCTGCATTTGATGCGTATCGGAAGATGTACACAGATTATTACAATACATGCAAACATCTCAACTCACCTGCAATAAGAGATGCAAATCCGGTAGTGATTTTATATCGGGGTGTAGGTATGTTCACTTTTGCAAAAGACAAACAAACAGCAAGGGTGGCGGCAGAATTTTATATCAATGCCATTAATGTAATGAAAGGTGCCGAAGCAATTTCTGAATATACTTCTCTGCCCAGGCAGGAGGCATTTAATATTGAATATTGGTTATTAGAAGAAGCTAAACTTCAGCGCATGCCCAAGCCTAAAAGTTTAAGCGGAAGGGTTGCACTGATTACAGGTAGTGCCGGTGGTATTGGAAAAGCCATTGCAAAAAAGTTTGCAGAAGAAGGGGCTTGTGTTATCATTAATGATATCAATGAAGAAAGATTGCAATCCACCATGAATGAGTTTACAACATTATTTGGAAAAGATAGTGCTGCATCAGTAGTGATGGATGTAACAAACAACGATACGATCGAAAAAGCACTGGCTCTTGCTGCCATTGCTTTTGGAGGCGTGGATATAGTGGTAAACAATGCAGGTATCAGCATTTCAAAATCCATTGCAGACCATAGTATTGCTGATTGGGATAAGCTGTATGATATTTTAGTGAAGGGGCAGTTCCTCGTATCAAAAATAGCAGTGGAAACAATGCGTAAACAAGGTTTTGGTGGGGACATTGTAAATATTGTTTCAAAGAATTCTGTTGTTGCTGGTCCTAACAATGCAGGTTATGGTTCCGCCAAAGCAGCACAGGCACATTTAACAAGATTGCTGGCTGCAGAGTTGGGTGCAGATAAGATAAGAGTGAACACGGTGAACCCCGATGCTGTAATTGCTGATAGTAATATTTGGGCCGGTGGCTGGGCCGAAGGAAGGGCCAAGGCTTATGGTATTGCGGTGGAAGAATTGCCTGCTTATTATGCCAAAAGAACGTTATTAAATGAAACTATTTTGCCTGAAGATATTGCCAATGCTTGTTTTGCTTTTGTAGGAGGGTTGTTAAATAAATCTACCGGCAATACATTGAATGTAGATGGCGGTGTGGCATCAGCTTTTTTACGATAACTTTTTGGTTAATCTCTATAATAGTGGAATTAAGTTTTGATTCATTTGTAGATTGTTTTAAAACTTTGTAGATGTACAATTATTTATTTAGGGTCAAAACCTTATTACCTTATTGTAGCAACAAGATTGCCAAAGCATTTAGAATAAGGTAATAAGGTTTGGTGCAAAGAAGGTAGAAATTTCTACTTAGGTTTAAAGCAAAATTCTAAATCTTCTAATAATACAAAAAAAAACTTAGTTTTTCATATAGCAGTTGGTTTTGGTAAGGGTTGGCGATTGTTTAATCCGTCAGCCCATTTTTAAATTTCATTTTATAGGTCAATGAGCTTTAGTCGCCATCTTTTTGCCGGCCTCATAAAAAAGGCGTTAAGAAAATTTAAATTATTGTCGTTAAGAAATGAAATTGATGTTATAATGACTGGATTTGCTTTTAGTCGGTAAGTTGCACAAATGGTCGGGGATATTCTGCAGCTTGAGCTAATTTCATTTTAGACAAGCATTTAATTTTTTAGCTTTTTTTATGCAGCCCCGTCCGACTGGCGTCAGCCGGGCGGGCTTGATCTTTCTTGTTACTTCTTTGCATCAAGGCAAAGAAGTAAATAAGGGCTATCAAAGCTGTGTAAGCTCTTGCTGTTTTAATTAATTATTCTATTTTTTTAAATGACAGGAATGAAAAGAGTAGCATTTAAAATGCAATTAAACAAAGGTTTTGAAGCAGAATACAAAAAGCGTCATGATAAGCTGTGGCCCGAACTTAAAGAGTTACTAAAATCTACAGGGATTAGCGACTATGCTATTTTTTTAGATGAAACAACGAATGGCTTATTTGGCATTTTAAAAGTTGACGATTTGGAATTGCTTGATGCGCTTCCGCAACATCCGGTAATGCAGAAATGGTGGTTATACATGAAAGATATTATGGAATCTAATTCCGACAATTCTCCTGTAACTATTCCATTAAAAGAAGTTTTTTACTTACCATAATTAAATAAAGAAACTAATTGACATGCTGATAGAAAAATCTGATATTAATAAACACAACGAGGCTTTATTAAAAGACCACAAAAGGAAATTTGAATTTCTGGCTGAAGGATTTAATAATACAAATGATATTTTACAGAAATTAATTGCTTTTCAAATAGCTATACCAAGCTGGGCATTGGGTACAGGTGGAACAAGGTTCGGCAGGTTTTCCGGTGGTGGAGAACCAAGAAGCCTGGAAGAAAAAATGGAGGACATTGGTTTGCTTCATTCACTCAATCAATCCAGCGGTGCAATATCATTGCATATTCCGTGGGATATTCCAGAAAATATAAATGCTGTTAAAGCACTGGCTATAGAGCATAATTTACGTTTTGATGCAGTTAATTCAAATACTTTTCAAGATCAGGCAGGTAAGGAGTATAGTTATAAATTTGGTTCGTTACAGCATGTAAATAAGGCGGTACGTACTCAGGCTATACAGCATAATATTGATGTGATACAACACGGCGTAAACTTAGGCTCTAAATCATTAACCGTTTGGCTGGCAGATGGCTCTTGTTTTCCTGGCCAGTTAAATTTTAGAAAAGCATGGCAAAATACTTTCGAAAGTTTGCAAGAGATTTATGCGGCATTACCGGCAGACTGGAAGGTTTTTGTAGAATACAAAGCTTACGAACCCAACTTCTATTCAACCACTGTTGGTGACTGGGGGCAATCGTTGCTATATACAAGTAAACTGGGCCCCAAGGCCTACACATTGGTTGACCTAGGACATCACCTGCCAAACGCTAATATTGAGCAGATTGTTTCGCTTTTATTGATGGAAGGAAAATTAGGGGGCTTCCACTTTAATGATTCAAAATATGGCGATGATGATTTAACAGTAGGCAGCATAAAGCCTTACCAATTATTTTTAATTTTCAATGAATTGATCGAGGGTATGGATGCAAAAGGAATGAACCACGCTGCCGATTTTGGATGGATGATAGATGCTTCTCACAATGTAAAAGACCCATTAGAAGACCTACTGCAATCGGTGGAAGCCATTATGATTTCCTACGCACAAGCCTTGCTGGTGGATAGAAAAAAACTAACCGCAGCACAGGAAAATAATGATGTGGTCACCGCACAGGAAATATTACAACAGGCTTTCCGTACAGATGTAAGGGCGTTAGTAGCAGAAGCCCGCTTGCTTGCTGGTGGCTCTTTACAGCCGATTGAATTTTACAGAAATAAAAAAATAAGACAAAAGTTAGTTGCTGAAAGAGGAGCAAAAACAATCACTACAGGATTATAAACGGTGCAAAAATGTCTTTAAAAGTTACTGCCATATTTGACATAGGAAAAACGAATAAGAAGTTCTTTCTTTTTGATGAAAACCTACATGAAGTTTACCAGGAGTATATTCAATTTCCACAAATTGTTGATGACGATGGCTATGAATGTGAAGACCTTCATGCAATTGAAAATTGGATGTTGAAGATGTACACTGCAATCAGCGAAAATGAAAAGTTTAAGGTACAGGCAATCAACTTTTCTGCTTATGGCGCCACCATGATTCACCTTGATGAATCTTTAAAACCCATTACCCCTTTATACAATTATACCAAGCCTTACCCCGCTCACATACTTGAATTATTTGAAAAAAAATATGGCGAGTTGCAAACATGGTCTCAGCAAACAGCATCACCTGCCTTAGGAATGTTGAATGCCGGGTTGCAACTGTTCTGGCTTAAATACCATAAGCCTGCAATGTTTGGTAAAATCAGGCATTCTTTGTTTCTTCCGCAGTACGTTAGTTTTTTATTTACTAATAAACTGGTGAGTGAATATACAGGCATAGGCTGCCATACCGGTATGTGGGATTTTGAACACAACGAATATCATAGCTGGATATATAAGGAAGGGTTTGCGGAACTGCTGCCTTCCATAAATTCAGGAAATGAGTTATTAAATATACCTGGCACATCAATAAAAGTTGGCGCCGGTATTCATGATAGTTCTGCTGCTTTAATTCCTTATGTAAACAATAACAGCGAACCGTTCATGTTATTATCTACCGGTACCTGGAGTATTTGTTTAAACCCATTTAATAGTACAAAACTTACCAAAGAAGAATTGGTACAAGATTGTTTATGTTATTTGCAACCAGATGGAAAACCGGTAAAAGCATCCAGGTTATTTTTGGGTAATGAATACAACGGATGGATTAAGAAATTGTCCAAACATTTTGCGGTAGAAGAATCATTTCATACAAAAGTATTGTTTGATGCAGTTCTTTTTAGCAAAGCAGCAAACATGCTAACTCCTCTTTTTTATTGGGAAAGTATTGTTCACCCCAATAATGAAATAACAAGGATGACAAATATGGAATTAACGAGGTTCGATAGCTTTGAAGAGGCGTATCATCATCTGATAAAAGAGCTGGTAGATTTGCAGGTGGAAAAAGTATTGCTGGTATTAAATGGAAAGAAGGTAAATAAAATATTTTTAGATGGTGGATTTATTGATAACCATATTTTCATAAATATGCTGGCAGAAAAGTTGCCTGGCTTCCAAATTATACCTTCACAAATTCCTTTGGGTTCTGCAATTGGTGCCGCAATGGCTGTCAATAAAGAAAGCCACCCTATTTTTTAATCCCTTATTTTTAGAGTAAAAAATGATAATTAGTTTAACCTCCCATTTGTGTCCTGTATTGCTTTTATTTCTGTTTCTTAATGTGAAGACATTTACACTTAACATGGGCTTTAAGTTTATTTCTAAGTAATTAATTTGCTGCATGAAAAAGCCAGATATAATTGATTTAATAAAGGTGGATGAATATTCTATCACACCTAAATACCTTCAAATTGCAAACGCTGTTATACGGGAAATAGAAAACGGGCATATCCATGTTGGAGATAATATTCCTTCAATAAATGAATTGAGTATTGAACTGGATATTGCAAGGGATACTGTAGAGAGAGGGTATAAACACCTTAAAAATATTGGTATTATTGATGCAGTTCCGAGAAGAGGGTACTATATTAAAAATATTGAATTAAGGCAAACGTTGAAAATATTTTTACTATTTAATAAACTAAGTGCCCATAAAAAAACAATCTACGATTCATTTGCAGCTACATTAGGCGAACATGCAGTAATTGACTTTTATATCTACAACAATGATTTTTTATTATTTAAAAGGTTAATTGCAAACAATAAAAATGACTATACCCATTATGTCATCATACCACATTTTATGGAAGGCGAAGAAAACGGCTATGAAACAATCAATACCCTCCCAAAAGAAAAATTACTATTGCTGGATAAAATAGTGCCTGGCATTAATGGCGAATATGCAGCTGCTTATGAAAACTTTGAGAAAGATATTTATACTGCACTCGTAGAAGCTACAGACCATCTTTTAAAATATAATACTTTAAAAATAGTATTTCCATCTTACTCCTATTATCCTGTTGAAATTTTGAAAGGGTTTAAAAATTATTGCCAGGATTATGCATTCTCTTACAAAGTTGTAAACAACATAAAAAATGAGACAGTGCAAGCCGAAGAAGTTTACATCAATGTGATGGAAGATGAATTGGTTGTTGTATTGGAAACGATTGTAGCGTCGGGCCTGATTATTGGAAAGGAAGTTGGAGTTATTTCATACAATGAAACGCCTGTTAAAAAATTTATTTTAAATGGGATTACAACTATATCCACGGATTTTCACCAGATGGGAATAACGGCAGCACAATTAATTTTGAGCAACTCAAAAAAACATAGCGAAATACCATTTAAACTTACATTAAGAGCTTCTTTGTAAAAAACGTAATTGCTTGTAAAGGCCTCCTATACATACTTGAAAGCTATTAAAGCAGTGTTTAAAAGATAAACTAAATTATATCTACCTAAATAAGACAAACCACATTCATAGCACATAAAAATTATGGTAGAAAGATTCACTTTAAAAGTTGGTTTGTTCGGTATAGGATTGGAAGCTTATTGGGACAAATTTGAGGGTTTAAAATACCGGTTGCAGAAATATGTAAATATTGTTGAAGAGAAAATGAAAAGCTTTAAATGTGAAGTTGTCAACCTTGTTGAAAAAAAGTAATTTTTAGCATTAGCAGGGAATAATATTAAAGATTTTGGCAGGTCAGTACAGGATAGTAATAACATAAAGGATTGCTATTTTTATGATCTCTGTATTAATTTAAATGATTCAATGATTGTTATATGAAAAAAAGTATCGGTGCTATGTTATTGCAGCTATCAGTGGTATGCTGTTTTTCTCAAATTCAAATAAAGGAAGTACTATGTGAAAGCCGGGTAAATCCTGTTGGGTTAGATGTTTCCCAACCGGAATTAAGCTGGCAATTGATCTCAGCGGTACGCAATACAATGCAGACCGCTTATGAAATAAAAGTGGCAGAATCTTTAAATGATTTAGCCAAAAGCAAAAACCTGGTTTGGAATAGCGGTAAAATATTGTCTGATCAATCAGCACATCTTACTTATGCAGGGAGTGTATTACAATCTGTAAAAAAATATTATTGGCAGGTTAGGGTGTGGGATAATAAAGGAAATGTTGCAGTTTGGAAAGAGCCTTCGTTTTGGCAAATGGGATTTCTAAAGCCAGAAGACTGGAAAGCAAAGTGGATACAAGCGGGCTTTGTGGAAGATACGCTCCGGCCAAGCCCTTTGTTCAGAAAATCATTTGTCGCAACAAAAAAAATACAGTCTGCGACTCTTTCCATCACTTCGCACGGCTTGTATGAATCTTATATTAATGGACAGCGTATCGGCGAAGCTTATCTTACTCCCGGCTTCACCAGTTTTAATAAGCGGTTGCAATACCAGGTATATGATGTTACCAAATATGTGCAGCAGGGAATAAATGCAATCGGTGTTACTTTGGGCAACGGCTGGTACCGGGGCAATTTGGTATGGGAAGGCAGAAAGGATATATATGGTAAAAATGTATCGTTGCTATATCAACTTGACATTGTTTATACAGATGGCAGTACGGGGCAAACTATTTCTGATGATAGCTGGAGATCAAGTACGGCTCAGATTCGTACCTCTGAACTTTATCATGGTGAAACCATTGATGCAAGACTGGAAAAGAACGGCTGGAAAACATCATCCTACAATGATGATTTATGGGACAAAGTAAAGGTTGTATCGTTTGATAATAGCAATTTGATAGCCACAATTAATGAACCAGTAAAAAAACATGAGATATTTAAACCAGTGAGAATTTTTAAAACACCTCTGGGTGAACAAGTGATAGACTTTGGGCAAAACTTAGTTGGTGTTGTACAGGTGAAAGTAAAAGGAATGCCAGGAGATCAAATTATTATTCATCATGCAGAAGTGCTGGACAAAGCAGGTAATTTTTATACGGCTAACTTAAGGCTGGCCAAACAAACCAACACCTATATTTTAAAAGGCGGCGAAGAAGAAATCTTTGAACCCCACTTTACCTTTCAGGGATTTCGGTACATAAAAATTGAGGGTTATCCCGGGGAAATAAAGCCAGAAAATTTTATTGCCACAGCATTGTACAGCGATATGAAACCAACAGGGAGTTTCACAACCTCCAATGCCTTGCTCAATCAACTGCAGCACAATATCCAGTGGGGACAAAAAGGAAATTTTCTTGACATCCCCACAGATTGCCCCCAACGTGATGAGCGCCTTGGATGGACAGGGGACGCACAAGTATTTTCCCGTACCGCTTCGTATAACATGGGGGTAAATAATTTTTTTAGAAAATGGTTGAAAGATGTAGCCGCAGATCAATTGCCCGATGGAAGCGTACCTTTTGTAATACCCAATGTTCTTAGCGCTACCGATGCAGGTTCTACAGGATGGGCTGATGTTGCTACTATCATTCCATGGAATATGTACCTGGCTTATGGTGATAAAAAAATATTACAAGATCAGTACCCGAGCATGAAAGCATGGGTAAGTTTTATGGAACTGAAAAGTAAAAATGATTTATGGAATACTGGTTTTCATTTTGGTGACTGGCTTTTTTATAGGCCTGATGATGACAATGATGGAAAGGCTGCCGTTACGGACAAATACCTAATAGCACAATGCTTCTATGCACATTCCACGCAATTAATTATTAATGCAGCCACTGTTCTGGATGAAAAAGAAGATGTGCAAAAATATACAGCGTTACTGCAAAAAATTAAAACTGCTTTTGTAAAAGAATATGTAACTGCCAGTGGACGGCTGATTTCAAGTACACAAACCGCTTATGTGCTGGCGCTGAATTTTGATATGCTACCGGAAAATTTGAGAGCGTCGGCGATAGAAAGATTAGTGGCCAACATAAAAGATTACAATTATCATTTAACAACTGGTTTTCTTGGAACCCCTTATTTATGCCATGTGTTAACCCGTTTTGGTTATCATGATGTTGCTTATACTTTGTTGATGCAGGAAACATACCCTTCCTGGTTATACCCAGTAAAAATGGGCGCCACTACAATTTGGGAAAGATGGGATGGGCAAAAACCTGATAGCACATTTCAGGCAATTACAATGAATTCCTTTAACCATTATGCTTACGGCGCAATAGGCGATTGGATGTACAGGGTGCTTGCAGGCATTGATACAGATTCTAATGCGGTTGGATACAAAAAAATAATTATTAGGCCACATATTGATGGAAAAATTTTAAAAGCTGGTGAAAATAATTCCGAGTGGAGTAAAATGACTGGATTGGAAATTGGTGTTAAATCTGGCGGAGGGTTAAAAAATGTTGCTGCAGACCTGCAAACTAATTATGGTAAAGTCAGCAGCCATTGGAAAATAGAAAATGGAAAATTGTTGCTGGATATAGAGGTACCTGCCAACACTACCGCCACCATTTATATTCCTGTTGAAGAAGGAAAAACGATAACAGAAAACAATAATCAACTTTCAACCATAAACGGGATAACCATAAAAGATAAACAGCCTGGCTTTACAATCGTTGAAACCGGTTCTGGTATTTATCATTTTGTTGTTCAATAGCGGATAATCTTTAAGGAAACATACTACAGATACATTGCTGATATTACGCCTTCTCCATAAATGTTAAACGATGGCGTTCATTATGGAACAGGCATAAGGGAAGGCTACTAATGGTGATATAAATGCCCTGAATATTGAACTTTTATTTATTCATGGCAGAAGCCTTTTTTTACCGGAGCATCAGTATCATTGATATTGATACCGGTCCTATTATTGAAGGCGAAAAATCAATAGCGCAGATGGGGGAAGATATTCTTGCTTATTGTATAAAAGCAGCCAGCGGCGAAATAATCCCTAAAGCAGTATTATTGAACCAGGATGACTTTATTCCATGGAAAAGAGGCGTATCCCTTTAGCCAAATTATCATCACCTGGCAATGGCGATAATTGCCATAAACAAACAATAGCAAAACAAGATTCATGCAAAAATTCCTAGATGAAAATTTTATCCTTCAAAATAAGACAGCTCAGCAACTCTATCATGATTTTGCCAGGCAAATGCCCGTAATAGATTATCACAATCACCTGCCACCAGACCAGATTGCAGGTGATATTAACTTTCAAAATCTTACACAGATATGGCAATATGGAGATCATTATAAATGGAGGGCCATGCGAACCAATGGTGTAAATGAAAGTTATTGCACGGGTGATAAATCAGACTACGAAAAGTTTGAAAAATGGGCTGAAACAGTTCCATTTACAATGCGTAACCCCCTTTATCATTGGACGCATCTCGAACTGCAACGTTATTTTAACATTGATAAAATTTTATCGAAAAATACAGCCAGGGAGATATATGACGAGGCTTCTGCCTTATTGAAAACACCAGCATATTCAGTTCGTAATTTATTGCGGAAAATGAATGTAGAAGTGATTTGTACTACTGATGATCCAGCTGATTCATTAGAGCATCATAAAAGAATTGCCGAAGATGGTTTTGAAATAAAAATACTGCCTGCTTTTCGTCCGGATAAAGCAATGAATGTGGATGATGTTGCCACATTTAATAATTATGTTGATAAGGTTGAAGCTGTTTCAAATATTTCAATACTCGATTATGATCATTATTTAAAGGCACTAAAGAGCCGGCATGATTTTTTTGCAACCATGGGGTGCTCTGTCTCTGATCATGGACTGGAAGTTATTTATGCGGAAGATTATTCAGAAATTGCCATTAAAAATATTTTCAGCAAAATACGAGGAGGTCTTGCGTTGGATTATGACGAGAATCTGAAATTCAAGTCGGCTATGCTGATAGAGTTTGCAAAATGGGATCATGAGAAAAATTGGGTACAGCAATACCACCTGGGTGCATTGCGCAACAACAATGACCGAATGATGAAAGTACTTGGTGCAGATACAGGTTGGGATTCTATCGGTGATTTTTCACAAGGAAGGGCGCTTGCAAAATTTTTGAATAAATTGGATAGTACCAATCAGTTGGCGAAAACGATCTTGTATAACCTGAATCCTGCCGATAATGAATTAATGGCTTCAATGATCGGTAATTTTAATGATGGATCTGCGGCAGGTAAAATACAGTATGGTGGTGGTTGGTGGTTTTTAGACCAAAAAGATGGCATGATAAAGCAGATGAACGCCTTGTCAAATATGGGATTATTGAGCCGTTTTATTGGTATGCTAACAGATAGCAGGAGTTTTATGAGTTATCCACGCCATGAATATTTCAGACGGATTTTATGCAATCTGTTTGGTACTGAAATGGAAAACGGGGAATTACCAAATGATAAGGAATGGGTAGGCAAAATAATTCAGGATATCTGTTACAATAATGCAAAGAAATATTTCGGTTGGTAAAGTATTTCCTTCGTTCGCATTTTATTTAAGGTGTTTCCAGCTGTGTGTAGCCCAAATGGAATGAATCCATATTTTATTAAATGAATGGGGCATCGTTTGCTTTTTATTTGGGTCTAGGTGCCGTTTGTAATTGCATGTAATTAATGGCAGGTAAACTTCCATTTAGATTCCGCATTGCAGTAACCCCGGTTGAATCCAATGATATATAATTTATGCTGCTGGTACTTTTTACAAAGCTATTGTTGGTATTGCTTACTGCTGTACCTGTGCGTATTGTTACACCCTTTGCTCCAAGTGAAATACAGTTTTTTATTACCAGTACAGCCCCTGCGGCATAAGTTATGCCGCTGCTGTTTAACCCATAATCATAATCACCATTGCTATGGGAGGTGCAGTTATACAGGTACATCGATCCGGCATTGTTATTTTGATCAAAGCCTTTTGCTTTGTTTCTAAATGACAAGCATCTAACCAACGAAAAATTATGTGCTTCATCTCTTAAAGCGCTGCCACCCATTTTAAAACCATTGCCATTTTCTAACGCAGTGGTAGATCCATCCAGCCAGTAATAACCATTTCTAAATGCCCAGCAATCTTCCAGAATCGTGGCCATGTTTTGCGGATAGCCTGATCCTACTGTTTTCAAAAAACCATCCCAACCATCATCAGAATTCAACCATGCACGGCAAGCTCTGAAAATAATGCTATCACCCACATCTAATTTAGGGGCAAACCCATCTGCATTGCCTCCTGAAGTAGTGGTGCCGGTCCCTAAATCTGCATTTTCATAACTATCACAATTCAGTATTAAACAATGATGAGCGCCTGATCTTATTTGAAATTCACTATCCCTGTTCCTGGTAAATGAACAAAATTAAACTACAATATGATTGGCACTGTTTTGAATAAGCATTCCATTGTCACCAGCTCCTTTAATTACCAGCCCATAAATATCCCAATAACCACTCCCGCTTATATTGATGCCGATATTGCCGCTTGCTACAGGCATGGCGGAAAAATCAAATACGGGTAGGGAATAGGCATTCACTATATCTGGTTGATAGCAAGTTATTACAAGATGCTTTGCTGCATTGCCCGACTTTGAAATTCTGATAGTGGCCGAAACGTAATATGTGCCTGCTCTTACAAAAATAGTATCACCTGCAACAATAGCTTTTGTAATGGCTTTGGCAAGGCTGGCAAATGGTAATGCTAAAGTAGTGCCCGTATTGGCATCATTGGCTGCCGGGTACAAAGTAACGGGAGCTACATAATAATTGGTTGCGAATGATGACCGATAAACAAATATCGTAAGGATAAAAAATGCAGTTAATCGTAAATCTATGTGTGACATTTGGCCAAATCGGTTTTAAAAAAAGTTATACAGTAATCTGCAGACAAGTTACTTCCAAAATGATGCTATTCTCACTTTGCAAAGGCAATAATCTACGCAATCGATACCATAAAAAGGTACGCTTGTCTTTAAAGTTGGCATCACAGTTTAGCAATAGTTTATCTCCGGGAATATTAAGCTATTGGCATTTATAAAATGTGGAGCGCTTTTTTTAATGCTGATATCGATTGGCCAAAATATAAATAGCGATGGTAAAAAAGAAAAGCCGGAAGCCACTGCAAAAATTATACAGTTACTTCCAGCTTTTTTATAAGCAGGTATTTACTATAAATCTTTAATAGGATTGTATTTAGGTACCAATAATTTCATAATAATCCAGGCAATTAAATACGCCAGCGCACATATTGCAAACATAATACTGTAAGAAGTTGACATTTGGGCATGCACAAGTGGCTTTTGAAGTTGTACTAATTTTTCAAATGCGGCTGCATCAACTGCACCCAACTGTGCAGCTACATCTTTAGATAATCCCCCTAAATCTGATTGATTGATATTGATTAAATCGCCGTATTTATTGATGATTTTCATTCCCTGAATGCGTGAAATGTAATCGCCTAATCCCATGGCTTTTGCTGAAACCCATGATTCTGTAATACCTGCAGCTTTGTAAGTATCAAACAGCCAGCCGCCCAGTTTGGAAATAATAACACCTCCCAATCCGCCGGCCATTCCTCCAATACCCACCACCGATCCAATTGCTTTTTTAGGGAACATATCAGATACGGTTGTGAAAATATTGGCACTCCATGCCTGGTGTGCAGATGCGCCAATACCAATTAATATTAGCGGTACCCAATAACTATAACTTCCAAATGGCTGTGCCAGTAAAACTACCAGCGGTATAAAAGCAATCATCAGCATTGCTTTCATGCGGCCATCGTAAGGCGAATACCCTTTTTTGATAAAATACATTGGAAACCATCCACCACTAATACTTCCTATCATTGTCATGCTGTACAACGCCGTAAGAGGAATTGCAATTGCTGTACTGCTCATTCCATATTGAGCTTTCAAATAGGCAGGCAACCAGAAAAGGAAAAACCACCAGACGCCATCAGTCATAAATTTTCCAAATGCAAAAGCCCAGGTTTGTTTATAAGCCAATAGTTTTTTCCAGGAAATTTTTTCTGTTATGCTGTTGGCAGCAATACTTTCTGTTGCATCTTCTTTATCGCTGTTGATGTAAACCAGCTCAGCACTGGAAAGTCTTTTTTGTTCCGTAGGTTTATCGTAAAAGAACAGCCACGCAAATAGCCATAAAAAGCCTATAGCCCCAATTATTACAAACGCTGTTTCCCAGCCCCAGTATTTTCCTATCCATGGTACTGTTAAAGGTGCTAAAACAGCGCCCACATTTGCGCCAGAGTTAAATATGCCTGTTGCAAATGATCTTTCTTTTTTGGGAAAATATTCTGCCGTTGCCTTAATTGCTGCGGGAAAGTTTCCTGCTTCGCCAAGTGCCAACACAGCCCTGCTCGCCATAAAACCTACCACCGATACGCTTAAAGCGGTGATGCCAAAAACGCCCAATACTGTTGAAACTGCTTCTCCAACAGGTATGGCAAATGCATGTATTATTGCACCGATACTCCAGATAGTAATAGCCCAGGCATACCCTTTTTTTGTTCCCAGTTTATCAATAAATCTACCGGCAAACAGCATGCTGATGGCATAGCCAAATTGAAACACCGCTGTGATATTTGCATAGTCACTGTTACTCCAGTTAAATCTTTCTGATAACAGTGGCTGTAGTAAGCTTAATACCTGCCTGTCCAGATAATTGACAGTGGTTGCAAAAAAAAGCAGGGTACAAATCGTCCACCTGTACTTTCCTATTGTTTGTTGGGTCATAACAGGCTATTTTTTTATGGATTGAATGAGTGCCAGCACAGCTTTGGTTTCATTTTCGATGGTGCTGTAATCTCCCGCCTCCATTAATTTTTTACTGATCAGTTTGCTGCCCATTCCTACGGCACAAACACCGGCTTTATACCAACTTTCAATGTTTTCTTTGGTAGTATCTACACCACCAGTTGGCATAAACAGCAGTTTTGGAAAAATGTCTTTAATGCCGCTTAAAAATTCTGGTCCCAGCATATTGCCAGGAAAGAGTTTGATGAATGTAATGCCTGCATTTTCTGCAGCAATGATTTCTGTTGGTGTCATACAACCAGGTGCATAAAAAATATTATTGCTTGTTGCATAGGCTGCTACTTCCGGTACAAAACCCGGACTAACTAAAAAATCAGCTCCGGCAGCCATATATGCTTCAGCCTGGGCTAAATTTTTAATGGTACCAACACCCAGTAAAATATCAGGCATTTCAGCATTTCTTACCGCTACCATTTTTGTAAAGTTATTTAATGCAGCTTCGCCCCGGTTGGTGTATTCCAATGCTTTTACACCGGCCCTGTAAAGAGATTTCAGTATTGCAATACTTACGTTTTCCGCTGCATTAAAATAGAGGGGTAGCATTCCCTGTTGTATAATTGCATTGGTTACTTTTTCTGGGTTGTTCATTTCTAGAATATTTTTTATGTAACAGATTTTAATATTGTACCGTTTAAGAAGCTAGCTTTAAATTTTCACTTTGATCACCAGTCTTTTTATTGTCCCTTCACCTATCATCGGTGCATGTACATCTTCGGGAAAAAAGACAGCAAACTGCCCATCGGTTAGTTGTAAAAATGTATCGGGTGCATCGCTAAAAAAACGAACATCCTTTTCTTCGTTGTAATCACCATTGGGTAATATATATGCTGAACGTGGCTTCCAGCCAATTGTTTCGTTTCCACTTACACAAAGTTGAATGTCAACATGCTTGTAATGACATTCAAATTTAGCAAGGCTGGTTGCTGCGGTTTTGCCGGGCGCATTGCTTAAAATAGCTAATAAACCTTCCCCAATCACTGACTTACCATCAGCCGTATTTACCAGGTAATTTTGCCTGATATAATCAAATGCCCTTTCAAGTAAAGGGTGCACAGAATAGTATTGGGATGCATTTTGTATCGTGTCGATTATCATTGCATTTAATGGGTTGTTATTTTTTTAATGAGATCAAATCACCTGAAACGAAAGTTGTTTACCGCTGTACCCTTCCGCTTCCATCACCTTTTACCAGTTCTTTTACTTCGGTTAAAGTTGCATGATTCAAATCGCCGGGAATGGTATGTTTTAAAGCACTTGCTGCTACACCAAACTCTGCTGCATCGGGCATCGACATACCAGTTACCAATCCATAAATTAAACCGCTGGCAAAACTATCGCCACTACCAACCCTGTCTACAATGCGTACATTGTATTGCTTTGTATGATAAAATTCTGAGCCATCGTACACCAATGCACTCCAGCCATTGTCGCTTGCACTGTGGCTCTCCCGCAAAGAAGATGCAATGAATTTAAAACCAAATTTATCTTTCATTTGTTTAAACACATCTTTAAATCCATCCAGGTTTAATTCACCTTTGGTAACATCGGTACCCGTAGCTTTAAAACCCAATGTGGTATATGCATCTTCTTCATTACCGATACATACATCTACATACTGACAAAGCCTGCTCATCACTTCTCTGGCTTTTTCTTTGCTCCATAATTTTTTACGAAAGTTCAAATCAATACTGGTGGTAATTCCTTTTGTTTTAGCTGCCTTCAGCGCCGCTTCTGTCAATGCAGCTGCCTTATCGCTCAATGCTGGTGTTATACCGGTTGTATGAAACCAGTCGGCACCATCTAGTATTTTATCAAAATCAAATTCACTTGCATCTACATCGGCAATAGAAGCGCCTGCTCTGTCATATACTACCTGCGATGCCCTCATGGATGCGCCGGTTTCTAAAAAGTAAATACCCAGCCTGTCGCCACCTCTTGATATAAATTGTGTATCCACACCATAGCGCCGAAGATGATTGATGGCAGATTGTCCGATAGGATTGTTAGGCACTTTGGTTACAAAAGTTCCATTTAAACCATAGTTACAAAGGGCCGCAGCTACATTCGCTTCCCCACCGCCGTAGGTAATATCAAAAGTATCTGCTTGTACAAAACGTTTAAAATCGGGTGTTGATAAACGCAGCATGATCTCTCCCAGCGTGACTACTTTTTTACTCATTTTTTTATTTTTTATGGTGGTTAATTTTTTTTTATGTTAAGATTAAACGCTCTTTAATGGAAAGCTACTTTTTATTTAGCTATATTTTTTCTTGCTTTAAAGTAGAATGAATATTGGCTTTGCTATTTTGTGCACTATCACATTTTTTTACAATGGTAAAACGCCTGTGGTTCCTGCAATACACATAATATTTTTCTGCTTGTTGCTTCCATGCAGTTAATTGTGAGGAGACAAACCCGGCAATAATTTTTAGCTGTAAAGGCAAGGGCAGGAAATTTTATACATCGTTTACATTCAATCGTTCCTGTGTAAAGTTTGATTTATTTATTGTTAAAAACCATTTCTAGCATGATAATATTTACGCAAACGTTATCATAGCGGAAGCAAAAAATATCCTGCTGCCCGGCTGGCTGGCGAGATTCGTTTTTATAATAGGGTTAAGGGTACTTTAAAAAACAGATGAGCTGTTTTTCGTACAGCTTTTAAAAAAGGTACACTTTACTAACCTGTAACAAATCACCTTTTTGTTGATGCAGAGATGACCAAACAATATATCCGGAAACTGCTCAGCTGCTGCTTTCTATAACCAAACCAGCGTATTCGGTAAATTTTAACCTACTACAAAAAAGAAAATACTGGTATATACTCATTGGGAGGAATTTGTTGATCCTGCATTAATGGGTACACTGACTGTTACCCCGGCAAAGGGAAAGGAATCATTTTCATTTGAGTATCATAAAAAATGGTTGCAATCTGGATTTTCTCAGATGATTGATCCGGACCTGCAATTGTTATCAGGTGCTTTTTATCCAAGGGATGAAAAACCAAACTTTGGCATTTTTCTCGATTCTTGCCCTTATAGATGGGGGAGGGTGCTGATGCAAAGAAGAGAAGCCGCCATAGCAAAATTGGAAGAGCGAAATCAAAAAAATTATTGGAGTCAGATTTTTTATTGGGAGTTTTTGACGGTCATCGGATAGGTGCAATACGCTTTAAATTGGAAGCAGCCGGCCCTTTTTTAAATGACACTAAAGCAATGGCAACTCCACCGTGGACCTAGTTAAGAGAACTTGAGAACGCCTGCTTACAATTTGACGAGGATGATACCAGTAACCCGCAATACCTGCGATGGATAAATCTGTTAATTGCTCCCGGTTCTTCCTTAGGTGGTGCAAGGCCAAAAGCGAATTTTCCAATAGTTGTTTAGGCAATAACCAACATCAAAACCGAACTTAAAAAGGGTATCGTCAACCGGGCGTTGTGCTGTTTTTTATCAGGCTGCAGGTAGTGAAATTAAAAAGGTGGTTCCCTTGCCCGGTGTGCTCTCCACCCATATCCGTCCATGGTATATATCGACAATTTTTTGGCAGATCGATAACCCAATACCCGATCCTTCATATTGTGATTTTCCATGGAGCCTGATAAAGGGATCAAATATCTTTTCTGTGTCTGCTGTTTCCATACCAATACCATTATCAGCCACACCAATCAACACCTGCCCGGCTCTCTTTTCGCCTGTAATTTTTATAACCGGCATTTTATCCGAAAATTTTAAACTGTTATTAACAAGGTTCAGAAATAACTGGTACAGGTAGTCTTTGTTTCCTATTACAGGAGGGATCGATTCACAGCTTACCACTGCTCCCTACTCCAATATCTTTATTTCCAAATCATCTTTGGCCCTTGCGACAGCGTCTTCCACATTAACTTTTATGAAATTTACTGAGTGAGATAATGACGACAGGCTTAGCACATCGTTTACGAGCTGCTGCATTTTTTCGGTGCTTTTGATTATTTTGTTTGAATATTCCAGGCTTTTGGTATCGAGCTTATCCTGGTTTGCATTTAAAAGCATGGTAGAAAAAAACCTGATCTTTCGCAGCGGCTCCTGCAGATCATTGGAGGCAATATAAGCAAAGGACTCAAGCGCTTTATTTGCGTCGGTAAGTTGTCTTTCAGCTTCTTTGTTCTTCTCTACTTCCATTTCCAGTTTGAGGTTGGTTTTTTGTTTAAAAGCAATAGGTAATAGTTTTATGAGGTGATATACGGTAAGAAGGCTTACCACACCCGTAACAAACCGCACCAGTGCATCCAGCCTGTACATTGGCACCCAAAACATAAGAGCGTCTAAAAAATGGGTGGTGCCGCAAAGCAATATAAAAGCTGCAAAAAGGATATAGGCTTTATGAAAAAGAATCCCAAGATTCTTTTTTGTTAAGTACCGCAAAATAATAACGGGAATCAGGAAATATGCCGCCCAGATCATGATGTCGCTGGCGATATATAACCAACCATGAAAGTCTGACTAGGTACCGCAGTGCCACCTTGCAGGCCAAAGGTTTGTGTCGAAGAGTCCTTTAAAAAAGTCTGTTAGCTGCTTCATTTGATTTTTCTTTAGGAGTTGATACAAATAATACTGGAATCACCGTCATCAAGAGCAGTAGTCGCTTGAACAAAAAATTAATAGCTGGTTGTTAACCCATTTTCGCAATTAGTTAATGCAAGTTCGCAAGCTACCATCAAATCCGCCAATTCAATTTCAAAGATAGGAGGAATGAAATTATTTTTCAGCCCGCTTCCTGCCTCCGGTATATCCTCCGGCAAAAGCGCTGTTTCCCTTTCATACAGAAAAATAGGGTGGCTAAACGGCAGAAACTGCGGATAATATTACTGGTTCTTTTTATTTCCTTTCGCAAGTTTCTTCCCTTCTGTTTGCAGCTTAGGTTGCAGTTTTTTTACATCTTCGGCAGCAGGCTTTTTTCCGGGTTGTACCCACGTTCTTTAAACATCTTTCTTACAGCATTGTTATTGTCAACCTATTCTTTACTTATTGCAGTATCAGCTTTTAAAATCTTTTTCAACTACATTATGGCAGGTAAGTTCTGTAGCAAAGTCCTTAGCTTTTAATGTTAGCGCGGGCAAAAAATCGGCAGGTAAACTAACCGGTTTTTATTTTATGCAGGGCAATAAAAAAATGACTGCGGTTAAATTGTAATTAAAATACATTTTTTGAGCCCGGCGATTTAGCAATGTGGATCTTCATTGGCGTTAATTTATCCCGAGTTAGGTTTTGTGTGCTGCATCGGGACGCACTCCCGTCCGAACGGCATTCAGCCGGGCGGGCTTGTGCAGTATAACTGTATTGAGTTTTGTCCACGTTATTTGTTGAGAGCCGGCATGGTAACTTTGCACCATGGCCGATGTACATAGCATAGCAACCCGCAGTTACAATATGAGCCGGATCAAGGGAAAGAATACAAAACCGGAAATGCTGGTTCGTAAATATTTATTTGCCCATGGTTTCCGCTACACCCTCCACAGCAAAAAATTACCCGGTAAGCCCGACATCGTTCTCCCAAAGTACAGAACCGTGATATTTGTTCATGGATGTTTTTGGCATGGGCATGATGGGTGTAAATATTTTGTAGTACCTAAAACAAGAACCGACTGGTGGTTAAATAAAATTAGTGGCAATATTGCCAACGACACCAAAGCCATTAAAGCACTCAAGCAAGCAGGATGGAAAGTGCTGATCGTTTGGGAATGCAAATTAAAGCAGGATAAATTAGAAAATACATTGACTTCGATTCTTAAAGATCTCCTGTGAAATAATCCACTTATACACATCCGTCCTTTCCCCAACAACAAATTAAATATTTTATTAACTGTGTTCTAGAATATACCGCATTCCAGAACACACCTAAATACATTTACCTATGGACATTAAAATTGCCATTGGGGAGAGAATTGGTGAATTAAGAAAAGCAAAAAAACTCTCCCAGCAACAATTTGCTTACGAAGCCGAAATAGAAAGAAGCTATCTGTCACATCTGGAAAAAGGAAGAA
The DNA here is from genome assembly GCA_025360525.1 of Chitinophagaceae bacterium. Taxonomy (GTDB): domain Bacteria; phylum Bacteroidota; class Bacteroidia; order Chitinophagales; family Chitinophagaceae; genus Ferruginibacter. Next base: position 267 of record JANYCA010000088.1, on the reverse strand, counting down.
AAAATATTTCAGTTGACATGCTTATGAAGATTACTACTGCACTGAATGTTTCAGTAAAAGAATTTTTTAAACCAGAAGTATTTAATAATAAATGACAAAGAAGTTGAATTTTATTGACCTCTTTGCAGGTGCAGGAGGTTTGTCTGAAGGTTTTATCAGAGCTGGTTTTAATCCTATTGCCCATGTGGAAATGGATGAAGCGGCATGTTATACTTTGAAAACAAGAACAGCATACCATTATCTGAAAGGCAAGAAGCAATTTGGTGA
>JANYCA010000084.1 GCA_025360525.1 Chitinophagaceae bacterium | reverse complement strand
ATGCTGAATTACCATTTGTGATCAGTTATGAAATTGACAACAATAAAATTGTACACCATTGGCTTATTGCTGATTCAATGGCGCTAATGGAACAGCTTGGTGTGATGAATGTGCCTGCATAGATTATTCAGTAAAAAACTTTACAATCATGGAACAGCAAAAACAAAACTAAGAACTCATTAACCGCTATTACAATGCCATCGGCGGCTTTATTAAAACAAGGGCGCTGCTGGAAGAATATATTACTGATGAATCATTAGTAGATCATATTGCTTTCTTTGACATGGCTTTTCCTGGTTAATACATGTTTGCTGATAAAATGATTGCTGACGATAACAAAGTAGTAGTTAGGGCAAGGTTTAAGGGTTGTCACAAAGGCGAATTTAACGGCATTTTACCTACGCATTGCATGGTAGATTTCCCCGTGTGGTGAAATACGAAATTGAAAATGGGAAGATTGTACAACATTGGGTGGTCGGCGATTCAATGGCATTGATGGAACAACTGGGTGCTGTGAGTGTGCCTGAGTAAACTACAAAACGTTCTGTTGTAAGAACGGTCAACATATACCCCAATCAATTTTACGGACAATGGCTTTTGTTATCTCTTGGGATGTCAGGGCATTGTTTTGCCTGACTTGCTGGTAACAGAACCTAAGAAATGTTAGGTTTTATTATCATACTAAAGTTTACATTTTTGGTTTTAAATAAAATAGTTTAAAGTATTAAGAATTTACTATCGAATGCATGTAAGTTTTAGTCGAACGTTTTATTCATTTAGGTACCTTCATTCGCAAATTTTAATTCCTCATGAATTAACTACGCTTAATGCCTTTTTACAAACATGATTTTGGTAAAACCCAGATTAGATCAATACATCATCCTTTTCAATAAAGTAAGTATGAAAGAAGTTATTGCAACCAGTTTGTTGTTTTTTGTATTACAAAGTAGCCATGCTCAAAATGTTGGCATTGGCACCACCATACCCGCAGCCAGTGCACAATTGGATGTAAGCAGCACCAATAAAGGCTTTTTACCGCCAAGGATGACTAATGCACAACGCAACTCAATTTTGTTGCCGGTGGCAGGCCTGGTAGTTTATCAGACAGATGGGATTAATGGACTGTATTATTTTGATGGTGATGGATGGAATGCAGCAGGGAAAGGCAATAGTATATTACATGGTAATGCTGCGCCGTTAGCAGCTACAGGTATTGTTGGGGATTTTTATATCAATACAACCACTAATCAAATATTTGGGCCAAAAACTGCAGTTGGATGGGGAACAGGAGTTTCATTAGTTGGCCCGGCCGGGTTACCGGGAATTACCGGACCGCAGGGAATTGCAGGCCCAGCAGGACCTGCTGGTGTTGCAGGTACACCGGGTGCAAGCGGAGCTGTTGGCCCCATTGGGCCGGTTGGTCCACAAGGTTCAAAAGGCGACCCCGGTTCAGGTAGCGGGTGGTCATTAACTGGCAATAGCGGCACCACATCAGGCACCAACTTTATTGGTACAACGGATGATAAAGACCTGGTGTTAAAAGTGAATAACGAACAGGTTGGAATTTTTAAAACAGATTGGAATTTATTTCTCGGCTTGAATGCTGGATTAATCAATACTGGCTCTCACAATGTAGGAGTTGGCGCATCTGCTCTTGAAAAAAATACAACAGGATCTAATAATATAGCAATAGGAGCATATGCGTTAAAAGATAACATTACCGGATTGCATAACACAGCAATTGGTGATCTCGCAATTGCATCTAACACAATTGGAGTTTTTAATACTGCCATTGGAGATGGCTCACTTCTATTTAATACTGTTGGTAATTATAATACCGCTATCGGTTCAAATTCATTAGAAAGTAACGGAATTGGCTATTCTAACACAGCAGTTGGTTTTTATTCGCTTGATAACAATAGGTCTGGAAGCAAAAATGTGGCAGTTGGAGATTCTGCGCTGTTTTCAAATAGGTCTGGAAATAACAATATTGGTATAGGCGATTCCGCATTGTTTTTAAATACTTCGGGAAGCAATAATATTGCATTGGGTACCGGTGCGTTAAAAGAAGGCGGAAGTAATGCAATTGCAATAGGGAATAGAGCTATGTATTTAAGTTACTCTATCGGCGATATCGCAATAGGAAGAGCAGCTCTTTACTCAAATGAAATTGGCTTAAATAACATAGCTATAGGTGATTCAGCTTTATTTGCAAGTGGCCTTTCCGACAATACGGCAATTGGGCATACTGCACTAAAGAATAATGAAGGTCAAGGTAATACTGCAATAGGATCGTCCAGTCTGTATAATAATACTTCAGGGTATGGTAATTCTGCTACAGGCGTGTATACTCTATTTAAAAATGCAACAGGTTCAGATAATACCGCAACAGGACACGAAGCACTTTATTCTAATGTTTCTGGAAACAACAATACTGCATTAGGGGCAGGAGCTCTTTATTTAAACCAAATTGGCACCGATAACACAGCTATTGGGTTCAATGCTTTAAATGTAAATGTAATTGCAAGTAACAATACTGCACTAGGAAGCAAAGCCCTTTTTTCAAATTATTTAGGCAGCAATAATACTTCTCTGGGTACCAACTCTTTATTAAACAACATTGTAGGAAATAACACAGCAATAGGCTATAGCGCCATGTATAAAAACACTACCGGCCTCCGCAATACAGCCATTGGCGATAGTGCTTTATATAACAACAGTACCGCCAGTAGCAATACAGCAGTCGGATATCAATCATTATACAATAACACTACAGGTTCGGGCAACACCGCAATAGGTGGCCGTTCTTTGGACTCAAATACAACAGGATCTCAAAACACTGGACTGGGTGCTTTTGCATTACTTAATAATACAACTGGCGTTAAAAATACAGCAGTAGGTAATTCTAGTTTAGCAAGAATTACAACTGGTAGTAATAATACTGCTGTTGGCCAGGTAGCTTTGCTTGCCAATATAAACGGGAGTAACAATACAGCTGTGGGTGTCGGCGCATTATCCTACAGCTTAACCTATGGTAACACTGCCGTTGGTACAGATGCATTATTAAACAGCGATGCAGGTTATGGCAATACAGCCATTGGCGATTCAGCAGATGTAGGTGGTGCTCATGCTGTTAGTAATGTTACGGTTATTGGCTATCATGCTACAGTAGATGCCAGCAATAAAGTAGTAATAGGCAACACGGCGGTTACCTCCATTGGTGGTTATGCAGCCTGGAGCACTTACAGCGATGTAAAATTAAAGACCAATATTGAACCAAGCTCATTGGGGCTGGATTTTATTATGAAGCTGCAACCGGTGGCATATAATTATAAGAGTCAGCCGGGTGCACCACAACTGGGTTTTGTTGCGCAGGATGTACTGGCGGCAGGAAAAGGTTGCGCTTACATTAATGCCATTGTAGACAACTCGGGTGTTGCCAACGGTGGCCCCTATGCGTTGCGGTACAGCAACTTTATTCCACCCCTTGTTAAAACAGCACAGGATCAGCAGCAACAAATTGAGATACTGAAACAACAGGTGGAGGAACTGAAACAAATGATATTGAAAATTTCCAAATGAAAAATTGAATATTTCACACATCAAACAATTAGTACAGGAATAAAATTTAATGAAAATGAAAAAAATAATACTTACAATCTCTGGTTGCTTTGTTGTAATTTGTTGCTATTCACAGGTACAGTTGTATGGTATTACGGCAGGTGGCGGAGCAAATGGTTATGGTGTCATCTTTCAATGGAACCCCATTACAAATGGCTATACAAAAAGAATAGATTTTATTGGTAGCAATGGGAGGCAGCCCACGGCGTCTTTAGCCGAAAGCGGTAGTAAGTTCTATGGTACAACGCAATATGGGGGCATTAATGGAACAGGTATTTTCCCCTATTATGGGTACGGAGTAATTTTTGAGTGGGACCCTGTCACAAATATTTATACAAAAAAAATAGATTTTGATGAGAGTATTGGATTTTACCCCTCGGAATCATTAACCCTAAAGGACGGTAAGTTTTATGGAACTACTTTAGGAGGAAGTAATGCAAATAGTACCGGTACTATTTTTGAATGGGACCC
>JANYCA010000064.1 GCA_025360525.1 Chitinophagaceae bacterium | reverse complement strand
GCACTCTTGAACATTTTATCTCTATTGAAAAAAAATGCAACAGCTTTAACCGATACGTTAGCGCTGTGGTTTTTAAAATGAAAAATGTTGCTGCATTGCTTTGGGATAATCAGCAAGCGCTATTTCCGGCTCCGCAATTTCCGGGTGCCAAAGCTTCTCCCACTCAAAACTATAATATCCCTTGTAACCTCTTTTAAATAATTCATCTACCGCTTCAAAAATGGGTACTTCTCCCTTTCCTAATAAAGTGTACGCTAATTTACCATCCACCATTTTTGCATCCTTAACATGTGTATGGCGTATGTACTTTTTTAATTGCTGATACGCTAATAATGGCGACTCCCTGGTAGCGGTCCACATGTTGGTAACGTCCCAAATCATACCCACCTGCGGATGGTCAGCAGCCTGCATTACTGTAAGCAAATCGGCTATTTTTACAAGGTCTCCATGAGATTCTATCAACACACTTACAGCAGTTCCTTTTGCATGGTCGGCAAGCTCCAGTAATCCTTTTATAATGAGGTCGATCGTAGCTTTTTTATCCTGCTCTTTAGGGAAGTTATTGGGAAATACCCGGATAAACGGGCACTGCAGTTGTTGCGCCAGGTCAATGTATTTTTTTCCATCGTCCAGGTTTTTTTGCCTTTCGGCGCCTTCGGCAAAATGTAGTGTAGCCGATGAGCCAAGGTTAACAACCTGTAACCCGGCCGATTTCATTTTTTGCAATGTGGCCGCTGTATTGGAAGCACTGCTGAATTCCGGGCATTTTAAAATATCCAGTTGCCGTTTCAATCCACGAAATTCAATCCCCTTATAACCATATTGCACCGCAAAAGAAAGAACCTGGTCTAAGTCCCAATCGGGGCAACCAAGGGTAGAAAATGACAACAGCAGCGCTTTCTTTTTTATAGTAAATGAAGAACCTGCAATTGCAGTTGCCACCAACACGGCAGAGGACTGTATAAATTGCCTGCGGCTAGAATTTTTCATTGATTTTATTTTAATAGAATGATTTTTTGCAGCATTCAATAAAGCCATCTTAAAATATAACCGGAAATTTTATTTTTTTGATTTCGGTTTCAGGTTAAGGATTTTTATGTTCCTAAAATCAACCGGCTGACCTTCACTTTGCAAGGCAATAAATCCTTCCTTTAACGGTTTGCCATCCTGCTTTATGGCAGGGTCGTAATTAGCCACTACTCCACCACCAATTTGTGGTTTGGAATATTGTAAAACAGTGTCGCCGTTGATAATATGCGTAATTAAAGAATCGCCCAAAACAATTATCTCGCCTTTTACCCATTGATCTCCATCGTATGTTTTAGAGCTGGACGGAATACAATGCCGGGAATCTATTTTGCCCTGGAATACAACGTCAGTGCCCGGTGAGCACATGTTACCGGTTGGCCTTGCCACGCCATCACCCATGCCTGAGAGTAATTGAAACTCAATGGAGATTGGCCAGTTTTGGTCACGAGGCATTGTTTTCGGGTCTTGTGAATGAAACATAACACCACTATTTTTTATCGTGTAATCCGGGGCATCTTTTCTCCACTCCCCCACAATTCGATATTCAAATACAAGGTGATAATACGAGAAGGGTTGCTTGTAATACAGGTGCCCAAACTGTTCATTAAATACATCATATTGATTGTACCGTACTTTTATGATACCATCCTCTACCCTAAAAGTATTACCATAATTTTCTCCCACCTCATGATGATTAATTTTGGGAACCCAGTCTTTAATATCCTTACCATTAAACAAGGTTTTCCATCCTTCTTTGTCAGCATTCTGCTGGCAAGAAGTCGTTGTACTCAATACCAGTAAGGTCAGTAAACAATAGCATAATTTCATGGTAAAAGTTTTAGGATTTACAATCCTTATTTATTAGAAATTCAAATTACACTAAAAGAATAAGGTATTTGCAAAGAAAGTTTTTAGGAGTGCAAGCGGGTAGTATTATTTACAGAGAAGCCTGTAAGGTATAGCATGAAGAACTGACTCAATTCCGCTCCGAGTCTCTTCCAAATTTAAAAGTTCCCAGCCGAGTCTCCACGATTGGCTTTGCAGCAAAGCCGTGGGACTTGGCGCTATCAAGGAAAACTATTTAAATTGATTAATTCAAGCACCCCGCTGGATAGCGGCGGGTTCTGCAAAACACGTTGCCCACAGCACGGAAACCCGCCTGGGGAACCTTTAATTTTTTGTGTGGGAATTTTTTTGATTGGAGAGTCCGAGCGGAAATAGGTAAGGCTATCACAGGTTTTACCAACACTATCGCAATCGTACCACATTTTGCCCTTGTTGGTCTTCCCCCAATAACCCAAATAACCTAACTACCCCCGTGAGCCGCCGTTGTGTCTTTTAACCAACGGCAGAAGGTATTACCAGCTTACACTTAGTTTAAAAAAGAGTGTGCTTCCGACAATAACAATGCGTAAGTATTCCAAAATCGTAAATCCTTTATTAATGCAAACCACTTTTAAAAGCCTGGCTTCGGCTGTTGGTCAAATGACACAACAGCGGCCTACCGGGATAGCTTCGTTCTTTTAAAATCATATTAGGAAGACCAATAACAGCGTTTGCAATAATTCTTGCACCACCGCTTTTACCCTTGCCTTTAGAAGCGATGGCAATCCGGATTTTAAAACAACTTTTGCCAATAAACGTACCTTGTTCAGGATTTTCTTTTAGCTCCTTTACCAAATGTAAAAGTTCTGCTTTTAGCGATACATATTTTTTAATGAGCCTTTTGGCTTGCTTTTCAAAAACATTTGTCGTTTTTACTTTATAGCTCATTTAAAAAATCTTCTGCGTTACGAGCTTTCTTTTTACCAGCCCTAATCAATTTCATTTCTTCAACAGCTTCTCTTATTTCTTTCATTAGCACCGCTTTTGCATCAGTAAGAGGTTTAGCCTTTACATAAGAAATACTATTCAATACATCCATTAGCGAAGCTGCTTTATTGTCGGGTATGTCTATTAATATTTTCATTGTATAAATTATTTAGTGGCAAATGCGTGTTGGGTGCCTATTTTAAATGTGTAGTACAATCATCTTACAAATTTAAGAGAACTTAACTCATAAATAAGTATAGTATTACTTCAGTATTAACATAGCTCTTCAGAGTTTTTTATTTGTAACGAGCAAGATATTTACTCGGTGTTTGAATTTTCGGGAAACGGATGAATTAGATTTGAACAGTTTTCCTGAATAGCGCCGAGTGCCTCGGCTTTGCTGCAAGTCTAATCGTGGAGACTCGGCTTGGAACTTTAGATTTAGAGAGACTCAGAGCGGAAAAAAAATTATGCACTATCAACAATTAAAGAAAGAAGGCCGCCGGGTAATAAACTATTTTCAAACCTTAAAAAGAAAAAAAACGAATATGAATATCAGGTATAGTGCAGAATATAGCCATGAAACAGGTTTATCAAAACTAACAAGTGAGCTTTATTTGAGTGATTTTTTTTCTAACCGACATTACGGAAATATTTCTACAAATATTGTTTTCACAATAGTTTGCTTAGATAAAAGCGTTAAGCAAATATGCCAATACTCTAACTTACAAAACAGATTAAACTGGAATATAATCTTGAACTATTTAGATTTTGTCAGCTATTCAGACCAAGAAAAAAAACAAAATTTAGCTTATGAAATAATACGATCTTTTGATGTCCTACTAAAATATCCAAAGCTGAATTTTGAAGTTGATTCAATAAAGAGAGATTTTATTTTATATTTTACAGAATTGAAATGGATAAGTATGTAGGATAAAAACTATAGTACGTTTAGTTACGCTTGAAGCCTTCCATCAACTTCTCCCACTCTATAAATTAAATGTTTTTCAGCGGGTATTCTTGCTTTGGACAGCATTCAAATAAAAAAAGCAGCGATCGCTGCTTTTTTGTACCCGGGAACGGAATTGAACCGTCACTCGCCTTACAGCGAACAGGATTTTAAGTCCTGCGTGTCTACCAGTTCCACCACCCGGGTGACACTTTGTTTGAAAAAAAATCCCCCGAAAAAGCGGGGGACTAAAGTCTTGAGCGGAAGACCGGGCTCGAACCGGCCACCCCGACCTTGGCAAGGTCGTGCTCTACCAAATGAGCTACTTCCGCTTGTTGTTGAGGTATTAATTCAACTTGTTTAAGAACTGTTCCCGTTTTTTTCGGACTGCAAAAATAGGGGTTGTATCTATACTACAAAATTTTTTATTTATACACCGGGTTATACAGGGTATTTTCTGGTACCGCAACTTGTGGCTTTCCCTTGTAGCGGTGTGTGTACATACCATAGCAACCGCCTAAAATAAATGCAGCCAACAAAAATATCTGGCAGAAAAAAAGAAAACGGGATAACGTAACCCAGTTATGTGCAAAATCTTTGTGCTTATTATCTATAAATTCTGGTTGCATACAGGTAAATTTTCAGTGCAAAAATAGGGCAAGTGATGTAAAAAAAATTATTTGCCGTTAATAATTTCTGAAAAGCGGGTTTTCTTTTTTACAAAATGTTGCCACACGGCGGAACCCTCATAATAACCATGCAGCACTCCCCTTTTTGCAACAGGGAATACCGACTTGCTCTGGTGCAATAAAAGCCAATTTAAAAAGTGCAGATGGGCTCTAAAAATAGCAATAAAATATCCCCCGCTTCCACTTAGTAAACCTTTCCATGCTGCAATGGCATCCAGCAACATACGGAGGGGGATTTTGTATAAAGTTGTGGCAAGTGGGAAATTTTTTGCCAGCATAATCAGGTTGTTCCTAAAATTTAAAAATACTTTCAGGTTATTTTCTTTGGGCAAAGTTCCACCGCCAATATGATATACAATTGATTTTGGCTGAACATATATTTTATAGCCGGCTAATTGCAGTCGCCAGCATAAATCAATTTCTTCCTGATGTGCAAAAAAATATTCATCCAGCCCACCCGCCTTATGATAAATGGCAGCCCTAATAAAAAGTGCTGCGCCACTGGCCCAAAAACAAACTGCAGCATCATCAAATTGTCCATGATCTTCTTCCACATAATCAAATATTCTGCCTCTTGAAAAAGGGTATCCCAATCCATCGAGCCAGCCGCCACTTGCACCGGCATATTCAAACCGCAGCTTATCGTTGTACGACCTGATTTTAGGTTGACACGCTGCTATGGAAGCATCTGCCTCCATCAACTCAATAATCGGTTCTATCCAGCCCGGGGTTACTTCAACATCACTATTGAGCAATACATAGTAATCACTCTCTACTTTTTTTAAAGCGGTATTATAGCCTTTGGCAAATCCCTCATTGGAGGTATTTAACATTATTTCTATCGTTGGAAATAATCGCCGCAAAAATTCTACGGAACCATCTGTGCTGGCATTGTCGGCTATGATAATTTTTTTGTTGGGATAAGTAGACGCCAATAGTGCAGGAAGAAATTGTTGCAGGAATTTTTTACCATTCCAATTTAAAATTACAATTGCTACCAGCGGAAACGATTGCCTGCCTGTTGCAGTACCTGATAAAAACGTACCGGAATTGTATGCTGATGCTAATGCCATTTAATAAAACTGTAAAAAAAAATTGATAATCGTACAAACATAGTTTAAATCTTTTTTTGGCAGCGGGTTTTGTTAAAAGTAAAGAAAAATTAAGCCCGGCTGCAAAAGCTTAACTATATGAGATAGACTTCATTTACTTCTTTGCCATGATGCAAAGAAGTAACAAGAAAGATCTAGGCTTCATAAAAAAGACTAAAAATTTGAATGTCTGGCTAAAATGAAATTAGCTCGAACTTCAGTATTTAGCCTAGCTATAATGCAACCTACAGGCAACTTGCAGTGCCGGAAATCTGTATCAACAATTTCATTTTTTAACGCCAAACTTTCAAATTTTCTTAACGGCTTTTTTATGAGGCCGACAAAGAGTATTCGACCATTGTTTATTATCCAATAAAAGTATTGGCGGCAGCATTATTTGTTTATTTTTATTGCATGTTTACGCACCTGTTTAACTGGCGCACCGGGCTGGGAATTATTGCCATAGCCATTGTATCCGGCACCATTTTTTATTCTAACTACCTGGCAAAAAAAATTGCCCACGACGAACGGGAAAAAGTGGAAGTATGGGTTCAATCCTTAAAAACAAGGATTGCCACCACCGATAAATCGGCACTGGACCTTACGACCACTATTACTTCTCACAATACCGACATCCCGATAATTGAAACTGACGAACGGGACAACCCTTCGGGAGAAGGATTGAACCTGGATACCAACGCCATCAAAAAAGACAGCAGCTATCTCCGGCAAAAAGTGCAGGATTTTAAGCAATTGCATGAAGAAATAAGAATAGAAATTAGCAGTGATCCACTAATTATTAATAAATATTATTATGGTGATTCAAAACTATTGCAGGAAGTAAGGTACTATCCTTTGATCCAGTTATTTATCGTTGCGCTTTTTATTATCATCACATTAATTACCATCTCCACCCGAAACAAATCGACCCAAAACCAGGTGTGGGCGGGCATGGCCAAAGAAACTGCTCACCAGCTAGGCACGCCGCTTTCTTCTTTACAAGGATGGATAGAATTATTGAATGAAAAAGGAGGCAACGAAAAAATAATGCATGAAATGAGTAAGGATGTGGACAGGCTAAAACTAGTGAGTGACCGGTTTAGCAAAATTGGCAGCACGCCGCAACTGGAGCCCAATAATATTGTTGCACAAATAGCCAGCATGGTGGCCTACATAAAAAGACGGGCACCGGAAAAAGTAAATTTTGCACTTAACAGCTATGGCCAGGATGAGATAACCGGAATAATTAATGGGCCACTTTTTGACTGGGTGATTGAAAATTTATTAAAGAATGCATTGGATTCCATGGAAGGAAAAGGCAACATCAGCATATATATAAAAGACGAACCAGCCCAGATAATTATTGATGTTGCAGATACCGGTAAAGGCATCAGCAATAAAAATATCAGCAATGTATTTAAACCTGGATTTACCACAAAGAAAAGAGGCTGGGGACTAGGCCTGAGCTTATCAAAAAGAATTATTGAACAATATCACAAAGGTGAACTGTTCGTAAAAAATACGGAAGCAGGAAAAGGAACAACTTTTAGAATAATTCTGAAAAAATAAAGCAGGCTTAAAAAATATCTTTTTTCCGAAATGCTTTTTTAACCACACAGGTTGAATAAAATTATTTTACATTTGCACACCTCAATAAATTTACCAAAAAGAATTGCGGCGATGGCGAAATTGGTAGACGCACTACCTTGAGGTGGTAGCGCCTGAAAGGGCATGGGAGTTCGAGTCTCCTTTGCCGCACATAAAAAGAAGTCACTTATCGGGTGACTTCTTTTTTATTAAAACTACTCTATCAAAGTAAACAAGCTTATCAACTTAACCCATACAACTTATTCCATGATCAGGCAAGCTGATAATCGCTTTTGATGGCTTCAATTGCAAATGAAATATCCGTTTCAACTTTTTCCATCAGGCCCTGTAACGCTCCGTTGTCTGCACCACTTTTACCAATCTTTTCAATTTCCCTGATGGTTGCTTTAAGCGTAACAATACCCATATTATCGATGGTGGGTTTTATACGATGGGCAATTTCTCCTACAACTGTCAGTTGATTTGACTGCAACTTTGAGCGCATTTCTGAGAGGTGACCAGGGGTTTGATCTATAAACATTTTAAGCATTTTCTTTACAAATTCTTCGTTGCCCCTGCTGATGATTTTAATTTCTGAGATATCATAATAACTTACCGGTCGTTCTACTGGTTTATTAACTGCAATGGCATTTTTTGGTAATTCTGCCAGTAAACTGGTAGCAATTTTCCTTAATAAATCTTCCTCTTTAAAAGGCTTCGACATATAATCATTCATGCCAGCTTCAAGGCATTTCTCATTATCGCCTTTAATAGCATTGGCCGTAAGTGCAATAATGGGCATGGTTTTGCTAATGACGTTGCGGATGATATTAGTAGCTTCAAACCCATTCATTACCGGCATTTGTATGTCCATTAAAACAAGGTCTACTAAATTTGTCATCAGGTATTCTACGGACTCCTGGCCATTGCTGGCTTCCACCGTTTCGGCACCGTAATTATTTAAAATTGTAGTTGCTACCAGCCTGTTCATTTCATTATCATCCACCACCAGTATCTTTTTACCAGCCAGCATACTTTCATTGGCTACAAAAGTTTCTTTCGAAGGCAAATCTGCCGCCATTCCTTTAGGGAAAGTAATTTCAAATATAACACTTGTACCTACTCCTTTTGTACTGGATGCCCTAATGGTGCCACCCATCAGTTCTATCAATTCTTTACAAATGCTCATGCCAAGGCCCGTACCGCCGTACTGCCTTGTAACGGAAGCATCCTCCTGCGAAAATTTTTCAAATAGGCTTTTTACAAATGGTTCATCCATTCCTATTCCGGTATCTTTTATTGTAACCCTTAACAGTTGGTCGTCCCACATGTTGGTAATTACATTTACAGCAATATCAACCCCTCCTCTTTCTGTAAACTTAATGGCATTACTTATAATGTTAAGGAACACCTGGTTAAGCCGGTACGGATCACCTATTAATACAGGAGATACCTGTTCATCGAAAGTAGAATTGGTTAACACAAGACCTTTTTCTTCTGCTTTGTGCAAAAATACCTGCATGGCTCTTTTAATAACTTCCAGTGGTTCAAATGCTATTTTTTCCAGACTCAATTTACCTGCCTCAATCTTAGACAGGTCTAATATATCGTTGATAATTACCAACAGATTTTCAGAGGCAGAGTTGATGGTATCTAAATAGAATTGTTGTTTATTGTTTAAAGTAGTTTTTGACAACTGGTTACTCATGCCGAGAATTGCATTCATCGGCGTGCGTATTTCGTGGCTCATATTTGCCAGGAAAACTTCTTTACTTCTTGTAGATTGCTCTGCTTGTTCTCTTGCAATAGTTAGTTCGTATTCTAATTCTTTTTGAGCTGTAATATCCAGGTGAATCCCAATAGAACCAACCAGTTCGCCATTTTCATTGTGCCTTGGTGCTCCACTTATAAGCCACCACCTAACCTGGCCTCTTTTATTTTTCACCACTATTTCGTAAGCATCCGAAGTCTTCCTTTTACGCTCCTCATTCTTACGTTCCATCAACTCAATATTTTCGCCTTTCAAAAAGAGCTTGGCGGCCCTGCTGCCAATTAACTCATCCAGCTCAAAGCCGCACATATCGCAGAAGCATTGGTTGGCAAATAATATATTTTCTTCGGTATCTATTTCCAGCAAGCCAAGATTCATATTGGCGATAATACTGCGGTATTTTTCTTCACTAATTCTCAATGCGTTTACAGCAGTACTCTCTGCCGTAACATCTGTATATTTCCACAAATGTCCCTTGTAAACTTCATTGTTGTAGATAGGTATAAAATCAAGACTAAAAACCCGGCCATCTTTTAGCTCCCAGATATCATTTACCGTTAGTTGTTGAAATTCAAGTAAGGTAACTACCCGCTCGGCAAAATATTCAGGGTCTATAAATAAATGCTTCACCTGCTCAATAATCTCTGTGTAATCCATTCCCCGGATTTCATCCTGGTTGCTGTTTAGGCCAAACATTTTGCAGAACAATTCATTCGTTAAAACAATCTGATGATTTTCGTCTTCCATCAAAATACCTGTTTGCAAATTAGCTATCAGCGATGCCAGTCTGTTTTCGGATTCGTTTAGTTTTTCATCTGCTTTTTTCCTTTCAGAGATATCCAGCATCAGGCCTGTAAATACTTTACCACCCGTTGCAGTTTTATAAGAAAATGAACAACTGATGGACCGCCACACAATGCCTCTTCCGGGCAATATTAACCTTGACTCCAGGTAAAAAGGAGCCAACGTATCCGCAGCTTTTGCCAAAGTAGCCTCCATTTCGTCCAGGTCGTTGGGATGAATAAATTGCGTTAGTTTAAAAATACTACGTGGGTTAATACCGAATATTTTTACAATTGCAGGACTTAAATAACGGTATAGATGACTACCATCTGGCTTGGATTCATATTCAAAAATTACGCCCGGAATATTTTCTGACAAGCCCTGAAACTGGTTAACCCGTTGAGAGAGTTCTACTTCAGTTTGTTTTATATGGTTGATATCGGTTTGCGTACCAATCATGCGGGTGGGCTTATTATCTGTGGTACGATTTGTAATCATACCTCGTGATAAAACCCATTTGTAGGTGCCGTCTTTACAAAGCATTCTGTGCTCGCTGTGAAATGCAGGCAGTTCGCCGCTAAGGTATTTTAGCAATGCTTCCTGCATAAAAGGTGCATCTTCCGGATGAATGCGCTTTTGCCATTCAGTTATATTTTCACCAATATCATCTGGAGCATATCCCAGCATTTTTTTCCATGGCTTAGAAAAATAAACGATATCCTGCGTAGTTTTCCAATCCCATATGCCATCACCAGAACCCTCTAATGCAAATTGCCAACGTTGTTCACTTTCGTGCAGAGCAGCTTCTGTAAGTTTGATGGCAGTAATATCTGTATGCGTACCAATTATTTTTTGTGGCAAGCCGTTGGCGTCTTTTTCAATTACAACTCCCCTGTCTAATATCCAGCGAATATGCTGGTCTTTATCAACAATACGATACTCCAGTGTAAAATGATCTATCACTCCCTTGCTTACTTTACTGTCATTTTCTATCAGGATATCTACATCTTCTTTATGCACAATCTGCCTCCACAAAGTATAGGCATCTATATTTTTATTATTGGTATGTTCAAAAAAATTATTGGCAGATCTGGAGAAAAATGTTTTACCTGTACGAAAATCATACTCCCATACATTATCGCCAATTTTTTCAAGCGCATTCCTGAAATTTTTTTCATACTGTTTCAAAATTTCTTCCTGCTCTTTTTCCACCGTTATATCATCCATGATGGCAAAATATTGCATAACATTTCCACTATCATCCATTATAGACTGGCTCCTGGTTCGGCCCCAAAAACTACTGCCGTCCTTGCGGTAGTGTTTATCTTCTACAATAAAATTTCTGCCTGAGGTAAAGGCATCGAGCATTTCCCTTATCCCTTTAATGCTACTCAGCGGGCCTGTGAAAAGCTCCAAAGGCGTTTTGCCAATTACTTCTTGTACCGTGTAACCTGTAAGCTGTACAAAACCCTCGTTACACCATACTATAAGGCCTTTTGAATCTGTAAATAATACGCCGCTTTCGTTTAAACTAGCTACCAGCGAAAGTCGTTTTAACTCTTCCTGGTCTTTTTTAAATTTATGTTTTTGATTGTTGATTGTTGTAAGCAAATCCTTTAATTCCCTTGCAGTAATTTCATGCGTTTTTAGCATATTCAGTAAATCCTCTACAGAATCATGCTGCGGTAAATCATGCAGGTTCAAATTATTTTCCGCTGTATTATCTACTGAACCAAACCATGGAGAACTAATAAACAAAAATTTGTCTCTGTCTTCCAGCCATTCAAAATTTCCTCTTAAGGTTACATTTATATTTTTGGTGGTTTTTAAAAAAACTACTTCATCTTTTAGTTGTTTTATAGTTTCAAATGAAGTTTCAACATTCGCAGGTAATACAATTTTAAAAAGTGAATAAAAACATTGTGTGCCATCCAGCATAAATAGTTTGGCCGCCGACTTACCGAAAGAAACTATCGTAAGGTTTTCATCAAGCAACATATAAAAAGGTGAAATCTTTTCAAATTGTTTGCTGTCAAATGTGAAAGTATTTGTTTTCATATTTTTTAAAAACTTACTTTGAATATTAGGTGTTAGGTAACGAATTGGATGCACTGATAATTAAGCTTTTTTTGCTTATGAAAAACTGAAAGATTCTGACTAAATAAACCTTGATATGAATGAAAAGAAAGTCGCTCTTCCGTGATTTTTTCCTGGCCATGGTTAAATAATCATACATATCGATTGGTATTAAATAACGATCTCCCGCTGTTGAATCATTTTATAAATGGTAGACTTTCCGATATCTAATTTTTCGGCTACCATCATCACATCATCATCATATTTATGTAAAAAATGTTTGATGATATCACAGGTATATTGGCGCAATGTTTTTTGTTCAAGCGTAAATACTTCATCTGCCTTGGTGGAAGTATAGGAAATATCTTCTGCTCTTATTTCATTATCGTTGCACATAACACAAGCCAGTTCCATCATAGCTTTCAGCTCACGAATGTTACCCGGAAAATGATACCGCATTAATTTATCCTTTGCATCGGATGCTATGTTAATAGCAGGAAGTTTATTATCTTTTGCAAATTCATCTGCAAAAAATTTTGCCAGTATCAACACATCACTACCCCTGTCTCTCAAAGGCGGCAATTCTATTGGCAAACCAATAATTCTGTAGTATAAATCTTCTCTAAAATTTCCTTTCTTCACTTCTTCGGCCAGGTTTCGGTGTGTTGCAACAATCAGCCTAATATCCAATTTAACTTTTTCATTTCCGCCCACTCTAACTATCTCTCTTTCCTGTAAGACCCTTAAAATTTTACTTTGCAGACTTAGGTCCAGCTCCGCTATTTCATCTAAGAATATAGTACCACCGTTGGCTTCTTCAAACTTGCCGGCCTTCCTGGCAACAGCACCGGTAAAAGCGCCTTTTTCATGACCAAATAATTCACTTTCTACCAGTTCTTTAGGAATAGCAGCCATGTTGACCGCTACAAAAGATTTTTTCCTTCTATCGCTACTGTAATGAATGCCTTTGGAAACTACTTCTTTACCCGTGCCGGTTTCGCCCGTTATAGAAACGTTGATATTTGTTTTGGTTGCCTTTTCCATCAACCCAAATATTTTCTGTAAAGCTGGACTTTGGCCTTTGATACTTTTTTCAAAAGAAAATTTTTGTCCTAGCTCTTCTTTTAGTTGCTCAACCTGTTTTTTAAGGTTGCCCATTTTGCGGATATTAATTACCGCATTCCAAAGTATATCCTTGGTATTTTCATCCTTGATGATGTAATCCGTAACGCCCATCTTCAGCATTTTTACTGCTACGGAAATTTCCTCCTGTCCACTGATAACAATTACCGGAATAGTGTCATCTACATCCTTAATTTTTTGATATAGTTTGTCGCCGGTAAAATCGGGAAGAGAAAAATCAATAGAGATCAGGTCGGGCTTCTTATGCAGGTTCGCAAGGCATTGACTACCGGTTTCGAACCGGGTAATTGCATAATCTTCGTTAAGGGAAAGATGGTATTCTAAGATTTCCCCATACCATGGGTCATCTTCTACAATAAAAATTTTATAAGGTCCCATAATAGTTATTAACTGGATATTGAATTAGGATATATCAGCTAGTAACGTTGCAACATTGCATTAATTGTCCAGTTTATGGATTTATTCCAAAAAATTGAAGATAATTTTATAAACGGAATATATTTAGGATGAACAAGCTACATATGATGGGATTAGATAAGGCTTGATGGAGAATTTTTAAAATCAATTTACCAGAGGTTGTAATAATTAAGCAACAATTAGCCCTTAAAACGATCCAATGCTCTAATGATGCTTTTACATGCAAGGGAAATTTCTTCATTACTAATTACCAACGGCGGCACTATTCGAAGACAATTGCTGGCAAATAAAAACCAATCAGTAAACACACCTGTATTGCCTGGGTTTACATCAACTAATATGTCAATTATTTTCTTGTTGGTTTCAAAACTATCAAATTCAACTGCTATCATCAGGCCGCAACTTCTTACCGCTTTTATTACCGGATGTTGCAGCAAGTAAAGAAACAACGCTTCCTTTTCTTTTATGGCTGATAATAGATTTTCCTCTGTTAATATATTAAAAGCAGCAAGCCCCGCAGCACAACTTACCGGATGTCCACCAAATGTGTTGATATGCCCCAGCACGGGATTATAGGTGAACAGATCCATCAATTTTTTGTCTGCAACAAAAGCGCCCAATGGCATTCCACCGCCGAGGGCTTTGCCTAACAACAGGATATCGGGCACAACATCAAATTGTTGAAAGGCCCAAAGTGTACCATTACGTCCAAAGCCACATTGTATTTCATCCAGCACTAATAACGTACCAGTGGCGGTGCAGCGGTTACGCAACGCCAGCAGCCATCCGTTTTGTGGTTTCAAAACGCCGGCCTCAGCTTGAATGGTCTCTGCAACAACACAGGCTGTTTGCTCGGTGATATATTGTAAATCGTCAAAGGAATTGTACTCCAGTTGCAGGGTATCTGGCAATAGTGGGCGAAAAGCATTCTTCCAATACTCGCTGCCCATTATACTTAATGCCCCCTGTGTGCTGCCATGGTAGCTGTTTTTAAACCCAATGATTTGTGTTCGGTTGGTTGCCCGTTTAGCCAGCTTCATAGCGCCTTCTGTAGCTTCGCTGCCACTTGCTGTATAAAAAACGGAATTAAGTGATGCTGGCAAATGATCAACCAGTTTTTTTGCATACGCTACCTGTGGAGTTACCAGCAATTCCCCATACACCATGATGTGCATGTATTCGGCCGCCTGCTTTTGCACTGCATCTACCACTTTGGGATGGCAATGCCCCACATTACAAACACTGATACCGCCGATAAGATCAATGTACTCTTTACCCGCTACGTCCCACAAACGGCTACCCCTGGCTTTTACAATTTCTAAAGCCAATGGTGCATCGGAAGTTTGGCCTACATGATTCAAAAATAACTGACGCTGGTTCATTTGGTAAAATTCGGTTGGAAAGATTGAAATTGTTTTAAATAATAATTTATAGAATAATTAATTTGGTCGAAAACGCAGAACCAGATTAGATAGACTTCATTTACTTCTTTGCCTTGATGCAAAGAAGTAACAAGAAAAATCAAGTCTTCATAAAAAAGACTAAAAATTTGAATGTTTGTCTAAAATGAAATTAGCTCAAGCTGCAAAATATTTACCAACAGGAGTGCAACTTACGAGCTAATAGCAAATCCTGTCATTGGTAACACCAATTTCATTTCTTAACGACAATCATTCAAATTTTCTTAACGCCTTTTTTATGAGGACGATAAAGAGTATGCCGGCCATACTTCCCATTTAATAACTTTCATTAACCCGCCAGTAATTTAAGACCATACCATTTCACCTGAAATTCCGTCAAAGGCGCCATGAGCAGGCTTTGGTAAATACCTTTAAAAAAAAACGCCATTCATTTTCACGAATGGCGCAGTTGATTATTTTAATTAAAAATTAAGCGTCTCTGCCGTGACAGGCTTTGTATTTTTTTCCACTTCCACAGGGGCAGGCATCGTTGCGACCAATTTTTGGCTCAACCCTAATGGGCTCCTGTTTTGATTGGGAAGATGGATCGATGTAGTCATTTTCCTGGCTCGAATAATCCTGACCGCCGGTTCTGCTGCTGGCAAATTCTTCCCGGCGCTGGCGCATTTTGCTCATGTCAGTTTTTTCTTCACGGCCCTCTTTTATTTTGGCAGCGTTGGACTGCTCCATGGGTATACCGCAATGGCAGAGGAAACTTACAATATCCTTGTTTACCTGGTCGTCCATTTGCTTAAAGGCACTAAAGGCTTCTATCTTATAAATTACCAACGGATCTTTTTGTTCGTAGCCAGCGGTTTGTACACTGTGTCGCAAATCGTCCATGGCACGTAAATGTTCTTTCCATGCATCATCAATCAAAGCCAGGGTGATACTTCGTTCCAGAGCGTTCATCAGTTCGCTGCCTTCGGTAGCAATGGTTTTGTCGAGATTGGCCAATGCCTGAATAACTTTGCGGCCATCCGTAAACGGTACTGCCACATTTTCGATATGACTTCCTTGTTCCTTGCGAATATTTTTAATAATGGGAAAAGTATTTTTCGCCATTTCCCTTACTTTGCGGTTGTAATTTTCCTTTCCTTCCAGGTACAATTTTTCAGCAACCTGGTTTGCAACGCCCTTTTCCAATTCTTCCTGCAAAATGCTGGTATCAATACCAAAGTTTACAATGGCGGCTAATTTTAAACCCTCCAGATCGTTGGTTTCTTTAAAAGAATTTACCAGGCCATCGGCAACTGAATAAAAAGCATTGTCTAAATCCAGCGCCAGTCTTTCTCCAAACAAAGCATGGTTGCGTTTGCCATACACCACATTCCGTTGCTTGTTCATTACATCATCATATTCCAACAGCCGCTTACGGATACCAAAGTTGTTTTCTTCTACTTTTTTCTGTGCCCTTTCAATTGATTTGGAGATCATGCTGTGTTGTATCACTTCCCCTTCCTTGTAGCCCATTCTGTCCATGAGTGAGGCAATACGTTCACTGCCAAACATACGCATCAGATCATCTTCCAGGCTTACAAAAAACTGTGTGGTACCGGGATCTCCCTGTCGTCCTGCACGTCCACGCAACTGCCTGTCTACACGCCTGCTTTCGTGCCTTTCTGTACCAACAATTGCCAAACCACCGGCTTCTTTAACACCAGCCCCCAATTTAATATCTGTACCCCGGCCGGCCATATTGGTAGCAATAGTAATGGCGCCTGTTAAACCGGCTTCTGCCACTACCTGTGCTTCCCGGGCATGTTGTTTTGCATTTAATACATTGTGTGGAATTTTGCGTGCCTGTAGCATGCGGCCCAACAATTCACTAACCTTAACATCTGTAGTACCGACCAGTACCGGGCGGCCGGCATTGCGTAAACGCTCTATCTCATCAATAACCGCCGCATACTTTTCTCTTACGGTTTTGTACACTAAATCTTCTTCATCTTTACGGATGGCATTTACATTGGTGGGGATGGTTACCACATCCAGTTTATAAATGTCCCAAAGCTCGGCAGCTTCTGTTTCCGCAGTACCCGTCATACCACAAAGTTTATGGTACATACGGAAATAATTTTGCAGCGTTACGGTGGCGTATGTTTGTGTGCTGGCTTCTATCTTCACATTTTCTTTTGCTTCAATGGCCTGGTGCAGGCCGTCGCTGTAACGGCGTCCATCTAAAATACGACCTGTTTGTTCATCAACAATTTTTACCGCATCTTCCATTACCACATACTCCACATCTTTATCAAATAAGGTATAGGCTTTTAACAACTGTTGTACTGTATGGATTCTTTCTGCCTTTAAAGAATATTCACTTAAAAGAGCTTCTTTTCCCTTTAATTTTTCCTCGGTAGGTAAATTGCCTTTTTCAATAGTAGCTAATTTGGTAGCAATGTCCGGTAAAATAAAAAACTCGGCATCTTCCCCAGCCTTGGTAATAAGGTTGATTCCCTTATCAGTTAAATCTACCTGGTTATTTTTTTCATCAATATGAAAAAACAGTTCTTCATCAACTTTGGGCATTTCTTTTTGCTGATCAGCCAGGTAAAAGTTTTCGCTCTTTTGTAATTTTACCCTGATACCCGGTTCGCTCAAAAATTTGATTAACGCACTGTTTTTAGGTAAACCCCGGTGTGCCCTCATTAAGGAAAGACCGCTATCTTTTGGATCATCATTGCCTTCGGCAATTTTCTTTTTTGCATCAATTAAATATTGATTGACAGCCCTGCGCTGTGCATCTACCAGTTTTTCAATCCGTGGTTTAAGGTCAAAAAATTGTTGGGTATTATCGCTATGGCCAATGGGGCCGCTGATGATTAACGGCGTACGGGCATCATCAATCAACACGCTATCTACCTCATCTACCATAGCAAAATGATGTTTGCGTTGCACCATTTCATCGGGGTTATGTACCATATTGTCTCTCAGGTAATCAAAACCAAATTCGTTGTTGGTACCATAGGTGATATCTGAATTATACGCACTGCGCCTTGCATCGCTATTGGGTTCATGCTTGTCGATACAATCTACCGTAATACCCAACCATTCAAAGATGGGCCCGTTCCATTCGCTATCCCTTCTTGCCAGGTAGTCGTTTACTGTAACAATATGAACACCCTCACCGGCCAATGCATTTAAGTAAGCAGGTAAGGTACTCACCAGGGTTTTACCTTCACCAGTTGCCATCTCAGCAATTTTACCGCTGTGTAAAACCGCACCACCAATTAGCTGTACATCATAATGCACCATATTCCAGGTTACATCTCCGCCTGCCGCTTTCCATGTATTGGTGTAGATAGATTTATCACCCTGTATGCTAATGTGGCCCTTGGTTACCGCTAATTTTTTATCCAGATCTGTTGCTGTACTCTCCAATGTGGCATTTTCTTTAAAACGCCTGGAAGTTTCTTTTACGGCAGCAAACGCTTCCGGCAATAACTGTTGAAGAATCACTTCTATTTGTTTATCCCTGTCTTTTTTAAAAGCATCTACTTCCTGGTAAATAACATCTTTTTCGTTGATGGCTTCAACAGGCAACTCATCTGCAGCTGTTTTTTTAGCAGCAATCTGTTCATCTATGGCGCCTAAATGCTGGTGAATTCGCTGGCGAAATTCCTGCGTTTTATTACGAAGTGCATCATTATCAAATGACTGATACTGTTGAAAAAAATCGTTGATTATGGCTACCTGTGGAGTGATTTTTTTTACGTCCTTTTCACTCTTATTGCCACCAAAAATTTTTGATATAAGACCAAGCATAAAATTGAGTGTTATTAGGTATTGTGTATAAATTAATAATTGTGGTTAAAAACTGTTCAATTATAGTGCTTAAAAAAACGTACAGCCATATTGACAGGGGTGCAAAGATAATTGTTTTGGCTTATTTTGAAGGAATGTAAACGAGGGGAAAGATATTGAGCCATTTAATTGGAGGATGGCAGCTGGGAACATGTTTGGACCTTACTTTTAATAAGCTGCAGCTATTAAGCGAAAAACAGCGACTAACGCAGGATGAAAAATACGCTGACCTAATAGAAGCGTTATCATTAAGACTCTTTTTAGTAGCCGGACTATTGCAAACGTATTATCGGATAATATCAATTTTTTTTTGAAAAAAGTCGGGAGGTAAATAAACAAATTTGGCAATGATAAAACTTGCTGCGTTTGCAAGCAGCGAAATTAGAAATCCTTTTTTCCATCCGACATGGCATATAAACCAATAGCCCATTCCTTCTGCAATTACAACGAATATTTGCACAACATCCAGGTTAAGATTGGTATTGAGCCGGATAATATTAACCGCCGGCCACGTAACAATATTTACAAAAAGGCAAATAATCAATGCATTTTTTCTTTTACGCTTACGAAAGAAAAAACCAATAATGGGTAGTTCTGTCAAAATAATAAGGAGCAAATTAAACGCTAATTCCATCGGCAAAAGCAGGTATTGGTTTAGTTAAAGCAGTTAATGTACAGTCAAATATTGTACAAATAAATGGTTTATGACAACATTGAGCAATTATTTATACAATTGCTTTTAAGTTAAGTTTCAATTTTATATACTCCCGGAGAAATGCTTACGAAAGCAAAACCATTTTAATGATTTTTTCATTCCCATAAATTATTAGTTGGTTTCTGTTTACCGGCCGCCAGAACAAAAAAAATATTTCGAGTTTAGATAGAATTATTTTTGCTGACAAACCTGCAAACAAAATCGTTATGTACAAATTTTCCTACTTTCAGGAACCAGATAAAAATAAGGTAATTGAATTTATGCAGGCAAATAGTTTTGCCCTGTTAACAGGAATGGGTGAAGATTACCCTGTGGTTACACAAGTGCCGTTATCAGTCAACATTATTAACGGGAACCTTGAGATAAAAGGCCACCTGATGAAAAATACCGATCATCATAAAGCATTTTTAAAAAATAACCGGGTGATGGTAGTTTTTGCTGGTCCGCATTGCTATGTAAGTGCCCGCTGGTATGACGATCCGCAGACTGCATCAACCTGGAATTACATGACTGTACAGGTAAAGGGGAAAATAATATTTACAGATGAAGTAGGTACAAAGGAGGCTATAGAAGCTGTTACCAATTATTATGAAGAACCCGAAAGTCCGGCGGCTTATAAAAATATTCCGGAAGAGTACACAAACAGGCTCGTTAAAGCCATTACAGGCTTTTATATAAAGGTAGATAACATGGATCATGTTTTTAAACTGAGCCAAAACAAAACAGCAGATGAACAACAAAAAATTGTGGATGAACTGATGAAGCAAGGTGATTATCATACCGTTGCCATTGCAGCAGCAATGAAAAGCCGGCTGGCATAATAGCCTGCTTATTTACGAATAATTAAATTGCACCCAATAATAAAAACTTACATGACAAGGCTCCAGCTAATACAACAAATTAAACGTCAGCAAAGCTACCTCTGCATTGGATTGGATACAGATTTATCTAAAATACCCATCCATTTACAACACAGGCCCAATGCGGTGGTTGAATTTAATAAAGCCATCATTGATGCCACAAAAGATTTTTGTGTTTCCTATAAAATTAATACCGCTTTTTATGAAGCAATAGGTGCAAAAGGTTGGGATGCCATGGAAGAAACGGTAGGTTATATTCCTGCCACGCACCTGAAAATTGCTGACGCAAAACGAGGGGATATTGGAAATACTTCCTCACAATATGCAAGGGCATTTTTTGAAACGTTACAATTTGATGCCATCACAGTTGCACCTTACATGGGCGAAGACAGCATCCGCCCTTTTTTAGAATATGACAATAAATGGACGATTGTATTGGGATTAACCAGCAACAAGGGTGCAGCGGATTTTGAGTTATTAAAGACTGCCGATGCAATTCCTGTTTACGAAAAAGTAATTACAACCGTTGCTAAATGGGGCTCCATAAATAACCTGATGTTTGTAACAGGCGCCACCAAAGCTGAAGAGTTTACGCATATCAGAGAACTGGTACCCGATCATTTTTTATTGGTACCCGGTGTTGGTTTCCAGGGCGGCAGCCTTGCTGAGGTAAGCAAATACGGTATGAGTAAAGATTGCGGGCTATTGGTTAATGCCAGCAGAGCGATCATCTATGCAGGCGAAACGGAAAGTTTTGCAGCCGAAGCAGCTGCCGTTGCACATCAATACCAGGTGGAGATGGCTAGTTATTTGCAGGGTATTTAAAGGGATTTTTGAGTTATTGCAAACGATTGACACAGCGTACTGCAAACTTAAAACGCCGCATTAAAATTGCTCAATTGCTCTTTATCTTTTTCAAAAAATCTGGAAAGTTTTGCTCATTATCATCATATAAAATGAGATTTTTATCTGGTGAGTATAAAAACATGGAGGGATATTTTTTTGGGTTGAACTTCAGTATAAATTCGAGCTTTAAATCCAGTAGAATGGTGATGTTTTTTCTTGCTTGCAAATTTTGTCCATACTTATTCATAAACACGTCTGTTTTACTCTTAACATCCTGTGTAATTAAATAAACAGCGGTTTTATTAAATGCTGTGTAGTGCTCATTCATGTATTTTATTGCATGCTGACAATGATCGCACTCGGTATCAAAAAAAATAAAAAATAAAAGCTTCCCTTTTTCAAGTCTTTTATTAGTGAAAGAGGTATTATCAAGCCTAAAAAAATTAAACTCAGGAATTGTTGCTGCAGGTTTTTGAGCAACCGTATTTATTGATATAAATACCAATATAACCAGTATGTTTAATAATTTTTTCATACCATTTTGTGGGCTTTTAATTAAAATTATAGGAAAGCATTATTGTTTTGGCAATGTGCTTTTTAATTTGATATATTCCAGCTTTTTTATAACTGCCTTGCCCTCCCGTTGCAAAAGTATTTTACTATATGGTTTAGTGGAGAAAAAGATTTCCGTCATGGTGGTTAACCCATCATCAGCAAATAATTCTATAGAACTTACATCAATTACCAAAGAAATATTCATGTTTGGTTTGTTGGTAAACCTTGGAGCCGTATGCCTTGCGGCAAAGCCATTTTCAAAATCTGATTTTCCGGATTTAGTCCGGTCAATAAAATACTGATTGGATTTTTTATTATACCCTACCAATAATGCTTCTCCCAAATCATTTGAAAAAGACAAAGAAAAATCACTTGATTTTTCCGTACTAAAATTAAGCCGGCAGGGGAATTTAACTGAACCTGTTTTTTTTGACAGATCCAAACTATCTGCAAATTTTAAATTCTCTATTACAATAGATTTTGACTGAATACCTGATAATTCCGATACGGGTTGCGATGCAATAAACAAATCGCTGCCTGCATGTTTTAGTTGAAGTTCCCTTGGCAATGTCATAGCGCTTCGCCAGTTGGTAGTAGGTACTACTGTTGCATATTGCCAGTTACTCATCCAGCCTAAAAATATTTTTCTATTGCCGGTATTGCTCCATGTAACGCCTGCGTAATTATCGGTGCCATAATCTATCCATTTGGTATCCGTACTTATGGGCGTAAAGGTATGGCCATCAAAATCACCCAAAAAATATTGCGTTGCCGAACCTTTGTTTGGCCCGCCCGGGTTAATGCTTACTGTTAGTACCCAAACTTTTTTGCCGTTATCATCCAATGTAAATAAATCTGGACATTCCCATACACCTCCATGCGCCCCCAATGTTTCGCCAAACTCCGTTTCTTTAGACCAGTCTTTTAAATTGGGAGAAGAATAAAAAGTAATCCTGTCTTTGGTGGCTAGTGTCATTACCCATTTTTTTTGAGCTTCGTACCACATCACTTTTGGGTCTCTAAAATCGACGATTCCCGGATTGTGTAATACCGGATTACCTGCATATTTTATCCATGTTTTTCCTTCATCCAAACTGTATGCAATACTCTGATTTTGAAAATCAGTTCGTTTTGCTTTTTCTCCCTCCATACTATGATGTGTAAAAATAGCTACAAGGGGAACATTTCCGTTTTTACCAAACCCGGATGTATTATTTTTATCAACTACCACGCTGCCTGAAAAAATGAAACCTAAACTGTCAGGATATAAAGCAATTGGCTGCTCAACCCAATGCAGTAAATCTTTACTGGTTGCATGTGCCCAATGCATGGGCCCCCACACGGAGGCATCCGGGTAATATTGAAAAAACAAATGATACACCCCTTTATAAAAAACCATTCCGTTAGGGTCGTTCATCCAATGTGCCTTTGGCGTAAAATGTATTTGTGGCCGGTATTGCTCACCACCCTCTGTGCTTTTTACTTGTGCTTTTACCATGCTATGCGTTAATAAAAAACAAAGCATCAGGTACACTATTTTTTTTTGCATATAGCAGCGATTTTTAAAGATTTTAAAAAGAATAAAAGCAGGAGGAGAAAGCAACTTCTTTCGTGAACATCAAAACTAGCTATTTGCTTTTATCTTTAGTTCATTGGAATTTCAATTGCCAGCAATTCAGCATCTTCACTTGCATTGATAGTGAAAGAATTCGTATCGTAAATACCTATAGCATCTCTTTTACCTAATTCAATATCGTTCACTTTAACATTGCCATTAATAACAACTAAAAAAACGCCGTTTCCTTCAAAACCATTTTCGTAGGTTAAGGAATTTCCTGCATCCAGTTTTGTAAGCGAAAAACGGGCATCCTGGTTAATCCACAAAGCGGCATCTTCTGCTTTGGGCGATACTACTATCTGCCATTTGTTATTGCGATCGTTTACATCAAAGTTCCGCTGATCGTACCTCGGCTTAATATTGGTTACTTTAGGAAACACCCAAATTTGAAAAAGCGTAACCGGATCCGTTTCAGAAGCATTGGCTTCGGAATGCTGTACGCCGGTACCTGCGCTCATAATTTGAATATCGCCGGCTTTTATAACGCCTTCTCCCCCGGTGCTATCCTGGTGATGCAATGCGCCGGTAAAAGGGATGGTTACAATTTCCATATTGTCGTGCGGATGCGTTTGAAACTTTCCACCACCGGCAATAAAATCATCGTTTAATACCCTTAATAAACCAAAATGAACTTTTGCAGGATTATGGTATTGACTAAAACTGAAATAATAGTTTGGCTTTAACCATCCATAATCGGCACTGCCCCTGTCCGAAGCTTTAAATAAGTTTGTTTTCATTGTAATTGTTTTAATTAATGTTTAAACATCAAAATAAAAGCCAAATTTAATTCCAGACAAATTAGCAAAAAAAAGTCCGGGTTCAGGGATAAAAAAAGGGCGCATTTCAGGTTGAAGTTGGCCGATGGATATACCAGCCAGGGCAATCATCCGTTGGTGGTTTTTCATCTGTCACAGTTTTATAATTAAAGCGATGGTTTATAAATGCACACCCCGTTATTTAAAACTGGTCATTTCATTATAATCTAACGGCTGAGATGTGTCGTCTTCCCGGTTTTCGTTGTATTCCACAATAAAGTTATTGCGCCCTTCACCGGTTGAAATAAGTAAAAAACGCTGCTGCGACAATTCGAGCAAATTTAAAAAGAGGAATAATGCATGTATCCTTGATTCGCACACTTCAAATATTTTTTCGAAAGAAGAAGTTTTGGCTTCCCTGCAATGCGAAAGCATGTAATCTCTGCATTCTTCCATCGTATAATTGTACTGCACAACTGTGTGAACCGGTTTGTTGTTTCTTTCATGCAGCCTTTGTGCTACTTTCTCAAAAGCCTTCATCAGCTTAAACAGTGTAACAGCCTGTATCTCGGTGCCTTCACCGGCCTCCTCTCCTATTTGTACCAATTCTTTATGCAGATTGCCTCTTTTAAACATCAGCAGCCTGGTCTCTTCCAGGTCGGCCATTTTTAGGGAGGCTTCTTTAAAGCGTTTGTATTCCAGTATTTTCTCAATCAGTTCCTGGCGGGGATCTATTTCATTACCCTGTGCATCAATTTCTTTACGGGGTATCAGCATCTTGGCTTTAATCCGCATAAGGGTGCTGATAAATAAAATGAATTCACTGCTCAGTTCAATATTTAATTTTTCTGACTGATGAATAAAGTCTAAAAAATCGTTGGTAATTTTTGTAATCGGAATATTATAAATATCCAACTCATCTCTTTCGATAAAGAAAAGTAACAAATCGAAAGGACCTTCAAACTGGTCTAATTTAATTTGATAAGAAGGGATATTCAAAGTGTTATTAATTAAATGATAAAAAAAGCTCCCCTGTTAAAAACAGGGGAGCCGCAAATATATTGATAAGAAAAGGAGAATTATAACTTGTAAGCAAAGCCCACACCGAATGTGGATAATAACTGCAAACCCAAAGCGCTTGACGGCCTTTGCGGATTCTTTACATCATCATCATACAACATGTCCAATTGATAACTTACATTGAAGAATTTACCGATTTTTATTTTAAACTGGTTCGTCCAGAATACATCCACGTTTTGTGGGTTTTTCAGGTAATTGCTGTACAGGTCCAGTTTACTATAATAACCTACATTTTTAAAAATATCTTTTTTTACAGTCGCTGTTACAAAAGCACCAAATTCAGAACGTATGGGATTGGCCGGATCTACACCATATAAAGTGGCCAATGGCGTTTCTGTTTGCCCATTAAAAATGCCGCCTTGCCCTAAGTAGCTGTATGGCTGATTGGAAGCAATTGTCCACCGGACAGAAGCCGGCGAACCAAAAACAGAAAACCATGCATTGGGTTTATACTCCACACCTGGTGCAATGGTGATATATGCAGGTGCAAAAAAGCCAGAATTTCTTCTTTTCTCTGTGGTTCCTTTATAGTCATACTCGTAACCACTGGTTAATTGAGAACGAAACTGGCCTAATGCTGTTATACTAACCTTTTCCCATTTAAGCGGCATATATCCATACTTGGAGGTAAAGTCTAGTCGGTCGTTCACTTTACGAAACCCTAACGTGGTGGTATTTACAAGGCCATAATTAAAATCGAGTATGTTATCCCATGTTTTTCTTCCCCATTTTCTGTTGGCAAAAACATTTACCGCAAGGGAGGTAGATAAAGAAAATTTATCTCCACCTGCGGCAATCCAGTTGCTGTTGCCCACTTGTGTGAGACTGAAATTTAAGTTGGCACCATAGATCCAACCTTTTTTATTTGCTTTTTTGGAAGTATCTGTTTGGATTGTTTTTGCTGCTGCAGCTTTTAATTCCTGAACAGTTTTATCCTGGGCATTTAATTGCAGCGTAGTCAATGCAATAGCACAAAGGCTTAATAAGCTTTTCATGTTAGTTTGATAATGTGATTAAAAAAAGGTCTATCATTTTAATAGCCATGGCGAAAGTAGTATGTATTTTTTATTTTTTTAAAGCATCCCTTATTTCAATTAATAATTTATCTGTAGAGGATGGCTCTGCAGGAGGTGCTTCAACTTCCTTCCTTTTGGTACTGTTTATCACTTTAATTATAGCGAAAAGAGACACTGCAATCATAAAAAACTTGATAACAGCCGATAAAAATTTGCCGACTTTTACAGCACCCCATACCAGTTTGTCAATATCCTCTACGTGTGCGGCTTTTAATGCCGGAGTAAGTATGAGGGGAGTAATAACATCATCTACCATCGATGAAATTATTGCGCCAAAAGCTCCCCCAATTACAACAGCAACCGCTAAATCAACGATGTTGCCTTTTATTGCAAACTCCTTAAATTCTTTAACTAATCCCATAAAAAATATTTTAGGTTATGTGTAAATAAAAATTCCCATAAACATAAATAAAAAAATCAAAACAACATTAAAAACCAGGCAATATCAACAACTTTGCGGCTTGGAAAAAAAATTTGTGGATTGGTTATTGTTTGTTGCGCTCTCTGTAATTTGGGGCAGCAGTTTTATTCTAATTAAAATAGGGTTGAACAATCACCTGAGTCCTTACCAGGTTGCTGCCATCAGAATTGTATCGTCTGGTATTGTATTATTTCCCATTGCTATTGGTGCATTTAAAAAAATTCCTCCTGAAAAAATAAAACTGGTTTTTTTATCTGGCATGCTGGGAAGCCTGTTGCCAGCGTTTTTATTTTGTTTAGCAGAAAACGGTATAGATAGTTCTTTAGCTGGTATGCTAAATGCACTTACACCCGTTTTTGTAATAGTAATTGGTGCAGTTTTTTTTAAAGCCGCCACCGGAAAAAATAAAATTTTGGGTACTGCTATTGCTTTTGCTGGTAGTGTATTACTGGTGTTAAGTAAGGGAAATCTGCAGGAAAGCAACCACCTGTTGTATGTATCCTTTGTTGTAATGGCCACCATAATGTATGCCGTCAATTTAAATATGGTTACCAAATATTTAGCTGATATTCCATCTTTACAAATAACTGCTGTGGCACTTACATTAAATGCAATACCTGCATTAATTATATTAATTGCCACCGGTTTTTTTTCTCTTCCGTTTCAGCAACACGAAATACTGGTTGCTACAAGCGCATCTGTTGTTTTAGGAATAGGTGGCACCGCCATAGCAACTTTTTTGTTTTATGCACTGGTTAAAAGAGCAGGAGGTCTTTTTGCCAGTATGGTTACTTACGGGATACCATTTATAGCTGTAGCTTGGGGTATTTATTTTAAAGAAACATTTGCATGGCCACAGGTGGCCTGCCTGCTGATTATATTGTGGGGCGTTTACCTTGCGAATAGAAAAGTCAGTGTATGAGTTAAAAAATTATTATTGGATTAATATTTCAACAAAACCAACATGCTGTTGTCGCAATCAATACTAAGCACAGGAGGCCATCCCTATTGAATGAACAATGTTTGCGGCAACCCCAACAATCGCCGCCATTGTAAGAAAACGCCATCGGGGCAGCATTTGAGGTATCCATAACTGCCGCTTCACCTCACGAAAAAAAAATGCCCGCTTTTTCACAAACGGGCTTTGTATATTAATGATTTACATTTTATAATGTATCAATTGCAGATGCTGAGCTACCCTTCATCGACTTGCTCTTTTTTGGGGCCTTTGGTGGTGGTGGTGGTGCCGGCAGCGGAGCATCCTTTGCTATTACCGGCGGCGTAAATTCCACTGCCTTGGTTGAAGGAGGTGGCGGTGGCGGGGGTGGCGCTTTTAATGCTTTTGGTGGCCGCGGTGGCGATGGCGGGGCCATTTTTTGGGTTGTTTGCGCCATTAACTGGCTCGTCAACAGCACAACGGTAGTAAATAAAATTATTTTTTTCATACAATAGTTTTGAAGAAGATGCAGCATCAAAATAATTCCATAAAAAATCCCCCGGAGCTCGGGGGACTTAACAGTTGGTTTTGGTAAACAGCTTTGGTACTTAGCGTTGGTTTGTATATAGCAAGCGTAAATAAATGAATAATTTTGAAACCAACCCTTTATTTTATTATGGCAGGATATGATAAACTACATACGCTACTATGACAGGCACATGTTTAAATATGCTGCATAGAATAAAATTATTTTTAACAAAACAAATTTTAATTAAAAAATTGATAGCCATCACAGCTTAAAATTAAAAAAACATTGTTGACAGACTAATAACTCATTTTAAAAAACCAGATTAGATAAACTAAAACAAGCATTTATAGCTTTTAGTAAATGAGTAGAGCGTTTTAAGTTGCTACTATTGAATGATTTTTAATTCATCATTCAAATACGAAAAGCGTAAACCAATTTTTATAGTCACCTAAATAGTAAATTGCAGCAATTTTTATTTCATGTGGAGTATTTGTAAAAAAGAATTTAACCAGTTTTTCAGCAGCCTTACTGGCTATATTACCATAATCCTGTTTTTATTTGTGAATGGATTGTTTCTGTTTGTGCTAAAAGACAGTAACCTATTTGATTTTGGATATGCAACGCTTGAACGTTTTTTTGAGCTATCGCCCTGGGTGCTGATTTTCCTGGTACCTGCCATCACCATGCGCTCGTTGGCAGATGAATTTAAGAGCGGCACTTTCGAAATATTACAAACCCTACCTGTTAGCCGCTGGCAAATAGTATGGGGCAAATATGTATCTATTTTGCTGGTATTGGCTTTTGTAATTGTACCAACCTGTGTGTACATCATCACCATAAAAAGCCTGAGTTCCGGAGGTGGCATTGACAGCGGCGGCATTGCCGGAAGTTATATCGGATTGTTTTTACTGGCTGCAGTATTTGCTGCCATTGGGCTTTGCAGCAGCAGTTTCACTTCCAATGCAGTGGTGGCTTTTTTAATGAGTGCTTTTATTTGCCTGGTTTTATATTTTGGATTTAATGCTATTAGTAAGTTGCCGGCTTTTCAGGGAAAGGCAGATTACTTTATAGAAATGCTGGGTATCGATTTTCATTACCGCAGTACCAGCAGGGGCTTGTTGGATACGAGGGACGTTGTGTATTTTATAAGCCTCATTATGCTGTTTCTTCTCATCACTATTAAAAATCTTCAAAAGCGTTAAGCAACTTTTTCATGAAATTATTTTTCGCTAAAATATTTAATAGTAAGGCAGGCCTGCCATTGGTATTGGTATTGCTGTTGGCAATCAACTGGCTGGCAGCCAGCTTTCATGCCAGGATAGATTTTACCAACGAAAAAAGATTTACCCTCTCTTCCTCTACCAAAAATATTTTAAAAAAACTGGATGCCCCGGTAGAGATAACTGTTTTATTGACAGGAGATATCAAATCAGAATTTAAAAAATTATCTAACAGTACCAAAGAATTACTGGAAAATTTTAAAAACTACGGTGGTAATAATATTCAATACAAATTTGAATTACCTGGTGAAGATTTGAATGATTCATTAAAAGCCAACGTTTTTGATTCGCTGGTTGCCTTGGGTTTGCGGCCTACCAACCAACAGGTGCAGGTAAAGGAAGGAGAAGGCAAAAATCAACGCCAGATATTTCCAGGTGCAGTACTGCAATATGAAGGCAAAACCATTGCCATCGATTTATTGCAGGGGCAGGTGCAAAAAAACATTTTTAATTCAGATGACCTCCTAGATAAACAGGCATTAAACAGCGCCGAAGCATTATTGGAATATAAATTTGCCAACGCCATACAAAAACTTACTCAAAAAGAAGTACCGGTGGTGGCCTACGCCTATGGTAACGGTGAACCACAATTTGGATTTCCGCCAGTAAACAGTGTATTTGAAACACTGGGTAAAAACTTTATAGTTGATACTGTTAACGTAAGATCACAACCGTTTATATCACCGGAATATGCAGCCGTTGTAATTGTAAAACCTACAGAAAAATTTACAGACGAGGATAAGTTTAAGTTGGATCAATATGTAATGAATGGCGGCAGGTTACTTTTTTTTATTGATGTTCTGTATGCCGAAAGGGACAGTTTACAACAAGGCGATTTAATTGCTTATTCAAGAGACCTTAACCTGAACGACTTATTGTTTAGGTATGGAGTGAGGATAAACCCGGATTTGATTGCTGATAAACACAGCGATAAAATTGCAGTTGAGGTAGGCAGTATGGGTGGCCAAAGCCAAAAACAATTATTGCCCTGGCCTTATGCACCGTTGCTGCAACCCGGCAGTGACAATGCCATTGTAAAAAACCAGGCTGATGTGATGGGACAATTTGCAAACTCGATAGATACGATACAAACAGATGGAATTACAAAAACCATCCTGTTGTCTTCATCGGACCATGCTTATACCTTGCCTACTCCTGCAAGGGTACAACTTAACAGCCTGCAAACAGAAGAAAACATAAACAGGTTTAATAAAAAAAATATTCCTGTTGCAGTTTTGCTTGAAGGAAATTTTACCTCACTTTACGCAAACAGGATTAGCCACGCACAGGCAGATACTTTAAAAGCTTACAACCAGCCATTTTTAAAAAGCTGTATTGCTCCGGGCAAAATAATTGTTGTAAGTGATGCCGATATTGTAATTAACCAGGTATCAGAAACCATTGGCCCGTTGCCCATGGGCGTAAACAAGTACACCAAAATACAGTATGCCAATAAAGATTTCTTTTTGAATTGTACAGAGTATTTAGCCAATCCAAAAAACATACTGGATGCAAAAGCCAAAGATTATACTTTACGCCTGCTGGATGCAAAAAAAGTTACAGATCAACGAACTTTGTGGCAGCTAATAAATATTGTAGTTCCCATAATACTGGTTTGCCTCTTTGGATTTATTTATCAATGGTGGCGAAAAAGAAAATACACCAAAATATCAATTACAAAATAGCCGGGCTAGAAAATTACCGGCGAAACTGGTTTGGTAATTGTATCATTTTAGGGTTATCAATTATATCAATAGAAGCAAATTATGTACAGCTTCATTCCCAAAATTTCAAATTAACATAATGGATACTAATCAAATAACCTATCTCGTTTTTGGCATCGTAATTACTTTTGCGCTCATTTTTGATCTTGGTTTACTTAGCAAAAAAAATAAAGTTGTCAGTATTAAGGCGGCACTGATACAAACTTTTTTTTGGGTATTGCTTGCTATTGGCTTTTTCATTTTTGTATGGTTTCAAAAAGGCCAGGTGCTGGCTTTACAATACCTGAGTGCCTACCTGATGGAATGGAGTTTAAGTATCGATAATATTTTTGTATTTATTATAATTTTTTCGGCCTTTCGTGTAAAAGAAAAATATTATGGCCGGGTATTGCTCATTGGCATATTAATGGCAATCGTTTTCCGGGTTATATTTATTACAGTGGGGGTTGCATTGGTTGATCGGTTTAGCTGGATATTATATTTATTTGGAATTTTTCTTTTGTACACAGGATACAAAATGTTTGTATCTACCGAAGAGGAGGAGTTTAAGCCGCAGGAATCAAAAATATACCGGTTTTTGAAAAGGTTTTTACCCCTGGTACCGCACGATGGTGAGGGTAAATATATAATAAGCGAAAATGGTAAACCTGTGTATACCAGCCTGTTTGTTGTAGTGGTATTGCTGGCTGCAATCGACCTGGTATTTGCACTCGACTCCATCCCGGCAGTGATGGGCATTTCAAGAGATAAGCTGGTAATTTTTACCTCCAATATATTTGCTGTGCTTGGGTTACGAAGCTTATTCTTTTTACTGAGGGGAGCCGTTTCTAAATTTGATTATCTGCAGCAAGGCATTGCCATTGTGCTGATTTTTATCGGCATCAAAATGCTTACAGAACATTGGATCAATTTATGGGTAGATAAAAATGTACAGGTATTTATTTCATTGGGTGTAATATTATCCTGCATAAGTGGTTCTATTTTTTACTCCATTTTTGTCAAAAAGAAAGGAGTACCGGAAGATGTATCCGAATAAATTTAACCAGCAATAAAAAAAATGAACCAACAAATGCATTCCATTTTTCAGATAGCAAACCACATTAAAGCCACCTGGGTTCAACAACAGGATGACGCAAACATTGAGCACATTTTAATAGACAGCCGCAAATTAATTTTTCCTGCAACCTCTTTATTTTTTGCATTAAGTAGTTCCCGAAGAAATGGCATGTTGTTTATTGAGGATTTATATGCAAAAGGCGTAAGAAACTTTGTTGTACAGCAAACGCCGGATGCCTCCGCAATAAAATATCCGGATGCAAATATTTTACTGGTAAAGGATGTAATGCAATCACTGCATTTATTATCCGCCTGGCATAGAAACCAGTTTTCGCTTCCCGTAGTTGGTATTACCGGCAGCAATGGAAAAACTATTGTAAAAGAATGGCTGTACCAGTTACTGCAAAGCGATTACAATATTGTCCGCAGTCCTAAAAGTTATAACTCCCAAATTGGAGTTCCGTTGAGTGTTTGGCAAATAAACAAACAGCATACGCTGGGTATTTTTGAAGCCGGCATTTCGCAACCCGATGAAATGCAAAAACTGGAAAAGATGATTGCTCCTTCCATTGGTATTTTTACCAACATTGGAGATGCACACAGCGAAGGTTTTTTAAATATCCGGCAAAAAATAAATGAAAAGCTTCAACTTTTTGTACACAGCAACGTATTAATTTATGGAGCCGATAACCTGGAGCTGAATGAAACGATTATCAATTTTGCCTTTAAAATAAAAGATAAAACTCCGCTGGAATTGTTTACCTGGGGTACAAAAGAAACTACTAACCTGCAAATTATTTCCATTGAAAAAAACGCAGGCAGTACTGTCATTACTGCCAACTATAATAATAAAACTACCGAAGATCAACTGTCAACTCCTCATCAGCAACCACAAACCATCAACATTCCTTTTACAGATGATGCTTCTATAGAAAATGCCATCAATTGCTGGTGTGTGCTTTTGTATTTAAGCGTAAATGAAGAACGTATCGAGGACAGAATGAAACAATTGCGTACGGTAGAAATGCGGCTTGAATTAAAAAAGGGCATTAACAATTGCTCGGTTATTAATGATAGTTACAGTGCCGATATTAACTCGCTCAATATTGCTTTGGACTTTTTAGCACAGCAACAACAGCATCCTAACCGCACATTGGTACTGAGTGATATTTTACAATCGGGCAAAAACAACCACGAATTGTACAGCATTATTGCTGCCTTGTTGCAGCAAAAAAAAGTTACCCGCCTTATCGGTATCGGTCCGGAAATTTCAAAACAACAAGCTGTTTTTAAAGATATACCACAAACGATATTTTTTAATACCGTTGCAGAGTTAAAACAACAGTTTCATACACTCCATTTTTTAAATGAAAGTATTTTATTGAAAGGTGCAAGGGTTTTTGAGTTTGAACAAATAAGTCATTTGCTGGAAGAAAAGGCTCACCAGACAGTGTTGGAAATTAACCTGTCTTCCATTACACACAACCTTAAAAAATACCAGCAATTACTAAATCCATCGGTAAAGCTAATGGCCATGGTAAAAGCTTTTAGCTATGGCAGCGGCAGTTTTGAAATTGCAAACCTGCTGCAGTTTCATAAGGTAGATTACCTGGCTGTTGCTTTTGCAGATGAAGGCGTGGAATTAAGAAAAGCAGGTATCTCTTTACCCATTATGGTAATGAGCCCCGAGGAGGTTACTTTTGATGTAATTGTGCAATACAACCTGGAGCCGGAGTTGTATTCCTTTACAATTCTTCAATCATTTCATCAATACCTTACAACTGCAGGAATTGAATATTATCCTGTACACATTAAGCTGGATACCGGCATGCATCGCCTTGG